>CAZLUK010000090.1:0-14094 GCA_964562735.1 uncultured Candidatus Peribacteria bacterium
GAAATCACTTCCACATACAGGAGCAGGTTTCCTACCTGCGTTTGTTGATCATAGCTGAGACTCTCCAACCGCGGGTAGGAAACCCGCTCCCGTTGAAGAATGATGAGTTTTTTTCGATTACAGACTCAGTGACCACTTACTCTATCGCCTCTTTTGCTTTCTGCATACGCTCCCTGACCTCAGTTTCAAATCCTCTGTCCGAGGGCTGATAGAAACTACGTACACCTGAAAACCCGATCGGAAAATAATCTTCACGCACGACTGCATCTTTAGCATTATGCGGATACTGGTACCCGAGACCGTAGCCGTGCTCTTCGCGCATCGCTTTCATTGGCGCGTTCCTGAGCTGCATCGGCACCTCAAGGGAGATAGTCTGCTCTACCGCCATCTTGGCGGCTTCCTTGGCCATGTACACGGCATTACTCTTCGGCGTTTGCGCCAGATAGATGCAAGCGTGCGCCAAGAAAAAGTCACCCTCCGGCATACCGACCATTTCAAACGCTTGCCATGCCGATACGACAATCTGAAGTGCCCGCGGATCGGCGTTACCGATGTCCTCGGATGCGAAGATAGCCATACGGCGGAAGAGGAACCTGGGCTCCTCCCCGGACTGTAGCATCTTGTACATCCAGAGGAGTGCGGCGTCCGGGTCGCTACCTCGCATTGTTTTGATAAACACAGAAATCGTATCGTAGTGATCCTCGCCTTTTTTGTCGTAACGCAGGCTACGCTGCCGGAGTAGCTTATCGGCATCTTCACGGCTGATTTTGGCACCGATCATGAGCACCGCCATCTCAAGCAAATTGAGTGCGATACGTGCATCACCGTTGCCATTCTCGGCGATTTTTTGTACGGCATCCGGATGCATCTGGATCTTGCCGCCGTACCCGACCGGACTTGCAATGGCCCGCTCCAGAATTTTCATGAGATCCGCAACCGAGTGTGGCTTCAGAAGATACACCTGCGAGCGTGAAATCAGAGCGCTATTAACCGAAAAGTACGGATTCTCAGTCGTTGCGCCGATCAAGATGACATTGCCATTTTCAACCGATGGCAAAAGCGCATCCTGTTGCGATTTGTTGAAGCGGTGGATTTCATCGATGAAGAGCACTGTTCGTTGTTTGAGTGATGTCTTCAGAAGCTCAGCCTGCGCACAAACCTCTTTAAGATCCTTCACGCCGCTCGTGACCGCATTCAGTTGGATGAAGCTTGCTTTAGTCGCTTCTGCAATAATGCGGGCAAGCGTCGTTTTTCCGGTGCCCGGAGGACCTGCAAAAATCACCGATGACAGCATGTCTTGTTCGATAGATTTCCTGAGCGGCGTGCCATCACCCAGCACTTCAGTCTGTCCGAAAAATTCGTCGAGAGTTTTCGGTCTGAGCCGGTATGCGAGGGGGGCATCGTTCATCAGAAATGGTCGGGACGGCGGGGCTCGAACTCGCGGCCTCCTGGTCCCAAACCAGGCGCTCTACCAACTGAGCTACGTCCCGAACAGCGTTATCCTATTACCCGCAGCCGCGATTCGCAAATCGTGGTTCCGGTGCCTCTAAACAGCGGTTTGCGAACCGCTGCTGCGGAATGAGAGGGATTTTTCAGAGGCTCCCTAAACACATCTCTACTTCTTCGGTGCATCCTCCCAGAGCCCGATCACCGTTCCTTCCGGGTCCGCGACCACGATTGTGCCCCCGGCTTTTGTAACCTGCTTAACTTTGTCATCAACCGACTTCACATTAATGGCAAAAATCGGGTGGGGCGTTTTGTAAAACGGACATTCAATTGCGTAGCAAACTAAACGTGCGATAATAACCGCATGCGGCCCCGGAAGTTTTTGTTTGCTCAAATAGTCTGCGCGACTCTGCTGATAATAACTCCTGCGTCCGTATGGGCCCAGATTCTGTATATCACACCGAGCACTGTGGATTCTTCGGCGCCAGTGGAAAAGGCACTCCGGGAGAACAAAGGTCGGGCTTCCACCAATATAGAAGGCCGCGGCGGCACCCTGCGGCTTACGTACCAAACGTCAGCACCTCTTACCATCTACATGGTGCCGCTCTCCACGACGGATAGTTATGTCCCCACGGATTTCCTAATGCTGACACTCCCGTCCACAGATGAAGGTGTCGCCGATATCGATCTCACTGTTTCCCCGGGCTGGACTCCGCGCCCGACAAAATGGCTGCTGCATTTACTGACGAAAGACGAAGGCACTAAAGCCGGTTTTTTGACGATAGATTTTTTGCCGACATCAGCTCCAAAAATCGTCTCGACCTTTTTCCGGCATTTGCTTACTCAAGAACCGTACACACCGAGTAGTTATCACGCGCTACGGGGTTACCGCCTGTTTTCCATGGATGCAACGCTGGTGGCTGGGATCCTGCTCCTGCTTACGAGTATCACCGCGGCGGCACTGGCAAAGAAGGATCAAAAGTTAATAGCGATCGTGTGTGTGCTCCTTATATTCCAGGCCGCGTACGGTCTCCGATTCGGACTCGATTTGTTACGGTTCTCCTCAGAGCATCTCTCCGGTTACCGTAACGGCGTCTATGACGAAACCGGTTCAGTACACCTGATTGCGCCTGTCATTCTCTCACTCGCAGAAAAGAACCGAAAAGATGAGGCCGGAACGACGGTATTCGTCTGTCGCAGTGGAACGAATTACAAGGAAAAGCTCCTCAGATACTTCGCGTATCCCGTACGAGTATCATCGGACAGCGCCTACGCCAAAATCGCAGATTACGTGCTCGTGATGAATTCCATGAACTGGAGCATGCAAACAATCACCGCAGCCGGTATCGGCAAACAGTTCATGCGCTGCGACGATCTGGTTTTCCAAGCCGAAAAGCTCTCCAGTTTCCCCGATGGTTCGATTCTCTTCACGCTCATCCCATGACGCTTAGCTTCATCCCATTTTTAGAAACATTCCTACTCCTTTTGATTGTAGGAACGGCACTTGCAATGGTGCTGCTGCCGGAGGCAAAGCTGGCGCTTGCGATAGCGCTCGGGCTGCCACTCGGGACATTCGTGAACGTTTGTCTGGTGTTTGCATACACGGTGACCGGCATTCGGCTCACGCTTGTAACGGTTTTTTTGGGACACCTCGCGATCATCGCGGCGATCATCCTGCTGATCTATTATCGTCCGCTACTCCTCATGGATCTGGAATATTTGGACAAACAACCGAAACCGCCGCTCAGCCGGACACAGCGCACAGTCATCATCACCTCACTCATACTCATCGCCGGGAACGTAGCGTACAGCGCCGTTCACGCAGTGTGGCTCCCCACAGTCCAGTACGACAGCGCTACAAACTGGACGATGCGTTCCGAGATTTCGTTCATGGATCAGCGCATCGCCTTTGATCCGACGGAAGCCCGCGGCATGGCCAAGCCGCAGTATCCGTTCCTCTTCCATGCGCTACAGATTACGGCAAACCAAGGTCAACCGCGCTGGAATGATACGGCCGCAAACACAATCCTGTACCTACTGAGCGTTGCGACATTGGGAGCACTGTATCTCCTGATCCGGAAGCTTCGCTGCAATGCACACTCGCTTGCAAGCATCACACTGATCATTGCAGTTCCACTCATCGGTCTGCATCTGGCGCAGGGCTACGGCGATTTGAATCTTCTGCAGTATCTGCTGCTATCAATCATCTGCCTCGGTATTTGGATCGAAAGCACGAGTGCGAGACGAAACCGCTGGCTCGTACTTTCAGGGATTTTTGTCGCCGCAGCGGTGTGGACCAAGTCTGAGGGATTGGTTTTTGGCCTGCTGACATGGCTGCTTACGATCACCCTGATTTGCAGAAAAAACAAACCGGCCTGGAAAGCCGCATTGCCAGCAATCATCGTCGCTTTCGCCCTCTCTATTCCCTGGCCAGTCTTTGCATGGCTGAAAGGACTATCACTAACGCCTCACAGCTCGGATACGCTCTTACAGCTGCATCCGGAAGGCGTGAAAGAGGCGCTGCTCGGGCTGTTTGGCCGCGGATCGTTCGGTGTGACGTGGTACGCGCTCGCAGTCCTAGTTCCGGTTATCTTGTTCACAGGATGGAGAAAACATCCGGGCATGAAACGTCATCAGCTGCCGCTGCTTCTCTGGGGCTCAGCGATGTTTCTTGAGATTCTCTTCATCTACATCTGCACACCGAACGTGCGATTCCTGCTCAATGCCGAATCGTTTTATCGCCAGATGATGGTACCGGCCGCCATGCTAATTCTCGCTTGTTCATTGTGTTTTAAGAGCCAGCCGCCAAAGAGAATGAATTCACGAATCGGCTGATGTCATTAAAAGTTCCCCAAGCGGGAAGGCAGGAAGGTAAGAAAAGGCAAGAAAGGCAGAAAGGTTTTGCTTCTCTTTGCTACACCTTCCTGCCCTTCCTCACCTTCCTGCCCCTTTCTGCCTTCTGTCTGCAGAAATATCAAATGAGCCTCAGCCGATTCGTGAGTAACTACATCATCGCGAGGTGATTTACTTGAGCACCACGACCTGTCTGGAATCCTGCGGCAGCGAGCTCAGTTTTACTTTGTATTCCGAAACGGGTTGCACGGAAGTCGCACCGCAGGTTTTGGCGGTACCGGCCAGGTCGCCTCCTTTCACTTTAAAGAGGATGATGACCCGCGGATCGACGGCTTCGATGAGTGGAGTGATCTTCTTAGGGTTATCTGCGGCGATGACGAGCACGTCTATGTCACCGAGCTTCTCGATCTCGGTATCGGTCCAGTCCAATACGGGTGTGTCTACGAATGCAATGCGAATATTTTCCGTATGACACGCATACGAAACCTGCTTGCCAGCTTCCTGTCCGACCGCGCGAACCGTGACCCCTTCGAAGTCGTATTCGCCCGGCCAGTTAATTGCCTGTTTGTTCAGGAGTTCCTCCTCGGGATGACTCAAGAGACACCACGTGTCCTTCGGCACTTTGGCCGGGAAGACTTCAAACGTTGCTGTGTCAGTTTTCACTGAGCAGGCCGAGCCTTCTACCGAGGAGAACGTGATCATGTGCGGAGTATAGAAGCGGGCGCTGGAAAGGGGAAGAATGTTTCTCGTTTACTTGTTACTCGTTACCAGCAGAAACGAACAAACAAGCGAGCAAACCAGAAACGATTTTTACACCTCCTCCCGCACAATATCAGCTCCGAGCGACCGCAGCTTCTCTTCTAGACGATCATAGCCCCGCTCAATGTACTGGACATCCGTTACAATCGTTTCTCCTTCCGCGGCCAGGCCGGCGATTACCATAGCGACGCCGGCGCGAATGTCGTTACTCGGGACGGTCCGACCACGGAGCTTGTTCCCGCCGATTATCAGCGCTTGGTGCGAATTAAGAATCTCGATGTGTGCGCCCATTTTCTCGAGCTCGTAGAGGTACGCCATCCGTCCCTCAAACAATACTTCGAAGAGGCGGCTTACTCCCTCGGCCTGCGTGAGCAGGACCCCGAACGGGGCTTGTAGATCGGTGGGAAATCCTGGAAAAATATTCGTCTGCACGCGGGTCGCCTTGAGTGCCGTATGCCGTCCGTCCACAACAATGTCTTTACCGACACATGTAACCGCAGCGCCGACCCGCTTAAGTGCCCCTAAAAATGATGTAAGATGCGATCGGTCCGCGCCGCGGACAGTGACCTGTCCGCGGCTCACAATGCCGGCAAGAATCAGTGCTCCGGCCTCCAGGTAGTCCGAGATGACGGTGTGGGTCCCTCCAGGCAGCAGCTTCCCGGAGGATGCAACCCCGATACTGTGGGAGCCAATACCCATGATCCCAGCTCCACGTTCACCCAAAAATTTGCACACGTCCTGCACATGCGGTTCCGCGGCGGCGAGTTCGATCGTCGTTTCCCCTTCCGTGAGGGCCGCAGCCAGGAGAATATTCTCGGTCGCGGTCACCGAAAATTCCGGGAGGACCACTTCTCCGGCCCGCAGCTTCCCTACCAACCGCAGAGTGTCCGGCGTGCTCTTGTCATCGGCCCCCATTTGTTTGAAGGCCATGACGTGTGCGTCTACCGGGCGTTTCCCGAGTACGCAGCCGCCCGGGTAGGACATCTGCACTTCGCCGAAGCGCGCCAGCATCGGCCCGAGCAGAACAATCGAACCGCGAAGCTTGCTTACGAGAGCATGTGAGATTGGTTTATTGGTCACCTTATCCGTATTTAAAATTACCGTCGTACCATCCCTACGAACATCTGTCCCCAAGAACATCAGAATCTCGAGCATCGTATCGATGTCCCTAAGTCTTGGAACGTTCCGTAGTTCACAGTCGCCCTTGCAGCAGATAGTTGCAGCCAGGAGTGGCAGCGAAGCATTCTTTGAGCCTCCAACCTTCACAATTCCCCTAAGCGGCCAGCCGCCCTGGATACGGTAGCGGACGTCGATTGATCCTTCTTTCTTCTTAGATAGAAGCCGTTTAGAGGCCTCCTCGATGGGGTTTCCCCCCCGTGCAATTTGTCTCGGTTTGGTCAGCATAGATCCGGACTATACCCGAACTTGACATAAAATTCAAATTTGTTTAAATAAATTATGGATCGATAACATCTATAAAAGCTCTGAAAAATCCCCCTCATCCCGCAGAAGCGGTTCGCAAACCGCTGTTTAGTGCCACCGGAACCACGATTTACGCCTGCCCACCGAAGCCCAGAGGCGAAGGCGGGAATCGCGGCTGCGGATAAAGAGAGTTTTGCAGAAGTTCCCTATTTCTGTTTTTTAAAATAGGCTTGAGTGAGCATCATCCCCGCACCGACCGTGATGCAGCTATCGGCGAGGTTAAAGATCGGGAAGGTTCCGATGGAGATGAAATCCGTCACGAAACTGTCTGAAATGCGGTCGATAATGTTCGTAGTTGCTCCGCCGATGATGAGTCCAAACGCCGCGGACGCAAGCCGGTCCGGCTTCGATTTGATCGCGAAGACGCACACCGCTGCGAGTGCCGTGACGATAATGATCTCCTGCCACGGAGACGGAATACTGATACCGAAAGCGATCCCGGGATTATATGAGAGGCGAAGCGCAACGAATGTTCCAAGTAGATGTATGGGCTCTGTGAGACGTTCGGCTAGCAGGCCCGAGGCGAACGAAAACACGGCTGCGAGGAGAGCGGTGATGAGGAGGATGAGCATAGCGGCAGTCTACCCGATGGGCGCGGTCGTCTTCGTGCGGTATACTGCGACTTCATGTTTAAGCGAGCAGATTTTCTTCTCCTCGGCATCGCGCTCGGCTTGTCCTTGTTCGGTCTGGCCATGATCGCGAGCGTCTCGGTGTATCAGAGCTTCCAATTGACGCAGCGGTTTGTGGATAGTGGCAGCTGGGAGGCACCCAGCAACGCCTTTTATCTGTGGCGGAGCTTCATTCACATGCTCATTTCGCTCGCAGCACTCGGCATCACGAGCATTATTCCCTACCATTTCTGGCAGCGGCACGCCCGCACCCTGTTCCTTTTGAATATGGGTTTTCTCATCATCCTGTTCGTACCGGGCATCGGCAATCAATACGGTACGGCCAAGAGCTGGCTGCAAATCGGGTCATTCTCGGTTCAGCCCTCCGAATTTCTGAAGCTCTCACTGGTGTTCTATCTAGCAGTGTGGCTTCAGAAAAAAGAGTCGCTGATCGCCACGTTCCAGGAAGGGTTTATCCCGTTCGTGCTGCTGCTTTGCATCTCGACATTTTTCGTCGCCATTCAGCCGGATCTTGGCTCATTTCTGGTCTTTTCGGTCATCGCTACGGTGATGTTCTTCGTGGCCGGCGGCAATATCCTCCACCTTTTGCTCGGCGCCGGAGTGGCCGGATTCCTCGGGCTGCCGGTGATCCTAAATAAAGATTACATCCGTAACCGTTTCACCGTATTCCTGCACATCTTGTTTAATCCGGGTGACGAGACCTACCGTGAGGGTATCGGATTCCAGGTGTATCAAGCACTCATTGCCATCGGCAGCGGCGGGATGTTTGGGGTTGGGTATGGAAAATCGATCCAAAAATTTGGTTACCTTCCGGAGGTCCAGTCGGACACGATATTTGCTGCTATGGCCGAAGAACTGGGTTTCCTCCGGCTGCTAATCGTGCTCTCGCTCTACGGCATCTTTGTTTACCGCGGCTACCGCGTGGCCCGTAACGCTCCGGATCGATTCGGTCTCCTGGTCGCAACCGGCATCACAACCTGTATCGCGTTCCAGACGCTGTTAAATATTTGCGTAAATCTATCACTCTTCCCGATAACCGGCCTCACCCTGCCATTTATTAGTTACGGCGGGTCGTCGCTGCTGGCTACATTGGCCGGAGTCGGCGTGCTCCTCAATATCTCCATGCATTCCACCGAAGAAGACGTCTCCATTCGCCGTCGCAATCGCAGCGAACACACCGGAACGCTCCGTCGGTTTATCCACCGCTAATCTATGGCCGAAAGTGTTATCATCTTTTCCGGCGGAGGCAGTAGCGGCCACATCATGCCGTCTTTGGCAGTGGCGGATGCCGTCACCAAAAAAAATCCTTTACTGAAGCCCGTTTTCATCTGCCGAGCCCGGACGGACGAAGTCGATACGCTCAAAGCAGCGGGTCGCTCGTACTTCGTCATTCATGCGGGAAAATTCCCCCGGGGGTTGTCGCTCAGAATATTCACATTTCCAGTGCTCTTCGTCGTATCTTTTCTCGAATCGTTCATACATCTCCTGCGCCGCAAACCGGTTTTCATCATGAGTAAGGGCGGGTTTGTTAGCGTCCCGGTGTGCATCGCGGGTTATCTATTACGGATCCCGATCCTTCTGCATTCCTCCGACAGCGTTCCAAGCCTCAGCGACCGCATCATCGGTAGAGTTGCACGATACGTCTGCACTGGTTTTCCAGAGTCGGCGTTCGGAGAGTCTCTCCGGAGCAAAGCGGTTCAGACTGGTAATCCGGTTCGCCATTCCGTCTTGGAAGGATCGCGCTCGGCCGGCCAGCGTATCACCGGTTTCTCTGGACGCCGCCCAGTTCTCATGATCATCGGTGGAAGCCAGGGATCGGTGGCCCTCAATACGGCAGTCGCCAAGAATTTCGATGCGCTCTTGAATCTCGCCGACGTCATCCATCTTACGGGCGAGAAAAAATCGATCAGTAGGCAGCACGCCCGATATTTCTCACGAACGACAGTGCTGGGTGAGCTTCCACATTTATATGGAATTTCAGATCTTATAGTCACTCGCGCCGGAGCCGGCGTACTCTCCGAACTCGCCGCCCTCAAAAAAGCCGCTATCGTCATTCCGCTCCCGGGGGTCGCGCACGATCATCAGATCCGGAATGTCGAATTCTTGGTCGCCCGGCAGACAGTTGAACTCTTGCCACAGGATCGTTTGGCCGAGCTTCCATCCGTCGTACGTCGTCTGCTTGCCGATCCCGCTCGCCGCGTAAAGATGGGCCAGTCGCTATCGAAAGCTCTCCCCGCCGATGCCGCCGCCAAAGTAGCGCAGATCATTCTGGACGCGCTGACAGTACGCGGTTAGAATCATGATCCGTCCTTTACCCCAATTCTATGAAGAACATTTTTACACTCCTGGCGATTTCCCTGACCCTCGGCCTCGCCGCGTGCAATCCGCAAACGCAAGTTACACCCAAAACGGATTCTTCTGCTCTGTCTTCTAGTTCTTCCTCTTTTGATGCCATGACTGCTTCCACTTCATCTTCTATGTCTTCCAGCGCTTGGAAGTGGGATGGCGTTATCATGAAAGGCAAGCACCAGGTTGTCATCAAGACGAACAAAGGCGATATCACACTCGAGCTCGATGCGGATATTGCCCCGAAGACCGTCACAAACTTCATGGCACTCGCTTCCAGCGGCTACTATAAAGAACTCACGTTCCACCGCGTAATCCCAGGATTCATGATTCAGGGCGGAGATCCAAATGGCAACGGCTCCGGCGGCAAGAGCATTTTTGGTGAAATGTTCGAGGACGAAATCAAAATCGACTCACCGACGTATAAGACGGGTTATAAGGCCGGTGTCATCGCCATGGCCAACAGTGGTCCTAACACAAACGGCAGCCAGTTCTTCATCATGGATGTCGATTACCCGCTCCAGCCAAAATACACGATCTTCGGACACGTCACTCAGGGTCAGGACATCGTCAACACGATTGCCCGCGTTCCGCACAACGAAACAGATAATCCGAAGGATAAGGTCACGTTCGATGTGAAGGTCGTACAAGAGTGAGTAGTGAGTAGGTTGTAGTGAGTAGCAAGAAACTATTTTTGTCAGTTCTCTGTCATACTACTCACTACCAACTACCAACTACTCACTCGTCCCGTGCGCACCCGCTTCGCTCCCTCCCCTACCGGCTTTCTACATGTCGGAGCGCTTCGGACGGCGCTGTTTGCATGGCTTGTTGCCAAGCAGTCGAAGGGAACATTCACGCTACGTATCGAAGATACCGATCAGGCACGTGAAGTAGCTGGCGCTACCGGGAACATCATCCGCACACTGAATCTTGCGGGTATTCCTCCTGACGAAGGCGTGATGCTCGATGACTCGGGACAGGTGATCGAAAAAGGCGACTATGGGCCCTATCATCAGTCCAAGCGGATAGCGATCTACAGAAAGTACGTCGATGAACTTTTGGTAGGCGGTCATGCATATCACTGTTTTTGCACCAGCAAGCGACTTGATGTCATGCGCAAAAAACAGCAAGCGCTCCGTCAGGCACCGATGTACGACCGCACGTGTTTTGGACTCCTGAAAGATGAAGTGAAGCAGCGCATCGCGAGTGGCGAAAAATATGTTATCCGTCTAAAAATTCCGAGCGATAAAACGGTAACTTACGATGATGTGATTTATGGAACACTCGCGTTCAAAGGCCGCACGATCGACGACCAGGTGCTCCTCAAATCCGACGGATTTCCGACCTATCACTTGGCGCACGTCGTCGATGATTACCTCATGAAGACCGACCTGGTAATCCGTGGTGAGGAATGGCTCAGCTCACTTCCGAAACACATTATTCTCTTTGCAGCTTTCGGCTGGGAGGCTCCGAAGTACGCGCACGTGCCGCTGCTGCTCAACAAAGACCGCACGAAGTTGAGTAAGCGCCAAAATGACGTTGCAGCCGAGGATTATCTGATGAAAGGCTATTTACCCGAGGCACTCCTCAACTTTCTCGCCATGCTCGGCTGGAACCCGGGCACCGAGCAGGAGCTTTTCTCTGTTGCTGAACTTGTGGAGGTGTTTTCACTTCAGCGGGTGCAAAAATCCGGAGCGATATTTGACTTAGAAAAACTGGATTGGCTACAGGGTCAGTGGATGCGTCGGATTCCGGTGGATGACTTCGCCGCCCGCATTCGTCCGCTTGTGGCCGAAAAATATCCAGCTGCGGCGAACGATCGGATGTTTCTGAAACGTGCTGCACTCATTCAAGAACGCATCACGTTTTTTTCAGAGGCCCCCGAGATGCTCGGATATTTCTATGCAGCTCCGCAGCCCGCCATGGCGCTCATCGCAAGTCCGAAGCAGAAGGTCGAATCCGTGCAAGTACCGATCATTCTTGAATTTCTGAAAACTCAGCTAGACACTGTACCTGAAGATAACTGGAGCAGAGCTTCCATCGTCGTTGCCACCGAATCCGCACTCCCCGCTTCTGGCTTCAAGAAGGGTCAAATTCTATGGCCACTGCGGGCGATGCTAACCGGTCGTGAATACTCACCGGGCGCGTATGAAGTGGCGGAGCTTTTAGGGAAACAAGAGACAATGCGGCGGCTACGGTTCACACTGTAGAGACGCAAAATTTTGCGTCTCTACTTCAGGCGACGATAATCTGCTACACTACTCACCATGAACGATGTCGAAGTAGAGATCGATTCCACCAGCGGCAAGGCGGTGATCGAGGGTAAGACCTCCGTCCCGTTCAAGACATTCGTGACTCTCATTTTGCAGCGCAAGGTGCAGGTGCTCTTTAAGCGCAGTGAGACTGATCCGGTGATAGTCGGCAGTGATCTCCTCACCGCGCTCGCCTCCGCTCCGCAGGACAAGCAGGAAGACCGCACGAAGCTCGTGCTCGTCACCTTTGGCGTTGGCAGTATCGCGGGCGTTTTTCTCGCCGTTGCGGTGTTCCTCGGTCTCATCCTCTTCCGCATCCGGCCCGAAGTAAAAGATCTCGGCATCGTGCTCGGTGTCATCGCCGGCGTTGTCATCCTTGTCGCACTCCTTCAAAAGACTCAGAAAAAGAGTGTTTTCACCGAGAAGCTCTATGAGTCCATGGAAAAAGTTACCGATCTAGTCAGTCGGTGAGGCAGGTGTGGTAGGGTAGAGTGGTGCAGATTCAAGAAAACGTTCTTCTTCGACCTAAGACAACCATGTGCATTGGCGGTACTGCGCGATATTTTGCTGAACTGACAACTAAGCAAGAGGTAGAAGAGGCGGTGCGATTTTCCACCGAGCACAAGCTTAGTTTTTTGGTTTTAGGCAGTGGATCGAACATGATTTTTGCTGATGACGTCAACGCGTTTGTGGTGCAGGTAAAGTACGGTAACGTCACGGTTGAAGGCGGCCTGGTTACCGTCGGTGCCGGGAAAAACATAGCGCTGCTCCTGAATGAACTCGCAGCCCAAGGTATCGATCTTTCGTTGCTCACCGGAATTCCGGGGACAGTCGGCGGTGCGATCTTCGGCAACGCCGGACAAGGGCCAAAAGGCATCTGGATCGATTCGTTTGTCGAGTCAGTTACGGCGTTCAGCGCCGCCTCATGGAAAACATTCACGCGTGAAGAATGCCAATTTGGATATCGCGATAGCTTTTTTAAAAACAGTGCTCAAAACTCAAAACTCAAAGCTCATAGCTCGCCGGTTATTTGGGAGGCAACATTGAAGATTCCCCAAGCCGATTCCAAGGCCATTAAGGGACATATCGAAGATCTCCTCAAGCGGCGCATCGCGGCGCAGCCGCACCGCCGGACAGCCGGATCGTGCTTCAAGGCTGTCGGTGGTACTCCAGCTTGGCAACTCATCGAAACCGCGGGACTTCGCGGTTACAAGGTCGGCGGGATTGAAATTTCGCCGAAGCATGCAAACTTCCTCATTAATACCGGCGAAGGGACATATGTCGATGCTGTGAAAATTGTGGATGAGGTGAAGAAAAAAGTTCCGGAAAATTTGGAAGTTGAAATGCGGTTTATCGAACCGGATGGGTCGGTTCGTTTTTTGTAGAGACGTGCGAATCGCACGTCTCTACAAAAAACTCGTCCAAGTATTGTGTCAGGCATAAACTGTAACTAATCTATATCTATGGAAGAAATTCGTGTGCGGCAACGGTTTCAGAATTATCATAGAGCTTTCGAATTTTTGAAAAAAACAGTCTCACTTTCATCAAGAAATGATATTGAGCGAGCAGCTCTTATTCAAGCTTTTGAAGTTGCATTTGAGTTAGCGTGGAAGGTACTCAAAGATGAATTGGCTTCACAGGGACAAGTAGTGCCCTCACCAAGGGATGTTATAAAGCAAGCATTTCAGAATGGAGCAATCTCCAATGGAGATATTTGGCTGCGAGCCTTGCAAGATAGAAACCTTACAGCCCATACATATGATGAGAAGACCAGTAAGCAAATTGAAGCACGCATTGCCGACCAATATTTTCCATTGTTGGAAGCGCTGCATGAACGATTTCTTCCTCTGCTTCCATGAAGATGCAATTAACTCTTGATGAATTGGGAACCATACGGAAGATACTTACGAAGCATACCGCAGTAGAACGAGCCGTTCTTTTCGGTTCTAGGGCATTAGGAACAGCGAAGCCAGGATCAGACATCGATATAGCGCTTTTTGGATCAGTCTCCCATAGCTCTCTGTCAGCGATTAAAAATGCTCTCGAAGAAGAAACTTTCCTACCCTATTTTTTCGATATGCTTGCGTATTCCGAAATTGAAAGTGTTGATCTAAAAAAGCATATTCAGAAGTATGGGTTGATGTTATTTGTCCGCGCGCCGCAAATCGATTCAGTACCTGTCAACAAAGAACCCCCGCCACCAATGGACGAGGGTTGATCGTTTATCTGTAGAGAAACATTAAAACGGCAAATCCTCCGGCTTGATCTCAGACTCGTACTTGATGTCCGGCATGCCGGCGGCGACTGGCACCGCGTCTGTGGCAGGG
>CAZLUK010000091.1:0-1977 GCA_964562735.1 uncultured Candidatus Peribacteria bacterium
AACCGAGCCCATGCCTGGGAAAGACACGAAGAATCTGTTTCTGCGGGACGAGAAGGGCAAGCGCCACTTCCTCGTCACCGTCGGGCATGAGAAGCAGGTGGACCTGAAAGCTCTCAAGCAAGTCATCGACACCCAAAAACTTTCATTCGGGTCACCCGAGCGCCTCAAATCTCATCTTGGAGTCGAACCCGGATCCGTCACGCTGCTCGGTCTCGTCAATGATGCTGCTCACGGCGTCGAAGTGATCATCGATCAAGCCGTGTGGAAGGCCGATGCCGTGTGCGTGCACCCGCTCGTCAACACCGCGACACTCTGTATTTCGCATGGCGGGATCGTCACGTTCCTGAAGGCAACGGGGCATCAGGCAACCGTCATCGATGTGCCTACACGCGGATGACGGCCGATATTGATCTCTAAATCGAAGCGCGGGAACCGCCACCACGCGTTCATTTTTTGCGTTGCAACCTCCGAAAAGCAGCTCTGCATCAGGTCCAGCGTCGAAAAGTAATTGTAGAGGATCGTGCCGCCGCGGCCGCTCATGTGCGGGGCGAGCGCCTGCAGAATCGTGCGGGTCGTTTCCCACCCCACGATCCGAACCGAGAAGCTGATCAACACCCAATCAATCTTCTTTTCGCCGAAATGTTCTCCGATGATCTTCTCTACATTCTGCGCACGGTCATGCACGGCGTGTACGCGCCGTTTTCTCTCCTCTGGCACATCCAGCTCAGCGAGATGACGCTTCATCGTGCGCAGAAAATCATCATTCAGATCCACAGAGACGCACAGGTCACCGATCATATCCCGTTCAAGTAATTTCATTTCCAGCAGCCCGGCTGCGCATCCCAAATTCAGGATGGTTTGCGTCCCATTCCCAATCAAATCGCTCAGGTGCGTCACGAACCGGTCCGAAGGCGGGAAGAACATCGCCGTCTGCAATGGCGAAAGAATACCGCCGTGTTTCAGATATGCCGCAGCCGTCCGCATTTTCTGCAATGCCTTCATTGGGGGACACTGTACACGGGGTGCGTACCTTCCGGCTTATCGACGATGTGGAAGGCGTACGGATACGGAGGAAGCATTTGTCCGGGGATAGATATCACCTGAATGCGCCGGCGTGGAATTCTTGTCGCCTCGGCGATCAGTTCAGGCATTTCGATAAAAATGCCGTGCCCGTATCGGCCCCCCGGTCGTACGCAATCAAACGCCATTCTGGAGAATGCGATTTGATCGGCATCATTCAGTCTGGGGACCGTTGAGAGCACCATATCCGCCGACTCCGCCGGGACTATTTTCGGCAGATCCCACGAAAAATTTCTGTGCAAGGTCACGCGCGGGTCCTTCACTGTTCTTTCAAAGAAATTCGCGAGTTCGGGTGCCGGTTCAAGTGCATCCCATCGCTTCAGTTTACTGAAAAGTCGCGTATTCGAACTTGCCGAAAAAGCCCGTTCAAAGGGGCCCGTGCCTGATCCTATACCAACGCCCCGCTCAATATTTTTCGGGAAATGCGTAAAAATTGCGCGCTGCACGGCGCCGCATGTGGGGCCCATGGCGCCTATTTCATAATTGCCGTTGAGCACTTCGCGAACGCAGTTTTTTGCAAACAGCCAGATTTCTTCCAGGTGTTCCATGATGCTGAGGTTCCTCGGCACGATTCCCGGATCTTTTCTTTCACGGACATGTTCCGAACCTCCAAAAAAATTCAGGTAGCGGTTCACAAAATTATGCACATGCTCATACACCTGCATCGCAACCTCTTCGATCCCGACAAATGAAGTTCGGCTCTCGGGGACGGGAGCCGGGTTTTGTATGCGCTCAAAATCCTGCAGCACATTCATGACAGAAACCATTCTACCCCCGTCATTCCCCACAATTACAGCCTCAATCCCGCCGCATACTCCGCCATCAGCTTGTCCCGTTCCGTCATGCGCATCATTTCCTGTTCAACCTGCACGCGCGAGATCTGCATCGGAGTGCGGC
>CAZLUK010000092.1:0-39435 GCA_964562735.1 uncultured Candidatus Peribacteria bacterium
AGATGGCAGTGATCCGGCATGATGACTAATCCAAGGAGAAAAAAGAATGTAATCCCTGAACTCGATACAGTGTTTCTATTCCTTCCCGGGCACAAGCATGACCGGCAAATACTTTTCTCCTGTTCGCACAATTCGTCGTAATGAATATGAGAGCCTCATTCTGCTAAAGGATGCCTCTGGAACATGCCGGAATTCTAGCCGACCGCACCCGCGAACGGGATGCTCCTTTGGTGTGGGATATTTTGCAGAGGAATTCAAAAACTTTCTGTGTATTTGTTTATCAGTTCATGACCTTGAGGTTGTACAGTGTCCACAGACGTATCTTGGCGAGAGTTGCTTACGGTAGTCATCCTTTCGGATTCTTCTGGTTGTGCTTGCGACTCAGGAGCTCCTTGTGTTGGCTGAGGTCTTCTATCATCGTCGCAATAGTCTCGTGTTACATAGCCTGCAGCGAATCCCAGTACAAGTCCCATGAACGTGGCTTGGATTTGTTTAGCAAGCACTCGGACCTCATCTAATGCGTGTCGCGATCGCTCCAAATTCAAGGTGAATTCTTCGAGTGTTTGATAACGCATAGCGCCAGAATTGTTTGGGGGCGAATCTCTCCTTTCCTCGCGGTGGGATAAGCTCATGAATCTAATTATAGAAATGAATAGGGTGTCTGTCAAAGAAACTACACACACACTATACTTTCCATGATTTATGCGCTGCCCCCGTTGCAAGCACGAAGACACGGCTGTGATCGATTCCCGCCTCACGGAAGATGGACGGGCGATCCGCAGGCGGCGCGAATGTAACAAGTGCGACCACCGCTTCACGACGTTCGAGCGCCAGGAATTGGCTTCTTTCATCGTCATCAAGCGCGATGGCACACGCGAGCCCTATAGCCGCAGTAAGCTGGGACGCGGGATTTGGATCGCGTGCACCAAGCGTCCGGTCACCCAAAAAAATATCGATAAGATGCTTTCGGACTTGGAAGAAAAATGGGGCAAGAACAAAGAAGAAGTGGAGAGTACCACGATCGGCAAAGATGTCATGCTGGCACTTTCAAAGCTCGATAAAGTCGCCTACATTCGCTTCGCCTCGGTTCACCGCGAATTCAAGGATGTGGAGGAGTTCAAGCAGGAGCTGGGGAAGCTGTTTAAATAAGGGCGGGAAGGTGAGGAATGGCAGGAAAGGCAGGAAGGTTCTAGCATGACCCCATGCAGAGAAAATACAACCATGGGTTCAGGTCGCTCATTGTTTGGCAAGAGGCTAAAAAACTGGCCAATACAATTTATGATTTAACGAAAACGTTTCCAAAAGATGAACAGTTCGTTTTAGTATCACAACTCCGTCGAGCAGCTACTTTGGTCATGGCTAATATTGCAGAAGGTTCCTCGATGCCAACCAAAGCGCATCGTGATAGCTTTTACTTTCGGGCGCGTGGTTCCGTTGTCGAGGTCGACTGTTTCATTGAGTTTGCTGCCGATCGAAAATATCTGATTGAGTCCAAACAACATGATATACAAGATCATTGTGCTCGACTAACATACCTCCTTACGAAGCTCATTCAATCGAAATAGCCTTCCTGCCTTTCCTCACTTTCCTGCCCTCATGTTACGTTCCCACACCTGCGGCGAGCTCACGGCGAAGCATGAAGGCACAACTGTCACTCTGTGCGGCTGGGTGAATTCTCGCCGGGATCATGGAGGACTGATCTTCATCGACTTGCGGGATCGCTACGGCCTGACACAGGTGGTCTTTCACCCTGAGGGAGTGAAGCGACCTGTGGTGAGCCTGGTCGAACCAGTCGAAGGGCACCCGGAGAGTGATAAGACGCTCTTCAAAGCCGCGGAGGCAGTGCGGCCAGAATGGGTACTGCGCGTTACGGGAAAGGTATCGAAGCGTCTTCCGGGCACCGAGAATAAGCAAATGAAAACCGGTGAGATCGAGGTTCCGATAACTGCACTCGAGATTTTGAATAAGGCCAAAACTCCTCCGTTTGAGATCGCTTCAGACAAAGACGTTTCAGAAGACCTGCGTCTGGAATATCGCTACCTCGATATGCGGCGGACGAGAATGCGGAAAAACCTGGAACTTCGGTCCAAGATTCTGCAGATCATCCGGAAGTATTTCATCGAGCAAGATTGCTTGGAAATCGATACCCCGTGTCTCATCAAAGGCACGCCGGAGGGGGCCAGAGAGTACATCGTCCCTTCCCGTATGTATCCGGGGAACTTCTTCGTCCTGCCCCAGAGTCCGCAGCAACTGAAGCAGCTCTGCATGGTGGGGGGACTCGACCGCTACTTTCAGATCGCGCGGTGCTTTCGTGATGAGGACCTCAGAGGCGACCGGCAACCGGAATTTCTCCAGCTTGATTTCGAGATGAGTTTCGGAGAGCAGGAAGATGTGCAGCAGATCATCGAGGGATCGATTCTGGAGATCGTGAAGCGGTGCAGTCCAAAGCAATTGAAAGGCGGGAAGATCGAGCGCTACACCTGGCAGCACGTGATGGATACCTACGGCTCCGATAAGCCCGATCTCCGGTATGACCTGCCGATTGTCGATGTGTCAGACATAAGCCAAGGCTGTGGATTCAAGGTCTTCGAGGATGCTCTCACGAAAGAAGGCGTCGTCCGGGCACTCCGCGTTCCAGGCGGTGCAGTCCTTGCGCGCAGCGAGATCGATACGTGGACGGAAATCGCAAAAGAACTGAAAGCCAAAGGTCTGGCGTACATTCTCATGAAAGAAGATGGTCCGCAGTCTCCTCTCTTGAAGTTCTTCAAGGAAGGTTTCCTGGATCAGCTTGTGAAAGCCACGGGGGCAGGAACTGGTGATGCACTCTTCTTTGGTGCGGACAAGTACTTAATCACGTGTGCATCACTTGGACGGATTCGTAGCGAAGCCGCAAAACGATTCACGCTGATCGATACCTCCATCCACTCCCTCTTCTGGGTCACGAATTTTCCGATGTTCGAGGAAGCGGATGACAGCTCTCTCACCTTCAGCCATCACCCGTTCACGAGCCCCAACATGTCCGAGTGGCCGAAACGCAAGACCGACCCACTCTCGGTGCACAGTGTCTGCTATGACCTCGTCCTGGACGGATACGAACTCGGGTCCGGGTCCATCCGTATCCACGATCCCGTTCTCCAGTCCGAAGTATTTGAGATGCTAGGTATTTCGCCGCAAGATCAGGAACAGAGATTCGGGCACATGCTCCGCGCATTTGAGTTTGGTGCACCTCCCCACGGAGGCTTTGCCTATGGCATCGATCGAGTCGTGATGATCATGGCCGGAGAACCCAATATCCGCGAAGTGACCCCGTTTCCGAAAGATCAGAAAGCGAAAGACCTGATGCTTGGGGCGCCAGCGCCGGTGCCGGAAGCACAACTGAAGGAACTGGGGGTCCGTTGTGAAGAGAGGCTTTAAATGGCTTGGGAAAGGGCTCGATCGAATAGGGCGCACAAACAGTTTGACGTGACTGCATCTGTCCAATAAATAGTGATAGCATGGCTTCACATCTTTCCGTCGGGATGCTGCTCCCTGCGGATATTTCAGCAGTTGTTGCATATCGAGATTCGCTCATCGATAGGGCAGAAAGAGATGAAGACGCCGAACTTGGGGGAAATTTGCGGGCCGATACGCCAATTCGCTTCAATGGATTGGCCGAGAGGCTCGTCGATGAATTTCGGGAAATGATCATGGAAGTCGCCGGCAACGTCGGAGTCCGAGTTCATGTCCAAGATTATCAGGTGCATGAGTTGGCCGGCCATTGTGAGATGATGGGCTCGAAGCGTCGGCGCGATTTTCTCAAGAACGATCTGTTGGCTGCCTTCGATCCGAGCCCGACACAATGCGCCGTGATGATGGAAGGTACGGTACACAATCCGGCACAGAGACTCGCGATAGCCTTTTCAGATCCTGAAGATTTATATGGAATCGGGCGTTTTCTCACTGCGAAAAAATTGCCCTTGTTCCATATGCCAGAGGGTGAAAAGTATGACGTCATTCAGCGTGCATTCCCATTACATTTGTCACCGAATGAAGACCAGAGATCGCAAAATTTTCAGCATTCGAAATTCATGGTTGCGAAAGCAGTTTGTTATCCGGCCACCCCACCACAAACTCATTCAAAACATTCGCAATGTTTTGTTGACCAAGCGCACTTCACCAAGCTCTTTGTTCCGAAAGACGTGTGATAGAAGCCATTTTCGTGGTATAATAAGCGGATGGATCCGCAACAGGACGCCAACAAGATCAATCCTTCGGCTCAGCCTCTCCCCTCTCCGCCCGATCTCGGGCGGAGTAAGGAATTTAAGCGCGTGGCGGCCATGGGTCAGAAGCGGACGGAGAAAGAAAAGGCAATCAAAGACAAAATTCGCGAGGATCGGGAGACGGTGGAAAAGGAGTCACATGAATCCTTGGAAAAGAGCATCCATGCGAAAGAGGCGTCGACCGGGAAGAAGAAAGAATATCGGGTCATGATGCAGACGCGCGAACAGGAGTTAGCTGAGGATCATCAGCGCCGTGCCAAGCAGGATCAGCTTATTATCAACACTCAGAAAGTACGTGACACTCGCCGCAAGCAGCAGCAGGGGTACATGCAGGAGCTCCACGAGACGTCGCTTGTCAAACAGGCCATGGAGAAACGACAGAATCAACTGAAATCTGATAAAGAACGAGAACGAACTAAGGCCGAATACAACCATCGTACGAAGATGGACGCCGCTACTCATGCCGACACTGCGCGGAAGAAAGCTCTCGAGCACGAAGCAATGTCCCGTAAGGCGCTCATTGATGCCGACATCAAAAATAGCGAGTACCAGTTGGAGACAGGCAAGCGCAGCCGCCTGGCGCAGGTGGAAAACGAGTCGCTGCGGCAATTTGCGCTCTCGGTATCCGGTCACCTGCCAGCACAGGCCGGGCAGCTCCGGGCCGCGGCAGATATGCAGCTGCGCGTGAAGCACAAGCAAGTGGAGCACGAGTGGGCGGAACGCAAAGCCGCCCTAGAACAAGCTGCGGAGCGTCACAAATCCGAGATCGATAACGACGCCTACGCCCGCAAAGCCCAGTCCGAATCCGAACTGCGTCGCATAACTCATCAGATCGATAACGAGCGCACTCAGACCCTGGAAGCAATTGAACAGAAATACCGCGAGTTCCTATCCGACAATCGTTCATGAAAGAAAACCGTGTCGGTTGGGTATACTGACCACTGTGCCCAGGTGGCGAAATGGCAGACGCGCCAGCCTTAGGAGCTGGTACCCGCAAGGGTATGGAGGTTCAAGTCCTCTCCTGGGCACCACGTAAAATCGCTGCGCGATCACGTGGCACCGCCAAAAAGATAGAGGAATCAAAACAGCAGAGGCGATTTTACGTGCCACGTGGCCGCGCAGCGGCTTTACGTGGCTTCAGCAGCATCACGGTACTCACTTCGTCCAACGTAGTGCATCAGATACCAGCACCAGTTCTCATGGCATTTTCCTCATTGTTGTGTAGCAATGTTTCTAAGCGCATCGTGATCGCAGAGTCGTAGGAGCAGAAGCTCCAGGCGCTGCTCGATGATCTCGTAAACGAGTAGCAGGTCATGATCGATATGACATTCGCGCAGATTCTTTAAGCGGCCTTTGAGTGCATGGTCACGGAATGTCGTAGGCAATGATTCTTGCTGTTGCAACGTGAGAATCGCTCTCCGAAGCTTCGGTAGCAATTTCGTGACTTTGCCGCTGTGCAGGAAGCGTCCGAGTTCGCGCTCGTACCTAGGCCGCGTGATGATCGTCAGGAGCTGCATAGGCAGAGCGGAAGAGCGCGTCAACATTCTTGTAACGTTTCACAGAAGTGTCCGCACGTGCGGCATGTGCATCCTTCAGAAGAGCTTCCTCCTCCTCAACGCTGAATCCGTTCTCGGTAAGAATCTGCAAAGGTACACCATCGGTGATACAAATTTGGTGGATGAATAAGCGTACCACTTGGCTAAGATCAAGCCCCAACTGTGCCAAAATTTTCTGCGCCCGCTTCTTATGCTTGTCGTCGAGACGAACGTGGAGGGTGGTCATGCAGACATACTACCGTAGGTGTGTAAACAATGTCAACACAAGATTCATGGTGGAGCCAATGGAACTCGCTCATCCAACTCTTACGCAAGTAACAATTCTACTTTCGCGAGAATTGCAGTGACAACAGACGGTGGCACGCGTTCGATGATCAGCGCTCCACGTGCTTGCCAGTCGAGGCTCTTCATATGGTCAGCAAGTATCACGCCTTTTGTTTTCATGCCCGCAGGAATGGTCACTTCAAATGGATATCCTTTTGCATGGTTTGTGATTGGACAGAAAATCGCCAAGCCGACCTTCTCGTTGTACGAATGAGGCGAAAGCACGAGTGCTGGTCGTCTCCCAGATTGTTCTCTGCCGCGTTGTGGATCAAAGCTCAGAGAAACAATGTCACCCCGATGTGGTGCGATGGATGTCACCATACTTCTTTACCAATGACAGAACCTGTTCTCACCTCCCCGTGCAAATTTTCCGGATTCACCTGTGCTAGGAGGATATCCAAATCCTGCCCGATGGACGCAATGTGCAGACCACTCCGCTCAAGAGAAATCTCTACCTCTTTGCCGGAATCTATTCCCATATGGACGGCGAATGCTTTGGGGATACGTATCGCCAAACTGTTGCCCCACGTACGGATGACCGCTTTCATGTCATGAGTATACATTGTATCTACGTGAGACGCAAGCAGAATCAATACACTTCGTCGTGGTTCCCGACCATCAGCAAAAGAACAATCGAGTGTCCACGTTCTTACCTTTCCCCGAAAAGACTCATTATTCTTGATCGGGAGCGGGATTCTTCCCGCGGTCGGCGCGTGGGCTTAGGTGGATTATACCGATCGCTCCCGCTCCTGCAATTTCTTGTGGCTAACGAGCCAGAGACACGTGATGGTCAAATTCTTGCCATCCTTTTGGTACATCAGGAGCCAATCGGCTTCGACGTGTAATTCCCGATACTGGCGTAACTTTCCCTGCAGTTGATGATCACGTAACCACGGAGGCAATTCGTGTCCATTTTTGAGTGCATGGAGCGCGGCGCAGAGCAGACGGTCATTTCCTCCATGCGCAAGAAACCGACGAACATCACGTTCAAATATCTTGGTGCGGATGAGTGTACATCTCATTATTCCTTACAGGATCGAATGAATGCGTCGATATCATCGATGGGTATCATTGGTTCCTTTGAGCGTCGCAGTATTTCCTCTTCTTCCTCTTCGGTAAATCCATTCACCGTGAGCGCAGGCACTGGCAGCGTGCCGCGCACATCCATGTGCGTGAGGAACATTCGGATGCATGAGGATAGATCCAGACCATTGGCCTCGGCGACTTTCTGGGCGGATTTTTTCAGCGCATTCGTTACGCGGATGTGGATGGTGGAAGTTTTCATATATACACATTGTATCGGTTTGTATTACAATGATCAAGAAAAACAATTTGCCCTATGCACCAAATCAGCAGAGTTAAGTCAATTCGGGGGCGATTAAAGGCACAACCTAATCTCTTCGGCACTCATAAAATCCGTGACGGCTGTTGTTCCATCGGCGGTCAGAAACCGTCCTCTTATGCTATTTATTTCTTGCATGATTTTTTTCATATCGATTTCCGTAAATTTGGTATTGCTTTTCATACCGTTGTCAAAAATTCTTGACATAACTTGATCCATCTGACTGAAATCGATACGTATCCGGTATTGCTCCGAGCTGTTTTTTTCAAGTGAAGTCTGATCGATCATGGCTTCCATGAACGCAATAAACTTCGGAACCATTTCCTCGACAATTTTTTTGAAATCGATCTTGGAAGCATCTAACCCGAGTGCTCTCCCAATCCGTTCTACCCCACGCGCTTGGTCACCGGATTCAAATATTTTTTGTAAATCTGCGCGAATCTGCTGCTTCGCCGTAGCCTTAGATTTATCAAATTCTATCAACACCGGATCGTCCTTCAATTCGTCTCCTTTGAGGATGCCTTTTTCAGTTGCAATAAACATTCCAGGATTTTCCAAAACCTGATTGCGCTGCTCCAACTTTTTGATCTCCTCCAGGCGCTGCTTCAGCTCTGCTTGTTTTTGCTTCAGCTGCGTCTCTAGGGTAGTTTTAGCTTCATCTGCTGGGCGTGGTTCCGTATTCAGTTTATCTTTAATCGCTTTAATCTCACCCTCGGTCTTCACATTGTCATTCTTGAGCGTATTCAGTTTAGTAATGTTCGTCGCCGTTTCTGCCTTGCGCTCGGTTTCAGTTATCTTCGACGGATCTTTTTGGTCGATCGGTACGGCTTCAACGGTCGTCTTCTTTTTTCCGAGACGATCGATGAGGGAAACTAAGACTTTGATCAGTCCGATGAAGAATAACATGCCACGCTCTTCTCGCGGGCACATCGTGACCTGATCTTTTTTGAGGTCACTTCTATCTATGTCGACGCCGTCCATCATTAGGAAGCCTTCCACGGTGTCGCGTTCCTCTTGGGTGCAGGTCTTCCACCGCTCCGTCAGCCGGTTGATGCGCTCTTGGACTGCGGGGGAATCGATTATTTCTGGGCTACCCGAGCCCTCGATACCTCCCGAAGTTGGGTGCAGATTGAAACGCGAATCTGGGCTCCCCACTGCGGCGAAACGGGGGTCGTTGATCAGTCCTGGTTCTGGTTTGGGCTGGCCTGCGGTTGGCACCGGAGCTTTGATGCGGCCGGATTTCACACCCTCAAGTTCCAGTACGAGCTGTGTTTTCATGTTATCTAGTTGTATGAGCCTAGCGTCAACTTCTGGGACTGAATTTTGCGTCAATCCCATAAACGAGCGAGTAGCCTCTGGAGCTTTGTTCCGTCGATTTGTCGCAGCTTTTTTCAATTGTATATATCGTACTGCATTGAGCTGCGCACCGTGCATTACTGCTTTTATTTCTCTGTCTATCGCAGCAATCTGCCCCTTCAATTCATCGATACGATTCTTCCGTGCGGTGACCTCGGGCGGAAACACCGTCGGACTGTACGATTCAATCGTCACTCTTTTCTCATTCCAGTTCCAACGCAGCTGCAGACCCTGCGGATACAGACTTTTGTTGATTTGGCCGATGTGATCTGCCACGAACTGGCGGGACGCATTGGGAGTCGCAAGGATGGCATCCAAATCGCGCTGGGCGGTTTCGACGATGCGCCGACGTTGTTGTTCCACTGTGTCATTCGTTGCTTGCTTCACTTCGTTCAGGCGCTTGAGCAATGTCTGAAGAATTTTTTCCGGTTTCTGATCAACGCGCAATTCAACGTGCCGTTCGTCGTCCCTGGGATATTGCGGTGCGGGCATATCGCCTTCCCGTATAACTTGATGATCTGCGAGCAGGCGTGCTTCTCGTAGTGAATAATTACCGTTCTTGTGTAGGACAGTTTTCATGCGCTAGTGGAATTATCGAGCTGATGTTCGATGTCCGTCATGCGGTTCTTATCCGCGGCCTGCAGAAATCCGGTTAGACTTTCCATAGAAGCGCGGCGGTAGATGTTGTAAGACTTGTCCCACTCGCGCTTGTGCTCGGCGAGCCGACGGTCGTATTCGGCGAATGCATGGTTATAGCGGGATAGACGTTCAGTTTTGGCTGCTTGGCTGTCATGTTCCATGTCCATCACCACCTTTGGCATGTTCGTAAGTAGCAGATCAGGTTCGATGGAACCCATGATCATCTCATATAGATCGTCTCCGCTCATGAGCGGCGGCGGAGTGGGCAGAGTGCCGAAGGGAGACGCGCTGTCAGCTATAAATGGGTGGAAGTGTGTATTTCTGTTTATTATACCTTAAAACTCATTTTCCTTCAATCGCGATTCACGAAAGTGGGCACTGAGTCTGAACGGGAAGCTACTGTTCATTCCCCGCCTCACCCCCGACCCCTCTCCCGCTGCGGCTGGAAGAAGAGGGGAGCTTCGTTTCACTTCGAAAGAACTTAAGTAATGTTTCCTTTCTCCCCCATCGGGAGAGAGATGGCTCCGCAGAGCCGGAGTGAGGCGGACAGAGCGATTGCTTTTGCAGGGTCAGTGAGCAGTTACCGATTCACGAATGAACAAACCTCTTCTCTAATTTCATCTATTTCCTCTAGCATAGGTCCATGCTCAAACGAACCTTGCTCCTAACTGCATTGCTGGTCCCTATGATGGCTCTAGCTCTCGAAATCCAGCCCGCCGATTTCTACTCCGATGTCCGCGCTGATTCCCGCGAAGCGGCGGGTATCAATCTGCTCACCCGTGAAGCCATTGTGCAGGGCTACGGTGACAGGTATTTTGGTTCTACCAGACTGGTAAACCGCGCCGAATTCCTGAAGATTGCCATCCTCGCGAGTCCGGATGGATATCAGCTCGAAACGTCCGGTCAGGGCTGTTTTCCAGATGTGAACGGGAGTGATTGGTTCGCTCCGTACGTATGTGCGGCCAAGGCTGCCGGCATCGTGAGCGGGAATGCAAACTCAAAAATTTCCCAAGACAAATGGACGTTCAATCCGGAGACTCCCGTGACGTACGACGCAGCGCTCAAGATGCTCGTGATCCTCTACCGCTACCCAGTTCCCAATGTCGCTGGTATCGATTGGGCCGAGCCATACTATCAGGCAGCAGTTGCCAAAGGCGTCGATCTTCCGATCAGGATTACCTTAGGTACCCGCCTGACTCGTGGCATGGCCGCACGACTCGCCGGAGCGTTCTTTGCCGAAAAGTCCGGGAAACTCGGAGAGTACCGTCTTGCGGAGGCTGGACAATATCAGTCTTCGAACTCTACTTCGTCCATTAGCTCATCATCGTCTTCGTCCGTGAGTTCGTCGGTTTCATTTTCATCTTCGTCATCGGTTGCATCACTCTTCACGCTGCCGTCGGTGAGTAACTTTCTCGTGGTCGGCAGCACGACTGATGCCATTGCCGACGGAATGATCCGCAGCACTGGTGAGACTGCCAAAATTGCGCTCGTGCAGGTGAAGCTATTTAACGAAGTTCGTTCGATCGATCGTCTTGAGCTCGTAACGTCCAGCGGCCAACTCGTCGCGACCCTCATGCGCCGGATCAACACCGACACTGTCGATTATAAGCAGACATTTGAGGCTCAAGTTTATCCCGAGCAACAGGTAACGATTCCAAATGATACGGACATCCGGCTAGTGCTGCGAGCAGTCATCCGAACTGCGGATAACGCCGGATTTTCCGACGAACTCCTGCATGTCCGAACGTTCTCATTCACAATGCAGGGCGACCGCACAAACCAATCGTTCAATGTGCCGCTGAGCGGCCCATTCAAGAAACATCAGACTTCCTTCGGCCGCATCACGAGGGTGACTCGTGTATCTCCCATCACAGCATCTCTTGTATCCGGAACCGGCGTGGTTATTGGCAGTTACTCCTTTAGCGGTTCCGTCATTCCGGGTAAGAATCTGAGGCTCCGCCAACTCGTTTTCTCACTCACAAAGAGCGGTTCAGCGACTGTGAGCGGCTGGATGCTTGTGCACCGCGTATCCGGAGCAAGCGTTACCTGCACCACCAACGATCAGGCTATGACCATCACATGTTTGGCGCTCGATCAAGCCGTGGGACTGCTTACTCCTGGGGTACCGTTGATCCTCGATCTTAAAGCCACGGTGTCGGTGC
The DNA here is from genome assembly GCA_964562735.1 of uncultured Candidatus Peribacteria bacterium. Lineage (GTDB taxonomy): Bacteria > Patescibacteriota > Gracilibacteria > Peribacterales > Peribacteraceae > JAGORY01. The sequence continues at coordinate 11,639 of CAZLUK010000092.1, forward strand.
CCGCTGGCACCCATGATTCGATTCTGGAAACATCACTCAAAGCAGCGGGTTCGCCAGAGTCGCTTGGCAGTATCGAGTGGACTGACGAATCCGGAATTTTTCGCTGGGTGGAAGGCCGAACTCCCGTCGCGGAAGGCACCCGCCTACAGTAATCTTGATTAAAGACTTGGCGATTGTTTAGAGGAACCTCTGAAAATCCCCCTTATTCCGCAGCAGCGGTTCGCAAACCGCTGCTTAGAGGCACCGGAACCACGATTTGCGAATCGCGGCTGCGGGTCAAAGGAGTTTTGCAGAGGTTCCTAGAAGTTGTTGACGATCACCAGCAAGAACGCACAGGCAAAGGTGGTCCAGAGAATGGACAGCACAAGAACTTTTTCACGATGCCGTTTATCAAGCAGTTCAGGACCTATATTTGTATTGAGAATATGACACCATTCTATCATATGACAACTTATTTCGCAAGTGCCTTCTGAATCTCCCCAACCATAACTGAAGCGGCTTTTGCGGCGGATTCCTTCCAATTCTTGGTGGGCGAGGCGTACAAAATACTCCTGCTGGCATTCACGATGGCACCAGTGCCATCCGGCAGGAAACCGAGTATGACATCCTCGGCAGTGCCTCCCTGTGCGCCGTAGCCGGGGATCAGAAACGGGATGTGCGGCATGAGTGAACGGAGGTACTTCATCTCTTCCGGATACAGAGCACCGACGACCGCGCCGATCGCGGAGAGATTACTCTTTGGGCCAAGCAGCTGCGCTCCCCAGCTTTCCACGAGTTGTGCCATGTGTTCGTGCACCATTTCATCTCCCACCGGCAGATCCTGCAGATCTCCGGAGCTTTCATTACTCGTCTTCACTAGGACATAGATACCACGGTCGTTTTTTGTACAACGTTCGATGAACGGCGTGATGCCGTCCACGCCCAAGTACGGCGTCACCGTGAGAGCGTCGATCGGACTTAATGCCCCCAGATAGGCGTCGGCGTAGGCTTCGCACGTCGAGCCGATATCATTCCGTTTGCCGTCCGCAATGACGATGAGATTTTTCTGCTTGGCATAAGCACAGATTTTGAAGAACACTTTCATTCCTTCCCACCCGAGCAGTTCAAAATACGCGAGCTGCGGCTTCACGCAAGCAGCCGTGTCACAAACAGCATCGATAATTCCCTTACAAAACTCTTCGACGCCCCCAACGTCTTTCCGGATCCCATCCGGCATTTTAGAAAGCACCGGATCCAATCCTACGCACACGGGCGATGTTTCTAGAATGCGCTTCTGGAGTCGGTCGGCGTAGTGCATGGACTGAAGTGTACCACTTCTTACACTCCCACTTGCTGTCGATACTGCAGTGCTTCCGCGACGTGCGTGATGCCGATGTCGTCCGATCCCGCCAAATCTGCAATAGTCCGGGCTACTTTGATGGTGCGGTGATAGGTACGAGCCGAGAACTGTAGCCGCTCGGCGGCCTGTTTCAGGAGTGCCTGACTTTTCAGGTCGAGCGGACAGAACGTCTCCAGGTCGCGGACGGTCATTTCTTTATTTGTTGAAAATCCGTGCTGCTTAAATCGTTTCATCTGACGTTCACGGGCAGCCGTCACGCGTTTGCGGATCGTCTCACTCGTCTCGGCCAACGGATCGTGCTTGCGCTGAAGATCGGCGATCTCCACCGGTTGTACGTCGATCGTGAGATCGATGCGGTCGAGCAGCGGCGCCGAAATCCGCCGCTTCATCCGCTCCGCCGACGCCGAACTGTACTGCGGTGGGTTCATGGCACCCACGAGAATAAAGTCTGCTGGGAATGTGACGGTGCCTTGTGCGCGGTTGATCGTGATCTTGCGGTCTTCCATTGGCTGCCTAAGCACTTCCAGCACCTGCGGCGGAAATTCGGCGAGTTCGTCCAAAAATAAAACACCACGGTGCGCAAGTGAAATTTCGCCCGGCATCGGGTGTTGGCCGCCACCGACAATCGCCACCCCGCTAGCGGTGTGGTGCACGGTTCGGATCGGCCTCTCGCTGATGAGCGGCGTCGTTTCCGGCAGGAGATTAGCAACCGAATAGATCCCCGTAATCTCCAGCGATTCTTCTTGAGTAAGCGGTGGCAGGATACCCCGGAGAGCTCCAGCAAGCAGCGTTTTGCCGGAACCCGGCGCGCCGGAGAGTAAAACGTTGTGCCCGCCAGCGGCTGCGATCTCGAGTGCCCGTTTTGCCAGCGCCTGTCCGCGCACGTCGGCGAAATCGATGATGTTGAGGGGCATCGCCGGAGCACAGGCCGGCGGCAGAATGACCGGCGGAGTCATCGTTCCGGAGAGGCATGCGACGACATCTTTCAAATAGTCGACTGCGATCACGGTGAGCCCTGCGACCAGCGCCGCTTCGGGGCCATTGGCTGATGGCACGACGATGGACGTGAGTCCGCGTTTCATGCATTCCAGCGCACATGCGAGCACCCCCGAGACGTGCCGCAGCTTTCCGTCAAACGCCAGCTCGCCGAGGAACGCAGTCGTGGCGATAGTTTTCTGCGGAATGGCAATGACAGCATTGCTTTGGAGGATACCGAGTGCGATCGGCAGATCGAACCTCGAGCCCGCTTTGCGGATGTGCGCTGGAGCCAGGTTGACGTTCGTGATCCGGCCCATCGGGATCCGATATCCGGACGTTTTCATCGCCATAATGACGCGTTGTTTACTTTCCTGGACGGCCATGTCGCCGAGACCGACGATCAGGAACCTGGGTTCTCCGGCGGTGGGGATGACACCGATTTCAACGTCAATCGGGAGCGCGCCGACGCCGATGGTAGTGAAGGAGGTGAGTTGGGTGAGCATGAAAGGTGGGAGAAGAAGAGGCTACAGATGCTATGGTGTACTTTCGTACACCTTTCCGCAAGCCCATTCAGAAGACAGGAGATGCCGACTATGGTGTGATGAGTTGGATGGCAGCGAACACCCAGAACACCGGACGGCTTGGAGAAGACCTTGCGGCAGCGTATCTGCGTTTACGTAAGTTTCAGATCAGAGAGCGTAATGTTCGCTTCGGCCGGTTTGAAATCGATATTGTGGCCTACGATCCAGAGGAAAAAATGATCGTGTTTGTGGAGGTGAAAGCGCGGACCAATCATGACGAAAGATATCCCATTCGCACGGCAGTCGACCACCGCAAACGGCGTGCTTTGCAGCAAGCAATTTTCCGGTGGGTGAATCATCACCGGTACGAAGGCCCCGCCAGAATCGACGTCGTCTGCATCGCGGAAGGACGGGTAATTGATCACGTAGTCAATTTCGGCGCCAATTTTTTCTAAATATTATAAGAACACAAATACATATTTCTGTCACATTCAACCCCACGACTAAAAACCAAAATTATGGTAAAATACAAAGATTTTCACACCCCTTAATTATAGCAATCACCCTCAACAAGAACGGCGCAGCGATTCTCACGGTACTGCTGGCACTGGTGATGATCGGAGGAGCTTTGCAGAGAGCGGTACCGACGCGCGCCGCCGATCTGGTGTGTGGTGATGGCGACAAAGAGGACCCCGAGGAATGTGATGACGGTAACCTTTGGAACGGCGACGGCTGTAGTAGCACGTGTTCCATCGAACTCTGTGGTAACCTCTCGATTGATCTGAGTGAGCAATGCGATGACGGTAACCTTTGGAACGGCGACGGCTGTAACCGCTACTGTCAAATCGAATTCTGCGGTGACCGTGAGATGCAGGAAACTCGCGGCGAGCAGTGTGACGACGGCAATGGCATTTCCGGCGACGGCTGTAGCGGCAGCTGCAAGCTCGAAGGCGGCAATGGTGCCGCTTCGTCCGATCCTTCTCAAGGTACGGAGTTTCCTCCCCCGCCGCTGCCTGTCATCGTGACGCAGGCGCAGTATGTGAGAACGTTCCTCGCAACGGAATCCGGTGAAGATTACAAGAGCTATCTGACCGATGAGCAAACGATTCAGCTGGGGACCATAATAAAGAAATTGGCAAACGGCAGGCGCCTGAATACGCAGGAGCGCGAGTGGGCTGCTGCGCTCTCTATCGTGTTTCAGGCAGCCAGGTCCGCCGAACGTACGCGTTATACCAATCTTCTGAAGCAGCTCATATCAACACCGATCAGCTTGGAAGTGCTGGCAGAGAAGAACATCAGGCTGTCGCACCTGGTGGACACCGAGATTTCGGTCGCCATCGATGAATTGAAACGCACAGTAGCGGTGATCCGCCGCAGCGAACTCAAGAACGCGGTGGCAGTTGAAATTTCACGCCTCGCGGGCCAGGGGATCGATCTTACGAAAGACGTTCCAGCTGATTTCGAGAGCTACCTCACCCCTGGCAACCCACCGATCTCGGTCTTCACTACCCTAAATATACTGAAAGCGGCGGCTGAGAAATATGCCACCACCGACCTTCCGGCATCCCTTGAGATCGTCCGTGCCGAGGTGCAGGCTATTCGGCAGGCATTGCCGATTTTCGAACAGGAGTACGGACTCAAACCAAGTGAAGCTGAACCGCTACTCACGGATATCGAGAACGTCAGCAAGACAGCCACGAAGCAGGATATTTCACGCGTTGTCATTGCCATCAATCGCTTCCTCACATTACTTGAAATCAACAAGATTTTTTCGCAGGCCGATATCGCATCGTTCGGGAACGATCAGACAAATGCTGCGCTGTCCGCTAAGCGCATCGCGGAGGCCATCGGACTCTCCGATCAGGTTGTATCTGCCGCCGACATCGAGCCGTTCCTCGCGACTCTTTCGGCATCCGCGCCCGCCGGAGCCAAATACTTTTTTGAGCACGGCAGCAGCATGCAGCAGCGTAATGCCCTTCTGGAATTCCTCACAAATGATGACCGTGTAACGGCACTTCGCGCCACTCTCCATCAGGCTGGACGCACGGATTTCGATACTCGCTACGAACAACTTCGCACCGATATTTCCCAAGTCGGAGATATCGGTGACACTATGACGATCTGTGATGACTCCATCCCTGAAGCGCTCCAATGCGTAAACCAGTACCTCACCGATCTTGAGGCCGCGGTCCGCGGACAGGGTTTCTTCACCCGACTCATCGGAAATCTTCAGGATTATTTCGGCATCGGTTCATGAGCGATAATTTGTCTCCAACCACCGGCTCGGCCACGGTGCTTCCATCGATACCTTCCACCATCGTAACCGCTTCCATAGAGGGGCAGCGCAAAGCACTCGATCTTGTGATCTTGAAACGTGGCACCAAGGACTATCTTGATTTTCTCGATACGACAAAAGAGGTGTTCTATGCCTACCTCTACCACCGCACGGGTTCGGCCGAGCTCGCAAAGACCATCCTCGGCGAGATTTATCTGGATACGCTGGTTCGCGCAATGTCGCTGTGGTGGTTTGGCACACTGAGCCTGGAATTTCTTCTGGATGCTGCTGATCAGGTACTCAAGGATCGTGATGTTTCGGCCGCCGATCTAGAGACTGTGTATCTGCCGAGTCTCGTCTGGCTGAGCACTGTCGAGCGCCAGTCTGTGGCCACACTCCACGATTCTCTCTGGTCTCTCCCCAAGCAAGCGCAGCGCCTTCTCATTCTTTCGATACTTGTGGGGCTTAGCGATTTGCGCATCGCGCAGGTGCTCCGGTTTCCGGCTGACGACATCGCATCCCAAATCACGACTGCCAAGGATTTCCTCCTCGCTCGTTGGCAGCCGATATCCGACATCGGAGCCAAGTTGCAGTCTCTCGTGTTTGTTCCGGCTCTCGATATTCGCAGTGAAACCGCATTACGTTTCTCGGTCGTCGAGAAATACAACGCGCTCCGCTTCCGCCGCTACCAGTGGGTGATTCTCGGAGGGCTTTTCGCCGTCATGAGCAACGTCATCGTCGCGTCCGTTCTCGCATTCGCCGTCATCACCACGCCTCCGTCATCACTTCGTGGCACGCGCACGCAGGTCGCTTCGCTCGATGCAGTGCTCCTAAAACGCCAGATCGCGATCTACGAGGCCAAGGGTTCCATCGTCGCATTATCCAGGGAAGCGCAGCGCCTTACCGCATACGATGTCTCGCGTAATTTTACTGTTCTCAGTCTTGAATCGGCTCTTGAGTTACTTAAGGCCGAGCAGAATCAGGCAGCTGAAGTTGATCGTCTCATCAAGATCATGCAGCGCGCGCAGACTGCCATGGCTACTATCCTGAGTCCGGTAACGAAGCGCCAGGATCACGATCCAGATGGCGTGACCCGTTCTTCATAGCTCCTGTTGTAAGGATTAGCTTCGATGATGGAAAATTTTCTGGGCTACTTTCCAGATAAAAGTTCTTGAATCAGTTTTTGCTTTCGATCAATTTTGAGTCCGGGATGGATATGGATTTTATTCTTGATATGTGTTGATGATTGGGGAAAGATTTTGCCACATCTTCGCTTAAACAAGAGAAAGACACATCAATCCACACCTCGTTCGCTGTGCATCATGTTTGCCCTTGTCTTCCCGCACAAAGTCGGAGCATGCTTCTCCCCTTTTCATCCCCCTATCTTTATGGATGCCGTTATCTCGGAGAAAAATACCAAGTCACAGATTCTCGCAGCGTATGAGCAAGCGCTCAGAGCGTTGGAAGCTCGGGACGCACAGCGCAGCGATGTGCGTGACGATCGCCAAAAGGCGGATTTAACCATCAACACTGCGCTCGCGATGGATGCTCAGGCAATTGCGGCCCATCTTCAGCAACTCAGTGTTCGTCTCCAGACGGAAATCGAAAGCTTTTCGACGGCATTGTCTGAAGAACAGCAGCGTTTTACTGAGCTAAAAACAGCGACCGATTTACAGCGGGAGAGACTGGAACAGGTGAATGGCATGACCGTCGCCGCACGATCGCTGGAGGCGTTGCAGCTCACCCATGACGAGTATAAGGATCAGCTGCAACGCGATCGTCAGCGTCTCGATGCCGAAAGGGCCCGCGAACAAGAGGAGTACAAGTACCGTATCGCTCTGGAACGCAAACGCGATGCCGATGTCTACGAAGCCAGGCAATCGGCACTGGAGGAGGATTTGAAACGGCGAAAAGATGAGATCGTCAAACAGGAGACAGATAATGCAGTGCTACGAAAGCGCGCCGAGAATTTTGATGCCGAGGTGAGTGCGGCTGCAGATAAAGCGAAGACCGAAGCGGAGGAGCGTGTGAGTCGCGAGGAGCGGATTGCGGCCGATCTCCTTGCCGAGCGCACTCAGAGCGAGCACAAACTTCTGAGTGCCAAGGTTGAAGCACTGGAAATCAAGGTTGTCGAACTCAAAGCCGAGAATGCGCAGTGGCGTGATCAGAACGCAATACTCTCGCAGGAATCCAAGGATATTGCTCTGAAGGTGATTGAAGGATCGGCAAACGCGCAAAATATGAAGAGCATGCAGAACATAGCCTTAGAACAGGCACGGAGCGGCAGCGGCAGACGGGAAGGGTAGCATATTAGCCTCCCAAATTTTCCCTTAAGCCGAATTTACGCTCAACTGTGGGCGAGTCAGGTCAGTGGGTTTATTCAGGAGTGATAATGGCGGAGCCAACGGGACTCGAACCCGCGACCCGACTTCGCTCTTCCCACTTTGCCTGCGGGCTACGTGGGACAAGCCGGAGCTTCGCCGGGCATGCCACCTTCCGTGACCAGCCTTCGCACTCCGGTGCTACGGCTGGCAGGCAGGGAAGCGCTCTAACCATCAGCCTAGGCTGATACGGCTCCACGAAAAAATCGCAAGTATTTCAATGATGGCGGAGCCAATCAGTACTCAATGGATTGCTATCTTTCTGAGTTCATCATGATTACATAAGCGTAGCAGCAGAAGCTCTAAGCGTTCATCAACCATAGACCTTGTTATGGTTACCGACCATCAACAAGAGAACAATCGCATGTCCACGTTCTTCGGCATAGACAATGCGTAAATCATAACCTGCCGAGATCGATCGCAGACCTTGCTTGGACCCGAGCAACTTGTGGTTGCGTAACTGAGGATGAAAAGGATTATTCGCAAAGAGTCGCAGTGCCAGATCGCTCAACTGCTGCTGCTCGGGTGAGAGCTTGCGATACATTCGTTTGAATGCAGAACTATAACGGAGTAGCATGGCTATTGACGAAGATTGGTCAGGAGTTCGTCAACCGAAGAGAAGGTAGCAGAGACGTTCTTCCCTTTCTTTGCCTGGGCTGCCAACTGGTCCATTGCGGCGATCTGCTTGGGTGTATACGTATCGTCTTGGCTCTGGAGAAAGAAAGGAATGCCTCCGACATCCGCAACTTTTGTGAAGAAAATACGGATCGCTGTGGGGGAATCGATGCCGATTTTACTGAAAATTCCTTCAGCCTTGCGTTTGAGCTTGTCATCGATCCGGATCTGAAGGTTCTTTTTCGCCATATGCATTATGCATGACTATTGTAGTCTTTTTGCATATATAAGGCAAGAGAATTGCGTTGAATGGCGGAGCCAACGGGACTCGAACCCGCGACCTCTTCCGTGACAGGGAAGCGCTCTAACCATCAGCCTAGGCTGATACGGCTCCACGAAAAAATCGCAAGTATTTCAATGATGGCGGAGCCAACCCCTCGACTCCTCCTCGGCTCGTTACACTCGCTCGGAGTCGCTCGGGGTTTCCGAGGTCGTTTTTGGAATAGGGAAGATTGGTGTTGTTTCAATTGTGGCGGAGCCAACGGGATTCGAACCCGCGACCTCTTCCGTGACAGGGAAGCGCTCTAACCATCAGCCTAGGCTGATACGGCTCCACGAAAAAATCGCAAGTATTTCAATGATGGCGGAGCCAACGGGACTCGAACCCGCGACCTCTTCCGTGACAGGGAAGCGCTCTAACCAGCTGAGCTACGGCTCCAGATATCTTCATTTTCTACGTGTCACTAAAACGGTGTCACAAAGGAGCAAATGCGGTAGCGGATTTTAGGCCAGCCCAACAAGTCTAGCAAACCTTCCACGCTTTATCCAAATACTCTCCAATACACCGATGGGTATTAAAATACCCCGCCAGCCCGATACTGCGCTTCATGCGTCTCGCCCAGCGGACGTGATCGGCGTATTCGTACTCCGGAATCACCTGGTACTGGAGCTCGGTATAGATGTCCTCGGCGTCTACTGCCCGAGTATCCTCGGCGTCGAGTGCCTGAGAAAACGGCCCGATTCTCCAGCCCGATTCCGGATCCTGGGCGTAAGCCTCGATCCACCAGCCGTCGAGTGTGGAGAGGTTGATCGTGCCGTTCACCGCAGCCTTCATGCCCGAGGTTCCGGACGCCTCATGCAGGCGGGTCGGCGTATTGAGCCAGACGTCGGCGCCCGCCACGAGCAGCTTCGCAAGATCGGGATCGTAGTTTGGCAGGTACACGATTTTGAGCTGGTCTTTGAGCTCTCGGCTGCGCTGGATCATGCGCTGGATCACCTCCTGTCCGAACGGATCAGCCGGATGCGCGTTGCCGGCGTGGATGATCTGCACTTTGCCGCCGCATGCTTGGGTAAGGCGTTCTAAATTGGTGTAGAGCAGTTCTGGCCGCTTGTACGCAACGACTCTGCGCGCTCCGGCGATCGTGAGAACATTTGGATCGAATACGACTGGAGAAAATTTATTGGCATAATCGATCAGACGCTTTTTGGCAGCCTTGTGAGCTTTCAGTAGTTCCGCATCGGGGATTTCGCGGCAGTGCTTCGTCAGTTCTTTAGGTTTATCACGCCAGCCGGGCGCATACATATCAAAGAGCGCTTGCATTTCTTTCGATGTCCATCGTCCAAGATGCACGCCATTTGTGATGAATCCGATGTCTTCGCCGGGGAACATGCGATTACTGACGAGTCCGTGCACCTCCGAGACACCGAAACTTTTCTTGGAGAGATGCATCGCAAGGTGCGTCATCGAGAGTCCGTCCTCACTCGCAAGTTGCTTGATGTGCCACGGCAGATAGTCGCCGATGATCCTCCACGCCAGGTCATAGGCGAAGACGTCATGGCCGGCTTTGATCGGCGTATGAGTTGTGAATGCGCAGGACGGGCGAACGGCCTCATTCTTAAATCCCCTCTCCCGCAGCAGTTCGAGTGTCAGCAATGCCGCGTGACCTTCGTTCATATGATACGTGCCGATATCGTCCGAGCTGTATCCGAGTGACCTAAGCATCCGGATGCCCGCTATACCAAGCACACCTTCTTGCTTCAGGCGCATCGTTCCGTCGCCGCCGTACAGCTGATTCGTGATCGTACGGTCATCGGGCGTATTTTCAGGAAGATCGGTATCGAGGAAAAAGACCGGTACTTCATGGCCATTGCCCTTGATCGACAAAGCCCACACGCCTACTTTTACGCTTCTGCCCTCCAGCTCGATTGTCACTTTGTTTGGCAGTAACCGCATGTGTTTCTCGGGCTTCCAATTCATTTCCTCGTACGACTGCGAGCCGTCGCTGCGGATCGTTTGGCGCATGTACCCGTGGCGCCACCGCACCGTCATGCACGCGGCCGCCACTCCCATGTCCGCAGCCGACATCATGAGGTCCGCAGCCAGCATCCCCAGTCCGCCCGCATACGTCGGAATTTCGGCATTGAGGCCGATCTCCATTGTGAAGTATGCGACGGTGAGGGGTTTGTTCATTTTAATTATTATATCATAATTATTAATTATTGTAAATTCGGCTCCTGAGTTTCTGCGGGCAGTCTTTAGCTATGATTAAGTCCATGATCAACCCCCACATCTTCCGCGCCTACGATATCCGGGGGAAAGCCGGCACCGAGCTTACCGAAGCCGCTTGTTTGCAGATCGGTTTTGCATTCGGGCAGGTGTTGATTAAGAAGTACGGCAAAGAGCATCCGCATCCGACGGTCGTCGTGGGCCGGGATGCGCGCACGCACAGTCCCGCATTTCAGCAGAAAGTGATGGCAGGGCTGATCGCAGCCGGTTGTGAAATATTTGATATCGGTCAGACGCCGAGTCCGGTGAACTACTTCACGATCTGTAATGCCGGACTCGATGCCGGCGTACAGATAACGGCAAGCCATAATCCGAAAGAGGACAACGGGATTAAATTGCAGATCCGCAACGCAGAAGCCTTCAGCGGTGAATCCTTGCAGCAGCTTCGAAAATTGATTGAAGTACAGTCCACACCGCTCAAAGCTCAAAGCTCGTTCTTCCGATGCCCTCCCTCCCTACACCCAATTGCTGACAAAAACTTTCAAAGCTGTCGGGCAAGGAAAGAAAATTGTCGTGGACGGCGGTAACGGTGTCGCAGGACCCGTGTACTGCGATGTACTGCGGAAAGTCGGCTGTGAAGTCATCGAGCTTTACACGGAACCCGATGGCACGTTTCCGAACCATGCCGCCGATCCGAGCAAGCACGAGACTTTGCGTGAGTTACAGCAGAAAGTTCTTACGGAAAAGGCCGATATCGGCTTCGCCTTTGACGGCGATGGCGACCGAGTGGGAGTTATCGATGAAAAAGGCGCCATCGTCACGGCCGATCAGACGCTTTTGTTGCTCGCACAAGATCATCTGATACGGCATAAAGGCGCACCCGTTATTTTCACGGTCAGTAACTCGTCACTTTTGGAAACCGAAGTGAAGAAATGGGGTGGCAGACCGGTGATGTGCAAAGTCGGGCACTCGTACGTGGAACATGCGATGCGCGATAACTCGGCCTTGCTCGGTGGCGAACAGTCGGGGCATTTCTTTTGCGGCGAAAATTATTTCGGATTCGATGACGCGCTCGTAGCGGCGCTGCGGGTTCTTGCAATTCTTGCCGGAGCGGCCATTCCCGGCCGCGGTCAAAAGAAGTTATCCGCTCTCATCGCCGAATTCCCGCAGGTGTACCAAATGCCGGAGCTGCGGCCGTACTGTCCGGATCATCTCAAAGCCGAGATCATCCGCAAAGCTACCGAACACTTCCAAAATAAATATCCCGTCATCACGCTCGATGGCGCGCGGATCGACTTTGGTGACGGCGCTTGGGCCGGGATCCGCTTCAGTAACACCAGTCCGTGTCTCAGTATCTGCATTGAGGCACGCAGTGAAGCTAAGTTGAGCGCAGTCGAAAAAGAGGTTCTGGAGCACATGAGAACGTATGGGGAGGTCGATTAACTAACCGCTTGCCACTTGCCGCTTCAAAATCTTTCTCTCACCGGCAAACACTGGTTCCTCCGGCGCTCTGGTCTCGCGGGACCCGATATTACCGAGCTTTTGCGCACCGAACGCGGCATTGCCGATCATCCGGAAGCCAAACTCTCCGATCCGTTTCTGTTTCCGGAAATGCGCACGGCCGTCGATCGGATCCATCGGGCGATTCAGGCCAAAGAAATCGTCGGCATCTTTGGTGACTACGATGCGGACGGCATCACGGGTACCGTGCAGCTGGTGCGCTTCTTCCGTCGACGTGGTCTTGAGCCAGTCGTGCATCTGCCGGATCGTGCCAAAGAAGGCTACGGCATGAAGACACGGAGTATCGATGCACTGAAAGCCAAAGGCGTGTCACTCATCATCACCGTGGACACTGGCATCGCCGCGCACACCGAGATCGCGCACGCCAAAAAACTCGGTATCGATGTCATCGTCACCGATCATCATCGTGTGCAGGGCGGCCGACCGGATGCGTTTGCGGTTATCCATCCGCAGGTTCCTTCCGCGTTTCCAAATCCCCATCTCTCGGGTTCCGGTGTCGCGTTCATGCTCGTCCGGGCGCTTGAGGGTCTGAAGCCTTGGGATGGCATCGATCTCGATATCGCATTCGCAGCTCTCGGTACGGTGGGTGACCTGGTTCCGCTCACCGGCGAGAACCGACTGTTGGTGATTCATGGTCTTAAGTTTCTCGACAAATTACCACCGTCGCCACTAAGAGAATTTGTCGACAGCGTACGTGGGCTGTGCCCTCTGACAGCGTCAGACATTGCATTTCGGATAGTGCCTCGGATTAACGCCGCCGGACGCATGGCGCACCCTCTCGTGGCTCTGGATGCGCTTCTTTCGGGTGGCGCTTCGCTCGCAGAGTTGCACCGTCTGAATGGCGACCGCCAGTCGTTCGTCGAAGAGTTGCAAGCAGAAATGATTCCGCAGATTTCGCTCGATGATGCTTTTATCGTCATCGCAAGTGACCGCATCACTCCCGGTACCGCCGGGCTCGTGGCGGGCAAACTCAGTGATAAATTCGGTCGTCCGAGTTTGGCAGCGGCCGTCATCGGTGATCTTGCGGTCGCATCGGTTAGAAGTATTCCGACGATCGATCTAATGAATTGCCTGGAACATCCGTCGGTTCGGAAGTTTTTAAAGACCTTCGGCGGCCATGCGCAAGCCGCAGGCTGCACCTTCACTGTCTCCAATACTGAGCCACTCCGACTCGCGCTGAATGCGTTCCTCGCCGAGCGCGGTATTGTGTCCAAGAGTCTCGGTCCGATGCTCGAACTCGACGCCGAACTTTGTCACCGGGACGTCACGCTGACACTCGCTCGGTCACTTATTTCGCTGGCACCGTTTGGCTCTGGGAATGCCGAACCGATGTTCCTGTTGTCTCAGCAAACACTCACGAACCTACGAACCGTCGGGTCGGAAAATTCGCATCTGCAAGCCAAAGTAAACGGCATGCAGGCCGTAGGATTTCGTCTCGGAACATTCATCGATCAGCTGAATTCTGGTTTGCCGGTCGATATCGCCTGTCGCATCGGCATCAATAACTGGAATGGGAGGGAGACGGTGCAGCTGGTGATAGAGGATTTGAGAGCGAGCGGCGAGCGGAAAGCGGAAAGCGGGTAGAATTTCATACCAAATTGCAATAAAAAGGCTATGAATATCGGCGAAGCATTTGGCTTGTCTCTGTATAAATTTCGAACAAATCTCATGAAGATTAGTAACGATTCAAATGCGAAGTCGTATCAATAGAACAAAAACCGGCTACTTTCTATTCGCTTTCCACTTTCCACTTTCCGCTCGTTCAGACCGGCACCAATCCACCTTCCATCTGGAAGACTTCGGTCACCGGGGTTTGGAGAGCCATGGCGATTTTGTACGCCAGCAGCACCGACGGATTTGTAGCGCCGCGCTCAATCGACATGATCGTTTGCCGGCTTACGCTGACGCGGAGCGCCAGTTCTTCTTGTGTCATGCCGCGCTCAAAACGGAGGCGACGGATGTTGTTATGAAGAATGGCGGGCATGGGCGAAGAGTGAGAAAAGAAAGTCACGTACCGATAAATTCTCGGTAGCAAGTGCGGAGCCGATTGTACCTATCCGTTTGAACCTCGCAAGTCTTCAAGTTTTGCCGATTTAAATCGGCAGTTCATGAGACAAGAGCATTAGTGCGGGATAAAATGAAGACCGTTTTTTCCCCGCAGACGGGACGCGGCGTCCCGGGGGATAGGTATAAGTTTCCTCGTTCTCAAATTCATCACTAAAAACATGGCACTTTCTCGGTAATTCGATTAGGAACCTCTGCGAAACTCCTTTGACCCGCAGCCGCGATTCCCGCCTTCGCCTCTGGGCTTCGGTAGGCAGGCGCAAATCGTGGTTCGGAGCCACTGGCCAGCGGTTTGCGAACCGCTGCTGCGAAATGAAGCGGTCTCCGAACCGCTGCTGCGGAATAAGGGGGATTTTTCAGGGATTCCATTAGTTTGATTTTTTACAGGAATATCGGTTACTTTTGCGGGACGCGGCGTCCCGTCTGCAGGAATTATTGAAATTGTGTATCCTCCGCAGTTTTGCTGTTGATCCCAGTTCATATCATTCAGGTTTTCAGAGCAGCGGCTCTTCGAAATTTTCCGCGTCATCAATCTCATCTTTCTCCGGGGGCTTAGATGCCGCCTCATCCCACAGTTTCAGGAGCGTTTCGACCTCGGATTTCGGGGCGCAGTACTGTGATCTGGACCATTCGATGATCTCCTGCGTATGATCGTCCGTCGACTGAGGTGCTTCCAATGTGAAGCCCGAGAAGGCTTCCCGCAGCTGTCCGTTGACTGACATTTTCGTATAAAACTCGCGCACACCTAGATTGATGATGTCGCGTTCCTTGAAAATGGGACTGTATTCGCCCGCCAGGATGACTGCGTCTTCCGCCCCGACGCGGAAGCTAACCATGGAACCCACGTTGCCAAAGACGGTCTTGCGGACCGTGTCGCTTAGTTGTCCCATGTACTGATGCGCGATTGTCAGGTTCAGGCGATATTTACGGGCTTCGGACAGGATTTCGGCGAATGTGTCGGTCGCGAAGTTCTGGAACTCATCGACGTACAGATAGAAGTCCGTGCGCTGGTCCTCCGGAACGTCGGCCCGGCTCATGGCGGCCTGGTATAACTTAGTAATAAACATTGCGCCGATCAGTGACGAGTTCTCTTCCCCCAGCAGCCCTTTGCTCACTTTCATGAGCAGGATTTTCTTGTTGTCCATGATGTCTCGGATATCAAACTTAGTCACCGGCTGACCGACCATGTTGCGGATCATGTTGGTAGCCACAAATTGCCCGACTTTATTGAGCAGCGGCGTGATGGCATCGGCATCGAATTTTTCGCTCCAGGCGGCAAATTCCGAAACCCAGAAGCTTTTGACAACTGAGTCCTGGATTCGGGAAACAATCTTCTGACGGTAATTTTTGTCTGTCAGCATCTTAAGGATCGAGAGCACGGTCGTATTCGGACTGTCTAGAAGCGCTAGTACGGTGTACCTAAGCACGTGCTCCAATCGGTCGCTCCAGTTATTTCCGAACAGCTTCTTAAATATCTGCAGGAAACCGATCGTCACCTGCATCTTCTGGGCCTCATCCACTTTCTCGAGCGGATTGAACGCGATCGGGAAATCAACGTCGCCTGGATCCAGGAGTACAACGTCTTTGATTCGGTGCACGGGTATATAGCGCATGATGTTATCAATCAGGTCGCCGTGCGGATCAATCACCGCGATGCCTTCGCCTTTTTGCAAATCTTCGTTGATGAGTAATTCAAGCAGTTTGCTCTTGCCCGATCCGGACTTTCCAACTGTATAGAGGTGGCGCCGCCGGTCCGCACGGAGGATACCGAACGGGACGAAGTTATTGTGGTAGTTCGTGATGCCGAACGCACTGACGTCTGGTTCACTCTGTTTCGGCAGATCCTGCGGCGGATCAGACTTGCGGGCCAGCACGTGCACGATGTGCGGCACTTCATCGGCATTGGGCAGATGGTACAGGGTCGCTACTTCCTTGGCGCTCAATATGAATGGTGTCGTGTGCGTGCGAGCCCGGTATTGATCGACAAATTTCTGCATCGAGCCATGATAAATGTGCGAGTGGAACTCGTTGATATCTTTATCATTAAATTGAGAAAAGCTGCTCGCGAGTGCGGTCAATTTTCGTTCGGCCGATGCCGGATCAGTGCTGATGTACGCTACTCGGATACTCACCGTGAATGGCTTGATCTCAGCTTTCTCGTGGGCCAGCTGATGGCGGCGGGGCTGGATACTCTTGCGCCCGCCCGGACGCATGCGGTCGCGGATCGAGAAGAAGTGGATAAAATCGGCGATGTGTATCGCGACGCGGCGGCGCAAGTGAAAGAACGCAGTGTCATCCTGCGGCTCGGCGATGATCTGCACCCACGCCTGGTCGCCGGTCGGAATTTTGGAGATCACGGAAAACAGCCGTGTGGCACTGTCCTCCTCAAACATGTCGTAGGTTTTGATCGGATAAATATCGGAGTGGTGCAGGCTGATCGTTGCACCCGCGATGTCATCGTGTTCAGGATCGTAACTGAGTGTGTAGTCCTGAGCCTCTTTGATTTCGGCTTCCGGAAACGTGGCGTAGATCAACCCTTCCACTGTTTCGAGCAGTTGTTCCTGGACTGCTACAAAGAAGTATGTGTACTGCCCGACCCCATAGAACTCGAGCCCTACCCGCGTGCCCGTGAACGTGTTACGCAAGTTGATCAGCAGTTCATGGAACTTGGATTCCGGTTTCTTCTGACCTTCCACGCCCTGCGGAACGATGATGTGGAGATGGCGGAGTTTCATTGAGAATATTATATAATATAATCAAAAAATATCAAATTACTGATAATGCTTTCTAAGACTTTAGAATAGGCTTTTTCGGGAAAAGTGGGTACTGGAAATGATTCCTCTGAGGCACTTCGTAGACTGCCGTATAGTAGGTCTTAGAGTAGATGCGTCACATGTCACACTTGCACAATCAAGACATTTCCTTTTGGTTGAGCAAATAACTTGGGTAGTGCTCAAGAATATTTGTAGCACATTGCATATGTGATAAAAATCGATTTGGGTTTCTTTTTTTTCTGAAAAGTCTACTTCGCTCCAGTAAGTCGAATTGGTGGTTCATCAAACTTTTAAAACTCGTTTCTACTTCTGCATCACGGACACGTTGTGGCAGCAAATCCAAGCATGTGCTAAGTGCATCATTATACGGACAATATTCTTTGTACCATTTCATCCTCTTGCGCTCGTTAAGAGGAGCTTCTCCTTTCTTATCACGTAGAGAACTACGGGCAGTCATTTCAAGACTATTTTCAGTTGCAGGTCGGTTGTTATCAGCCTCTGCTAGTTTACAACTTTCTTCCAAGGCATTCATTCCATACACAAGTTGAGTGAAACACGATTGCTGTGATCCTACTCGTATGTCCACTGATCGTGGTAACTCGGCTGGATACAGGAATCCATCCTTCTGTTGTAGATTTGCAATGGTCTGAAGATACGCTCCGACCTTCTCCACAACGTGAAAATCCAAATACGGAAATATAAAAGCCTGGCGCTCTCCTGCTGCGGTCTTGGTAAAATTCGCAAGAGTCGAAGCCTGATCCTTTGTTAGAGGAATGTCTAAACAGTTACCCATCTCTTTCTTAAGATCATAGTGGAATTTTTTTACACCATGTTGAATCCTACGGGCAGTTCCATTTTCACCACTCAATATTTGGATTATTTTTCTAACGCTGAAAAAACGTATGCCTTCAACATCAAGTTTACAGACATGTTCTACTGCATCCAGTAGATCCTGTACAGTAACGATTCTTTTTGAATGTACCTCTCTAATACTTTCGCCAGGGATCTGATAAGAGCTCGGAGAGAGACTATAGGGGTTATCTTCATCCATACATTTATTATAATATATGAACAGATTTTGTCAATAAGAAATGCTTTCTAGGGCTTCAGGATAGGATTTTTTCGGAAAAGTGGGTACTGGAAACTAGGCATTGTGGCTTCAATACACCGTCTCCAGATAGCACTTCTCGCCCTTCGATGCGCTGCGCTTACTCAGGGCGAATCGTGCCGACGGAGAAAAAATTGGTGATATAGATGTCTAACAAACAGTCTTCAGATAGCACGATTCGCCCATCCTTCGCTCCGCTTTTTCTAAACATTGATCCACGGGCGAAGCTTCGGAGGGCTTCGCTTTCGTTGGTGCAGCAGAAATTATCATGACTAGTATACAGTTTCAAGATAGCAACGCTCGCAGTATACGATCTCCGGCCGGTCCGGAGCGCTTGCCGGCCGTAGCGTCGTTAGTAGACAATTGAGAGATAGCATTCTTCGCAGTACACAATTTCGGGGCGCGAAGGCTGGTACGTCGTTTGGATCGATTTATTGCACTTCAAACATTCTCTCTGCCAGAGCCTGCGCGGATTACGGAGCATCATCCGTTCTTTCTGCCGGCATTCGGGACAGCATCGAGGAATCGGCAGATGTTGGCGACGATAGAACGAAAGTTCTTGCGGTATGACTCGATAGTTTTTTCCGCAATTCCTGCATGCCAGCAGCTCTTTTGCAATATCGTCCTTCGTATCGGCGATCCTGTCACTGAGCACGGTTGTCTGTGGTTGATATTCGCGTACGTCCTTCTCGCGCCACGTGAATTTTCTCGCTATTGCCTCTTCCCTCCTCAACGGGAAATATTCGGAGGCCAGACTTTCGTTGTACGCAAACGTCGCGATTGCGGGAGGGAAAAAGAGCCCCCATTCGCTGGTTTTTTCCATGTGCTTGATGAGCTTGGGCACGAGAGCGTCATACTCTTCTTGCGAGTACTGTTTATTCAAGATGCAGTGCTTCTTTCGCGTGAGTCCAATACAGCCAAAACAGTCGCTACAGTGATAGCACGTGTCGCAGTACAGCATCCGTTGCGAGTAGAAGATGTACAGGCAGTACGCAACGTTGTATGCCTCGATGGTCCCGAGTGTGTCGTAACAGAGCTCGGGCTTCAGGTACATATTTGAGCAGTCGTAATTGTCTTTCACGTTCACGCCGACCGTAACCCATCGGCAGTCTTGGCTCTCGTTGACGTCGTAACAGTCTAAACAGTTCTGAGAATTTTCGATGTAATCGCCAGTGCAGTTTTCAGAGTTCACGATGTTTGAGTACTTGTGAAGTTTCTTCAGGTTAAGATCCTTCAGGTGTTTCTTTCCGGCTTCCAGCGCGGCGTGTGACCCAAGAAGTTCCGTGACGCGCTTCGCATACTCTTCTTTCGTCAGTTGTTCGTTGAAGATGCAGTATTTCTTCCTCGAAAGATTAGTGCAGAGACAGCAGTTGGCGCAGGACTGTAAGTTCGACGATAGCAAGCAGTCCTGGCAGTTCTGGCTGAAGGACAGAAACATGCAGTTATAGGAACCGTACACACTGAAGCACTCGTAGCAGAGCTCCGAGTCGTAGAGATAGCAGCAATCCATGGAATTCTTGCACTTCTGGAAGAGCTTTCCGTAGTAGCAATCTTCGGCGTACTCGGACGAGTTGATGAGGTAACAGTTTTTGCAGTAGCCGGTGCCGGTCGTGAAGTCCGAATTCTCATTGGCGACCGTGACCATGGCAACTCGCGGCACTTTTTTCTGAAGCATCGCATATTGTTCGAAGAAGCTACGTGCAAAGTCGATGTCCTGTCCGTACTGCAATGGATCGAAGGCATCGCTTCGCCATTCTTCCTGCGAGTATACCGAGTACGGCTCGCCCCATGGCGCGTCATCGTGATATAGAGCGACGATGTCCTTTCCCGATTTCGTCGATTTCCTGCGGTACATGCATTGTTCGTTGCGGTGGCAGGCGCGGATTTGCAGGCGGCAGTCCGGACAGTACACCGGACGCGGCGGGTGAAACGTCGCTATGCCGAACGTGAAACCTATTTTTTCAAGAAATGCCTCTTCATCCGGATGGATGATGAAACCCTGATTGCAGCGTTTGCAGGAAGACTCCATAGGTTAGTACACTGCCTCCAGATAGCACTTCTCGCCCTTCGATGCGCTGCGCTTACTCAGGGCGAATCGTGCCGACGGAGAAAAAATTGGTGACATAGATGCCTAATATATACTCTTCAGGTAGCACGATTCGCAATACACAATCTCCGGACGTTCCGGAGCATAACTCGTTTGGATCTCTCGCTGACAGTTTTGACAAGTGCGTGTCCAGAGTCTGTAGGGAGTCCGCAGAGCCATGCGCCGCCGATGACGCTCTTCTGGGTGCAATCGGGGGAGCGCAAGATGTTCGCGGCGATAGAAATCGAGTTCCTGTTTAATGATACGAAATGGCTTACCCGTCACTTCACAGATGATCGCATAATCTAGTACGTCATCCTGCACCGCATCGATGATGGCGGGCAGATCGCTGCCCCGGATAGTTTTTGCAACCGTGGGAGGATCACCGGTCGTGGCTTTCCATTGCCAGCCCTTGGCGAGCACTTCTTCTTTGGTAAGCGGGAAGTGATCCTGAGCGAGCGTTTCGTTGTAGGCGAAAGGACTCATGGATACCGGAA
This sequence comes from uncultured Candidatus Peribacteria bacterium, assembly GCA_964562735.1. Lineage (GTDB taxonomy): Bacteria > Patescibacteriota > Gracilibacteria > Peribacterales > Peribacteraceae > JAGORY01. The sequence goes on from CAZLUK010000092.1 coordinate 32,304, forward strand.
AGAATTCACCCCACTCCTGCCCCGCGAAGCTGCCGTCAGGCAAGCGAAGTGGGGTCTTCTCCATGTGCTGGATGATCTTCGGCACGAGCTCGTTGTATTCCTCCTCCGTGTACTGTTTGTTGAGAATACAATAGTGTTTGCTGGTGAGGCCGATGCACCCGAAACACTGCGTGCAGGAGCGAATGTTTTCACTGTAGTACACTTGTTCGCAAGTTGATGCGAAACTGTCGAACGCACAGCGTTGCGTAGTGCTGCCTGCTCCATGCATCTCATAGAGGATTTCCGCATTTTTCCCTGCGGAGCTGCAATCCATCATGTCTTTGCTTTTCCACCCGCACATTTGGCAGTGCCGACAATCTTCCGCGCCAAGTTGCACGAAGTAACAATCGATGCAATTTCGCGCTTGTTCGATGTAATTCCCCGAACAGTGTTCCGACTGGGTGATGCGTGCGCAGAGCGTGGGGAGTGTCACTTTCCAACGATCAAAAAATATTTTCTCTGTCGCAAACCTGCCATCAAACAATGCTTGACGCTTTGCTTCGAATTCCTCGCGGGAGACGGGTTTGTTATAGATGTGATATTCCTTCTCGCGTAAATTCTTACAGCCGATGCAGTTGTGGCAATTACGACAGTCATCGAGGAGGATCGAATCCTGGCAGTTGCTGCAATCGTGACAGGAGAAACAGTGGTAGCAGTTGTTGCAGCCGACGCATTCGTACAACAGTTCTCCCTGCACGCAGCAAAGACAATCCATACAATTCTTGCCCATCATCCACGAGCTGTAGTAGACGTCTTGGCAGAGAAAACACGAGAATGCGAGGTAGCAGTTTTTGTTGTTCATGCCGAACGCGGTATAATCACTGTTTTCAGCGAGTCCATCTTGGTGCATGCCTCTGCGAGGTACTTTTTGCATCAGCGCTGCAAATTGGTCGAAGAATGTCTTCGTGAAATCCATATCGATCCCGTACTGCATCGGATCCCATGCATCGCTCGCCCACGCAGATTCGGAGTAAACTACAAAGGGCTTGTCCTCAGAATATAAAGAGACCATCGGCTTGCCAGTCAGCGCACAGGTACGGCGGTAGAGATTTCGCTCGTTACGTAGTCCAAACCGTCGCTGGCATCGACAGGACGGACAGTGGGTTGGTGGAGGCAAAGGAAAACTTTTTCCATTGATGACCGGAGCAAGTTTATCCAACAATTGGAGATCGTCTTCCATGAGCGTAAAGGCCAAGCTGCAACTAACGCAATGCTTCTGCATGAGGATATATTCTATCCCCATTTCCGGATCGAAGGTACTATTATCGCATGCATTCAAAGCGAAAGGATCTGTGGCTGTGGGCTTCCTATGACTTCGCCAATTCGATCGCGCTCATCAGTCTCTCGTTTTATTTCGGACTATGGTTCATTTCAGAGCAGCACGCATCCGATGTCTGGATCAGTACGTCGGTTGCGGTATCGACGGTTGCCATGCTCTTTACGTTGCCGGTCCTTGGTAAAATGTCCGATCGCGCCGGGAAGCGCATGCCGTTTCTGATCGGGTGCTCGCTCCTCTGCATCGCGTCACTCATCGCACTCGGCCTCTTTACGGGGAGAGTGGAGCATCTCACGTTTATGTCCACCATGATCATTTTTGTCCTCTATTCCGCATTCAATTTTTTCTACAATTCCTGTTTCGCCTTCTACGATGCGTTTCTGAAAGAACTAACACAGAATGCACACTCACTCGAACGCACATCGGGGTTCGGCAACGGGATGGGGCAAGTAGGGAATGTTGTAGCGTTGCTCATTGCCATTCCTCTCGCGCAGGGGAGCATTTCCATTCTCGGTTTCAGCGGGAAGCCGCTGATTTTCATTGTCGCCGGTGTACTGTTTCTCCTCTTCGCGTTGCCGACTTTTCTTTTTCTAAAAGATAAGCCGCATGCGGCGGAACCGGTAAAATTGGGACGCAGCTTACGTGAAACCCTTCACGATCTGTGGCATATCCGGGAATATCCGGGGGTGCTGTCGTATCTCATCACGTATTGTCTCTTTGCCGACGCACTCCTCACGCTACAGCTGTTCGCTTCCTCGTATTTGGAGACCGTTGGGCACATGCCCGATACGCAGAAAAACATCACATTCATGCTTGCGGTTGGTACGGGAATCATCGGATCCTTCACCAGTCCGCTCTTCGTTCGGCTCTTCGGTTCCCGCAAGCGCGCGATCTCGGCCTTCATCGCGATGTGGACGGTGGTGCTCGCGCTCGTCGCTGTGGCAACTGTACCGTGGCTCTTCATGGTACTGATTATCTTGAACGGCTTCGCATTCGGAGCGCTTTTTTCTCTTTCGCGCGCATTCTTTGCCGCTCTCGTCCCCGCAGACAAACAATCAGAGATGTTCGGCATCTATGCGCTCTTTGGGCGTACCGCATCCGTCTTCGGTCCACTCCTCTGGAGCGCGACAGCGCTCGCCTTCGCATCGTTCGGCGAAGATCGTTACCGGTTTTCCATCGTCGCGCTGGCAGTCCTCGTTCTTATCAGCTGGTTCACCATGCAACGAGTGAAAGAACCGCTGCATGCCAAGAGCTCTTCATCGTCATTGGTGTGAAATGGATCATACGATTCTTGACTGGAGAAAAGAGCCATCAAGGTTTCCCGCAGCCACGGCGGTCGTGACCGCCCGTGGCGCAGACGGGACGCCGCGTCCCGAGGAAGAAGAATCATACGTTTCTTCGCTCTCACATTTATCACTACAAGCATGGCATTTTCGCTATCAATGTCCTGCTATTTTTGTTCACCAGCCGCTTAAATCGTTGGTTAACAAACGGCGAATCTTGCGCAGAATTGGTTACTGTTGCGGGACGCGGCGTCCCGTCTGCGGGGAGAGAAGAAGAAGCGGGGCATGAAAAATATGATGTGCGTTTTCAATCCATCAAAGTTTCTCCAACCAAGAATCGTATGATCCCCTCTTGCCAGCCGAAACGTCTAGGCCGAATTAGTACACTGCCTCCAGATAGCACTTCTCGCCCTTCGATGCGCTGCGCTTACTCAGGGCGAATCGTGCCGACGGAGAAAAAATTGGTGACATAGATGTCTAATAGACAGTCTTCAGATAGCACGATTCGCAGTACACAATCTCTCTTCGAGAGCCTGTCATTCGAGACCCTGAGGGGTCCTCAGACCCTCGAAGGGAGGGCTCCTCAGAGCCTCGAACGGCAGAACGCTCAGGGCTGTACGTCGTCCGAATCGGTTTGCGGCATTTCCCGCATTCTCGGTCCCAGATTTTTGGAGGATTATGCATGCGGAAACGGTCTCTATGCCGTTCGGTTGGATGACTAGATTCTCTTTTGAATCCGGACACCCTAATGAATTTGCTACACTCTTTTAATGAAAAACATCTCACAAGTTCTCACATCTTTCCAAAAGTGTACGTCATGGCAGCCATTCAGATAGTCGCCGCTGCAATCCTCACAGTTTACTAATTGCATTCCCCGACGGGGTAGACTCGCCATGGCTGCCCGAAAACGAATTTTCATCTCTTCTATGTAGGCGTAGGATCCAGTATCGAATACTAGCGACGTTTTCGATACTCTTCCTCCGAGAGCCCTTCATTGAACCAGTGAAACCGTTTCTGACGCAGGCCATAGCATCCGATGCAATCAGAACAACCCTTAAGATCGTAACCGAAGATGCAATTATTACAGCTTTCAGAGTTCTGCAAATAGCGGCAATTGTAGAGTCTGCGGGAATCAAGGCATTCATAACAGAGTTCACTATCACCCATAAAATAACAGTCAACCAGGTATTTGCTATGTGTGCAGGGAGCTGCGCAGTAGTAACAATTCTCGACGAACCATGAGCCGCAGGTCATAAAGCAGTTCTTTCCGAAGGAAAAATCCGTCGTATATTCACAATTCTCACTATTGACTCCGTTGTCGTTCATCATCGCCAGATGTGGCACACGGTGATTGACCTCAAAAAACTGTTCGAGAAACGGTCGGCTCAGATCCACTGCCTGTCCATACGCGAATGGATCCCACTCTCCCCACCAACAACTGTGGCAGTACACCGGAAACGGCGCATCTTTGGCGTACAGTGCGATAATTTTCTTATTGCAACGAGCGCACGAACGCCCATACAAAGATCGTTCGTTGCGCCATGCGCTGCGCCGCTGCATGCGGCACATCGGACAGTGAATGGGCGCAGGAATCAGATATTTCTTTCCGCCGAAGACCGGCGAGACTTTATCGTAAAACGTCAGATCGTTGCTCGTGACATCGAAGCTTTGCTTGCACCAGCCGTTTGCGCAGGTTTTCTGCATGCGCTTCATGCTACACCGAAATACCGTGCGCCTTCACCTCCTCGGCAAGTGTGAAATACTTGTTTTTCAGATCTTCTTCATGGAGACAGACCGTTTCAATCCGTCGGCTCAGCGGACGGCGTAATTTTCGGAGTGTCGTGTTCTCATCATGCACGGAAGGCAGGAAAGGCTTCACGATGACGGCGATATCGATGTCACTGTCCTCGGTTGAGTTGTCCGCTGCCATGGAGCCGAAGAGACGGACATCAATGACGGGAATGCCCGCTTCTAGGAGGATTTTTTTATAGGCAATGGCCACTGCGAGAGCTTGAAAGCGATTCATAGGTGGAGGGCTTGGTCCAGTTTTTTGAAAAGGAGATCGGTATTTTTGAGCCACGCAGCAACATTTTCTTTTGTCGCCTTTTCTTCATGCCAGCGTTGATCTTCATAGCGAGCTGCTGTGCTGTAGCCGCTCAAGTCATCAAGGAGATCTTCTTCCTGCTCACTCCAATGTGACGATAGTTGTTCTGCAAGAGCGGAGAGGTCATGTGTTGGAGGCGGATTTTTGTCTTTTTCAAGGATGAAGACTGCTTTCAGAGCCTTTTCTACCGCAAGGTGGCAATGGAAAAGTGCGAGTGCGTACTTGCCGTTTTTCGCGAGTAACCTGGCGGCATCGAGTGCATCATGTGCTCCTCTATGCCAGTGCTTGATTATCTCCGCTTGCAACATGACTTTTAGTATACCGCAGATAGAGCGAGAAGCGGAAATTTTTACGGAGCCTTAGAATCATTCCCCACCTTTTGTACGTGAACTGTTGGCTCCCTGGAACATGATGAAGCTTGTGTCATGAGACCAATCGACTAAGTAAAATTTTCCGAGGGAGAACGATGATGCGATCAGAGAATCAAATATAGGAATGATGGATATGGATAGTTAGTATACAGTTTCTAGATAGCACGATTCGCAGTACACGATCTCTCTTCGAGAGCCTGTCATTCGAGACCCTGAGGGGTCCTCAGACCCTCGAAGGGATGGGTCCTCAGAGCCTCGAACGGCCGGACGGTCCGGAGCATAGGTTGTTTCGATTGCCGTTTCGCACTTCGTGCATGTTCTCGCATACAGTTTCAGCGGATTGCGAAGTGCAAGACGCTTCGCATATCGCTGGTCGGGATGGAGGCGGGGTACGGGTAGCCGTAAAGATCGATAAAAATCGAGTTCCTGTTTAAGAATTTTAAAAGACCGCTTCGTTTCTTCGCATTCGATCGCCCAGTTCACGATGTCGTACGGAATATCGTCGATAGCGTCGGGTAATTGGACTGCTAAAATTGTCTTGGTGACTTCCATTGGCGGTTCTGTGTGCTCAAACCATGCGAATCCTTCCGCTGCTGCCTGTTCTTTCGTCAGTGGAAAGTACGAGAGCGCAGTGCTTTCGTTATACGCGAACGGCGAACACACTTGCGGCAAAAATCTGCCCCATTCCCCCGTCTTTTTCATATGTGTAGCGAGCTGCGATCGCAGCTTTACGTATTCCTCTTTCTCATATTGCTTATTGAGGATGCAGTACTGCATTTTTTTAGCCCCGACGCAGCCGAATATATTTTTCGAGTGAAACGCCATGTCGCAGTACTCAATGTCCGATGAGTCGAAGACGGAACAGGAATGACGGGCGTTGTAGGTACCTACTGCCGACTGCAGGTCATAGCACAGTTCGCCGGTGATGCACCCGGACAACAGGCTGTCCTTGGCCTGGCTAGCCAGGATCACATCTGACAAATCTTCGCTTTCCCAGGTGTCGAAACAGTTATGACATCCCTTGGATCCCTGAATGTAATCTCCCGTACAGTCCTCGGAGGAAAGAATATGTGCGAACTTCACGATGCGATGACTGCGGAGTTCAAGAAATTCTTTCCAGTTCTTTTGCTGCTGATGATAGGAACCGGAGAGCAGTTCTTGCTTCTGTTTCTCATATTCTTCCTTCGTGAGCTGCTTACTGCGAATGCAGTATGATTTTTTCACGAGATTCGTACCGAGAATACAGTCACTACAGCCGATACAATCACTGATGAAGGCGCAGCTGCTACAATTCTGCGAATCGAAACCGAATGACGTGTCGTAGCAGTGATACGAATCTCCCAGAAAGTAGCAGCGTTCGTTGTGATTGCTGGTGTCCGAGTCTGAAATATTCTTGTTGTGCATGCCGAACGTGCCGTACATGCAGTCTTCATTGAAATCTCCGCCGAAGATCAAATAACAATTCCGGTTTCCCTGCGTCATATTGCAGTAATCCGAGTTTTCGGCCTTGATGTTCGTGAGCGCGAGCCGCGGAACTTTGAGCTGGAGTTCGCAGAGTTGCTCGAAGAACGGCCGGTTCCAATCGATATCGCGCCCATACGAGAGCGGGTCCCACTTGTCGCTCCACCAGACATCGGCTTTGTACACGGTGTACGGTTTTTCCGGAGCATAGATGGAAATGATCGGATCGCCCGTGAAATCACACTTCCTGCGATACAAATTTCGGCCGTTTCGGAAAAGAAGCCGCCGCTTGTGTCCACACGGAACGCAGTATGATGGCTCCGGCTCATCTGGAAATTTTTTCAGCAGTTCTATAGCCTTCGCGGAGAGCGAAAAGTGTTGATTGCAGGCAGCACAGGTGGACATTGAACTTAGTCTATCATCTCTAAGGTAACAATTTTCACCCGCCCCTCCATCGTCAATTGCGTGAAATACAGGATCACATGATTCCTTGGTGGATAAAGTTTTTCCAATACACAATCAGATGACCTACATTGCTGCGTATTGGAACGCTCTCCCCCAGCCCGCAGCAGGGACGTCGCGTCCCTGTTTCCGTCAC
>CAZLUK010000093.1:0-3055 GCA_964562735.1 uncultured Candidatus Peribacteria bacterium
CGTGGCGTCATCCGAGAGAAGAAGATTTTTGTTCTCCTGCTGAGCATCGCTCTTCTGGGCATCTTCGCGGACAACGATTTTTCCGCTGAAAACTCCACGAGACGCGCCATCCAAGATGCCCTTATAGAATTCCCGGCTTAAGCAGCCAGGCTTCGCGTGGTCGACCACGGTGTGATTGTCCACGTGCCTTGAACCCGTCGTGGCGTAAACGCCGTTCAGGGTGCACTCAGCCCCTTGGCCGTTAAAGACAACAGAGATATCGTTGCGCACAAGTCTGCCGCCGAGTGAGAGGGAGTGGGACGTGACGTTGCTTCCCTGACCTTGATTCACCTCCAGCGTGCCAATGTGAAAAGCCTGCTGACTCTCATGCTGGAATTTATAATGGTCGATCACAGTGCTGTCATTAGCCAGAATTTGGGTGACAGGGTTTGTGAAATAACTCTGTTCGTTGCTTGAACCAATGCCAACGTAGCTTTCAATAACCGTAGCCACGGCTCCGTCTTCGGCGACAATAAGGTTTCGTGGATGAGAAACGGGTGCTGAATTAAACGCGGCTGATACAAAAACAAGATGGATAGGATCATTCACGACCGCAGTTCTTGGCAGGAAAACGTACGCGCCATCTTCAAAAAATGCTGTATTCAGCAGCTCAAACACGCTCATCTGCTTGTTCACTTTATCTTTGTTCACTTTATCTGGCATCTGCATCAGATACGGCTTGATCTGCTCCGGAAAGCTCTGGAGCATCACTGCGATACTTGAAAGCACTACGCCGCGTGGGAGTGGCTGCAAATTTGACAGCTCTGGACAGTAATGCCCGTTTACAAATACAAGCCGACTGCAGTGTGAGTCTTTAAAAGTTAACTTTTGAATCTTATCTATTGTGAGTGTTTCAGGAATATAACCGCCAACTGGCCTCGGCAGATCCCGCTCGAATACGGCTGTCGCTAGGGGAACCAGACTTGTGAATTTCCACTCCTCATCTCGCGTCGAGGGGAAGCCTAAGTCTGCAAAACGAAGGATTGCATCCTGTCTCAAACGACTCATCCAATCGTTATTCTCGGGTCGGTGCTTTCGTTCAGCAGAATCTCTAAACTGCGCCACAAATCTTTGTGTGACGACCGAGAGGGCCGAGTCCCTGTTGGTTTGCACCGGTTTCGTCATACTCCACTCTCACTTCCGGTCCTAAGATATCCCTTTTCTTCCAGTTCAAGCGCAAGGTCCTTGCCACCGGATTTCACAATCCGACCGCCCGAGAGAACATGAACCCTGTCTGGAATAATATAATTCAGAAGTCTTTGATAATGTGTAATGACGAGAATGGCTCGGTCTGAACGTCGTAGAGAGTTCACTCCCTGGGCCACGATGCGAAGAGCGTCGATATCTAGCCCTGAATCGGTTTCGTCGAGAATGGCAAGTTTCGGTTCGAGCACCGCCATTTGAAAGATCTCATTTCGCTTCTTCTCACCGCCTGAGAATCCTTGGTTGACTGGACGCTCCATGAATGAGGAGTCCATCTCAAGAAGCCTCATTTTTTCCTTGGCTAGCTCAAGAAAATCCAGAGCATCCAACTCCACCAGTCCACGGTACTTGCGGATCGCGTTTAAAGCTGCCCGCACAAAATAGGTGTTCCCCACACCAGGGATTTCAACCGGATATTGAAAGCCAAGAAAAACGCCTTCCCAGGCGCGCTTCTCCGGTGGCATTTCGAGTAGATTTTGTCCTTCAAAGAGAACTTCGCCACCGGTCACCTCGAAGGCTTCACGACCGGCTAGAATATTTGCCAGGGTGCTTTTACCAGAACCGTTTGGCCCCATAATGGCATGCACTTCACCTGGCTTCACTTCGAGGCTAAGCCCCTTTAGGATTTCCTTACCTTCAACTTTCGCGCAGAGATTCTTGATTGACAGCATTTCATTTCCTCTCACTAAAAAATTATCCAATACTTCCTTCGAGGCTGACTCCAAGGAGTTTCTGAGCTTCGACCGCAAATTCCATCGGGAGTTTGCGGAGCACCTCTTTGCAGAAGCCGTTCACGATCATTGAAACAGCGTCCTCCGCCGTAATCCCCCGCTGCTTGCAGTAGAATATCTGGTCTTCACCGATCTTAGAGGTCGAGGCTTCGTGCTCCACTTGAGCGCTCGTATTCTTCGCTTCGATATAGGGGATGGTGTGGGCTCCGCAGCGGTCACCCAGCAAAAGTGAGTCACACTGCGAATAATTTCTTGCGCCCGTCGCACTTTTTTTGATCGAAACAAGTCCGCGGTAAGTGTTTTGCCCGTGGCCCGCAGATATCCCCTTGGAGATGATTGTGCTTCGTGTGTTCTTGCCGATGTGAATCATCTTCGTGCCCGTGTCGGCTTGCTGGTAGTTGGCCGTCATCGCAATGGAATAAAACTCACCGACAGAGCCGTCTCCCTGAAGAATGACGCTCGGATACTTCCAGGTAATCGCCGAACCCGTTTCTACCTGGGTCCAGGAGATGCGGGAATTCGCACCCTTGCACTTTCCGCGTTTGGTGACGAAATTGTAAATGCCGCCTTTGCCAGTTTTGTCGCCAGGGTACCAGTTCTGAACCGTGGCGTACTTGATCTCGGCTTTATCGAGGGCGACCAACTCCACGACAGCCGCATGGAGCTGATTTTTGTCTCTCATTGGAGCGGTGCAGCCTTCGAGGTAGCTGACGTAGCTACCTTCTTCCGCGATGATCAGTGTGCGTTCAAATTGGCCCGTATCCGCCGCGTTGATCCGGAAATAGGTGGAAAGCTCCATCGGACAGCGCACGCCCTTGGGAATGTAGCAAAAGGACCCATCACTGAAGACTGCGGCATTGAGGGCGGCAAAGAAGTTGTCAGTAGAAGGTACGACCGAACCCAGATATTTTTTGACCAGCTCAGGATGCTCTCGAACGGCCTCTGAAAAGGAACAAAAGATGATGCCTAATTCGCCCAGCTTGGCTTTGAATGTAGTGGCGACAGAAACACTATCGACGATGGCGTCAATAGCGACTCCGCTCAGGCGCTTTTGCTCGTTGAGAGATATCCCAAGCTTATCA
>CAZLUK010000094.1:0-2221 GCA_964562735.1 uncultured Candidatus Peribacteria bacterium
TGAGGGGTCGGGGAGTTTTTCATACTCCCAGCACCAGTGATTTAATCTCCCACGTCGATCGTTTGTGACGAATGGCATGCAGTTGCGCCATCTGAACTGCGATGCCCATCGCCGCAAACAGCCAGCGATTGCTCTCGTTGCCGCGCATCCAGCATCTCTCCAGCGAGAAGATGTCGGCGACGAGGCCTTGCATGGGTTCGACGGTGGTGGATCGTTCTTTGTAAATCTTTTTGTTCTTTTTTGTCAGCATGTCCTTGATCATTCGTTTGCGTTCTGGTGACTTGTCCATGTTTTTCCTCGGTTTGGTAATGAGCTGGATGTCGTGGTCTTTCTTCAGCATCCAATAGAGGGCCTGGTCATCTGCCTTGCTGTCCATGCAGACATGAGTGAGTTCCTTTTCAAACCGGACGATATCAGTCCCCATCCGTTTCGCCTCGTTGCCCGAGTTCGGCATCCACTGAAAGCAACCGAGTACCGGTATGTCATGCGAGACAATGGAGAAGGTGCCGTGCCCATAGACCCACCCATCCGCCTTTGATGTTCCCCACGTGGCGTCGCGGTCAAGGCCAGTCAGTCCGTTCGGTACGATACCCAGCTTTTTCTGCTTCTGATGCCATACCGGGCCCTTGGCCTTCACCATCATTTTGTCAGCGGAGGCGATCGTCAGGGCGTACCGTATCAGGATACAGCTGAAAAATGAACGCTGCAGGTTTTCGAGGCGAGTGGCAGATTTTTTTTAAGCGGTCTCGGAGCTGCCGCTCGGAGATGCATGGGGCATCCTTAATCCCTGCCGACAAGATCGGCCAATACTGTGCTACAAACGCATGAATGCGAACGTAGGACTTGATCTGGCACTTGGTCGTCAAAACGGCGATGAGCATGATCAGCCATTCCGGATACAGGAACGTGCTCCCACGCGTTCCATCCCGCTCCGGATGCGGAAAGTGCGTGAGATCGAGGAACTCCTTGAACTCATCGCGCACTGCCCGAATCCACGCTGGATTCAATTTATTCGCGGTTGGACGGACTTTCTTTTTCTTTTTTTGCTTTTTTGACATAGTGACAGGCATATCGGCTAACGCCGATTGATGTCACTATGATATCAAAAATTGCTATGTAGAGCGATAGAAACTCCCCGACCCCTCATCTATCTCAAAATGAGAAGAAGGCCAGTTCCTCTCTTTGTCCGGTCTCCCGAACATCTCACGAAGCTCGCAGTGAAGCAAGGCTTTGATAAAGACCCGCGTAACTGTTGGTGGGTCGTACGTGTAAATCCGGTGGGGACGCTTGAACTTCGGATTCTCGATATGCAGGAAAAGCCTCGACATGCCGCAGAGATCGGAGCGCTTCTCAGGGTCATTCTTAGAGTGGCCGAAGAAAATCGGTCGAAGCGCAAGACCCCTGAGGTTCCCTCGCGTGTTATCCACCAAGAGCTTCTTGCTGTGGCGCGAGGAAGACGCACTGTCTGCCACTACCGTGGTCGCATTGCCGAGATCCTGGATCAGAGCAGGGCGTTCGGCGGCGTATGGTACGACTACATTTCATCGTTGTACTGTCGTTTGTACAAGGGGACAAACACGTAGTGGCGGCGTACATCAAAAGAGAGTTGGCTTGCAGGGAGGCAGGCCATCAACCAGTCTGTGTGAAATATTTCGTATAGACTGGTTGCTTTTTAGGAGAAAATTTTTTTTAAAAATTTTCCTGTCCAACTCGTCTTCACTTTCGCGACATCTTTTGGCGTGCCAACAGCGGTGATCTCACCGCCGCGTTTCCCGCCATCTGGCCCGAGATCAATAATCCAATCCGCGCATTTGATGACATCGAGATTATGCTCGATAATGAGTACGGTGTTTCCTTTGTCAACCAGCTGATTGAGAATAGAGAGCAATTTTCTGATGTCGTCGAAATGCAGTCCAGACGTGGGTTCATCGAGAATATAAAGGGTTTTGCCTGTGGCTTTTCGGGATAATTCTGTCGCCAATTTCACTCGTTGCGCTTCTCCGCCCGAGAGTTTGGTCGCAGGCTGCCCTAGTTTGATATATCCGAGTCCCACATCTTTGAGAATGGTAAGTTTTTCTCCGAGAGACGAGATATCAGAGAAAAATTCTTGTGCCTCTTCGACCGTCATATCGAGTACATCCGCGATATTTCTGGATCGGTAATGAATTTCGAGAATTTCTTTGGTATAGCGTCTGCCATTGCATTCAGCTGAATGCAATGG
>CAZLUK010000095.1:0-3318 GCA_964562735.1 uncultured Candidatus Peribacteria bacterium
ACTATTCTACCCAACTGTGGAAGATGAATCAGATCACTAAAGTATAGCCGTGGCAATCTGAGACCTAGACAAGAGATTCAGAAAATGTTTTTTGCTGAAGTGATGCTGGGAGCAGCCGAAAAGATTGAAATTCCGATGCAGCAAGAAAAAAGAATCACCAACATCAGAGAACTACAGGTTTTTTACAAAACCAAGCCTGAAGAGCTGCTGACTCTTGTCAGGGAACTTCATCCGCTCGTTACCCAAGAACCTCCTCTGCATCAATCGGAATCTCAATTCAGAATCTCGCACTACATTCTGGCGATGTTCCACACATTGCCCAAAACAGAAGAAACCATCACCCTCGGCCCCGATCACCCGGACATCGTCAAACTCGCCGAAATGGAGATGGAGCAACTGAAAGAAGAAGGCGTCATCCCCGGACGCAGGAGGAAGAGGAAAGAGAAGAAGGAATTGCGACCCGTGGAAACATCGGAGATCTATGAGGCAATTGACAAAATATTTCTGGAAGTGAAAAGGGGAGGTGAAGAAAAATTTTCCGATCGATTGAATGCTTTCAATGCAATGTTTAGAGGCTGTGAAATGGCAACGCGTCAAACAATCGCCGAAATTTGCCCAAGGACAAGGAAAATCGAAACTTCTCTTCATTTGGTTCCTTTGGCTCAAACATTCATTCTCACGTCCAGGTATCCGGTTGACGAAAGTGATCCGATGTCTGCATTTCTTAACAAAAATTTCTGCGACAAAATTAATCCGCTCGTCGCCTTCTGGCAAAGCCGTCTTCCGAATGCGGGAGAATCAACGACGGAAGATAAGGCGGTCGTGAAAAAAGAGCTTGTTGATAAAATCGTTGCTCTTTCGAATAAAATTCAAGGCGAAAAGAACGAAGGCGGTTTGGCGGGTCTTGCAGGTACATCGTTGGCACGTGCAACTTTCGAGTGTCCCGACATTATCCGGGAACGTAAAAACATGTCTCGACTTATTGATGTGATTCCTGCGTTTGAGCAAGGAGGACGGACAGGTGATGCCACTCACAAAGAACTTACCGGGATGTGGATTGATGGACTACGAAATATTTTGGCCGACATTGAGAAGAAATTGGGCAAACCAAGCATCGGAAAAAATCATCTGGAGGCAATCGCGAAAGGAATCACTGAAAAGCGCCCTGATTTTATCGCACCGGCAAATTTGGAAGGTTCTGCCGCGTGGCACGATTTCCAATCTCTGAATAAAGCCTGTATCGCATACTTAAAGTTCGTATGGAAAAAAATGCCGGATACGATCGATAATCGCACCGCCGTGTTGCACGACAAAAAGCGCACACTGGCAGCACTCGACCGCATGGAGCAGGCGCTGAAAAACCGGTCACCTCTCTGGCACGGGCAATACATGTCACATACACGGACAACCAACGCGCTGCAATTAGAAGCTTTTGAAGCGGAGTTGAATGCAAAAGAGATCGGCGGAACCGGTCCCGAATTCCCGCCCGACATCGAAGCGGAACGGCAGGGCAAGCGTCAAATCTGGCCGGATGAGGCGCTATGTACGATTCGTCAGAGTCTGCTCAATGCCCGGGAAGCAATACTCCGTGAGTATCCTGAATTGACAGGCGCATCGAAATCAAGACTCAAAAAAGAAGAACGTCTCCGCTTGCGGGAAGGGACACGCGCCGCATGCGGAGAAATTTTGGAACTCTTCGGCAGAGAGCTGGAAAAAGGATCCTGGCCGCTGACATTCACGGAGAAGGCCCATTTTGAACCGGTGTGGAAAGATTCACAAAAAATCGTTATTTCCCGCACCAATCGGACCAAAGTGGGAGAAGACTGTGCCAAAAAAATCGAGGCCACACTTACAAATGCAACCAGAGTGGCCATCGATTTCCTGAAACGTTGGCTGAAAACTGATCATGTGCCTCCTCCCACGCTGCAATTGCGACCGGAGCGACCCATTCAACAAGCGGAGTTTAAGGCGGCGCTGGATCAATTCTGCACCAGGAACTTGCAAAGACTCGTTCTCGATCAACCGGAAAAGCTCAATCTCATGCTTGCAGGCTTTCGTGAGAGCTCCGGTGAGATCTGCGATCAGTTGCAACCCATCAATACCGTCGGCCGTCTTGATGAGCTCATCATGCATCTCGATTGCATGCTTGCGGTGGAGGGACTCCGTTGGGACGGGATGATGGAGGGCGATTCGTTGCTGAAACCGCTCAAACATGAACTGCTGGATACATTCACGCTTGGAGAAGCGACGCCCCGCTTCCTTTCACATCAAGATTGGATTAGAAAAGTCATCAATGCCTGGCCACCCGCTTTGCCTTCGGAAGACCTTCTGCCGCACGAGAATACTGATGCTACGAATGAGTATCGCGAAACATGGAATAGATATTGCGATCGATTGCAACAAAAATTCTGGACATTGCCGGATCCGGTGCCGCTCACCGAAAGTACGCGCATGATTCATCTCTGCTACATGGGGTTCGTGGAAACGTGGAGTTGTCTCAAAAAGCACCCGGAATTGCCCTCGCAGGAAATTGGGGATGCATTCCAGTCGCTTCATGAAGGAATGTCGGCACGGCAGGTAACGGCGTATGGCATCGAGGCGGAGAGTATTGCTTTACCTCAGCCGCCTCAAACGACCCGGCAGCCGGTGCCCGGGATTCCTCCTGACGCAAGCACCACTGCATCTGGAACTGAAGCACAAGCGACGCCGGACGCAGGCTCAAAAGACGACAGGAAACTTGGTACGTCATTGACACTCAGTGGTCCCCTGCCTGCAAAGCTGACCGAAGCATTGAGCATGTCGCAAAAACTTGATGCAACCTTCTTGAAAAAGCTGGTGAAGGACGCCTTCGACGCAGCACGCACCGCTCTCCCCAAACAACTGGAACTGACCGATACCGCAGCGCTTCTGCAGATCCTGCGACGTTTCCTCGGGATGGGGCGCAGGGCGGCGACGGACGTGACGACAGAGGGACCCATCCGGGACGCCGCAGTGTATGAAACATTTTGGGGACACGTGGGCTGGGCGATTGATCAGCAAAAAATGCTGCCATTCGGCGAGGAGGTGCATGCGTTCTTGCTGGAGCAGTGCAAGGCGGCTCGCCGTGATTTGGAGACGGAGTTGATGGGAGGTGCGAGAGCCGATGCAACACAATCTGATGGTGCTGCGCTCCCTCCCCCTCCCGTTCCCGAAACGGCACTCGAGATTCTCGGCATCAAGCCCGAGACGGCACGCGAGCACGTGGGTGACGTGATCGCGGGATATTGTGCGGCGGCGGCGAGTGATGCATTGCTGGGGGCGACTGATTTGGCGCCTGAG
>CAZLUK010000096.1:0-3413 GCA_964562735.1 uncultured Candidatus Peribacteria bacterium
TCTGGATGCAACACAAAATACTTGCAGGGGTCAAAGTAAGAAGGGTAGGTTGGAGCCAAAGCAGCCTCCTTTTTCTCCCATTCCCCCCTCACACCATGTTCTCCCTCAACCGCGTGCAGCTCATCGGTTACCAGACACAACCCGTCCAGGTCCGTCAGACGCCGAGTGGCCAGAGCGTGACCGATCTCAATATCGTCACGCCGTATTCCTTCAAGGCCGACAGCGGCGAGACACTCGACGGCAAAGGATTCCACGTCGTTACCCTGTGGGGCCCGATGGCCGAAGTAGCCGGCAAGTTCATCAAGCCGGGTGCACAGCTCTTTGTCGCCGGGCGCCTGCAGACCGACAGCTGGCAGGACGAAAAAACCAACGAGAAGCGCAGCAAAACCAAGATGGTCGCGCTCGATATGATCCTCCTCGATCCCAAGGACGGGCAGCGGCCGGCTCCGGAGGGCGCAAATGCCGTCACGCAATGCCTCAACCGCGCCGATATCATCGGCAACGTCACCCGCGATCCCGAAATGCGCACCACCACGAGCGGCCAGAAGGTCCTCACACTCGGGGTTGCGACGAATGAGAAATGGAAGGACCGCGCGTCGGGGGAGATGAAGGAGCGTGTGGAGTTCCATAACGTCGTCGTGTGGGGCGCGCTCGCCGAACAAGTGGGCAAGCACGCGAAAAAGGGCTACCGCGTCTTCGTCACCGGCCGTGTACAAACCCGCAGTTGGGAAACGAAAGAAGGCGCCAAGCGCACGACCACCGAAATCATCGCCGACGCAGTCAGCCTCCTCGGTATCAGTAACCCCGCCGTCCAGAACAACATCAGTAACGAAGTGAAGTC
The DNA here is from genome assembly GCA_964562735.1 of uncultured Candidatus Peribacteria bacterium. Classification (GTDB taxonomy): domain Bacteria; phylum Patescibacteriota; class Gracilibacteria; order Peribacterales; family Peribacteraceae; genus JAGORY01. The sequence continues at coordinate 842 of CAZLUK010000096.1, forward strand.
GTGGGGCAGCACGGACGCAGGCCCGTCCGCCACCCAATCAGATTCCGCCCCAGCCTCTTCGCCGTCCGTGGACGTGAATATCGAAGCGCCAGCGCTGACCTACGCGTCGGAAATAAAGCCGGAGGATTTGCCATTTTGATCGAAGATGTGCTTCGTACTGTAAAGATTCCACACGTCGTATACTAAACTATGAGAGATGATATGAATCCATCGTTGCCAACATCACCTCATCAAATCTTTGAGAGCATCAAAAGGACAGATGAAAATGGTATTGAATATTGGAGAGCGAGAGAACTCATGATCCAACTTGAATATTCCGAATGGAGGAACTTTGAGAATGTCATAGAGAAAGCGTCTGTTGCCTGTACAACAAGTGGACAATATGTTGATGATCATTTTGTTGAAATCACCGAAATGATCGAATTGGCCAAGGGGGCCAAACGAGAGGTACTTGATTGCAAGCTCTCCCGGTATGCCTGCTATCTCATAGCTCAGAACGGTGATCCCGCAAAAAAGCCTATCGCCCTTGCACAGACATACTTTGCGATCCAATCGCGCAAACATGAACTGTATGAGGCTCTGCCCGAAGATGAAAAAAGACTACTGATTCGCAGTGGAGTGGTGGACCATAACAGGCGTTTGTTCAAGACGGCACACGACCATGGTGTTCGTAATTTTGGATATTTCAATGATGCCGGTTACAAAGGTTTGTACGGAATGACTGCAAAACAAATTCAGAAGACAAAAAGACTAGGAAACGACAAAATTCTCGACAGGGCCGGAGCAACGGAACTTGCGGCCAATCTTTTCCGTATAACACAAACCGATGAGCAGTTACGCGAACAAAAAGAAAAAAAGGGGACAATAGGCGAAGATGGAGCGGCCAGAACGCATTTTGTTGTTGGAGGAAAGGTACGGAAAGCTATGAAGGACATCGGTGGGGAAATGCCTGAAGAACTCTTACCGGCCGAGCACATCAAAGAAGTGGAAAAGAGAATAGGAAAAAACGAAAAACAAAAAATGCCCAGATTTAATGGGCAGAGAAAATTATCTAGTTGATTTTGCCATCTGCACTATAAAAACACATCTCAATCCCCGCGATCCTCGGCACCTTCTCTTTGATCAGTGCCGTAATCCTTTTTGCATCCTCAAACGTCCCCCCTTCCACGTTCAGCAGGAAGTTCGCGTGCTTCTCGCTGATCTGGATCCCGCCGATTTTCGTTCCGCGCAGTCCCGCAGCATCAATCAACTTCCACGCAGGTGTTCTATCCGGCAGAGATTTGAAGCAGGAACCAGCGGTTTTGATGTGCGGCTGCGTCTCAATCCGCTTCTGGATGAGTCGCTCTATTTCGGCTTTCACGTCGGCTTCCGGACGCGATGGAACCTTCAGCGTCGCCTTCCAAATGATCACGGAATAATGTTCTAAGGAGGGCGATTCACGAATCGCCCCTACACGGCCCGCGTCCATATGATCCTTGAAATAACTTTCCCGATACCGAAATTTACACTCTTCCCGGGTAAATGTTTTCCATTCTCCATCCACGAACGCCGTCACAGACTCCACAAATGAATCAATCCAGATCCCCTTCGCCCCCTGCCCTGCGTTGCCGAAGATCGCGCCGCCCAAAGACCCCGGGATTCCCGTCAATGCGGAGAGATCAAGATTCTTCGCGGCCAATTCATTTAATAGACTGCCGAGGATTTTGCCGGCCTCAATGGTAACGCGGGCAGAATGCCCGCTCCCATTTTCAAAGGCAGAATGCCCGTTCCCATTTTCAAAGGAAGAATGCCCGCTCCCGTCATCCACAGTCATTGCATCAGCTTTGATTCTCACCACCAATGCATGGATCACATCATCGGCAAAGATCGTGTTTGATCCACCGCCGAGAACGATCAGCGGGATTTTTTTGTCCTGGGAAAATTTCCATGCCTCTCCCACATCCGCCTCCGTCAAGATTTCGGCATAGTAGAGGGCCTTCCCGCCGATGCGCATGGTGGTTTTGGGGCCGAGGGGGATGAGGTCCTGGATAATCATACGTTGCGGCTGCTGAGGATCAGTCGGAGAAGCGGGTAGTGGGTAGTGGTTAGCAGGGAGTAGTTCATCACTAGCTACTCACTACTCATCACTTCATATCATATCCTTTGCCAGGCGAATCCTCTGAAGCGACTTCTCCTTCCCCAGCGCCTCCGCGACCTCAAAGGCCCCGGGACTGTATGGCAGCCCCGTCAGTGCCGCGCGCAGCGGCCAGAGGAGCTGGCCCTGCTTGAAGTTGCCAAGATTCTTGAGCACCGCATCCTTCAGTCCATCAACGGTCCAGTTCTTCTCCGGAACATCCGAAAGAACTTTCTCCAGAATTTTGAAAATCTCCGGCAATTGGTCCTTCGTGATCTTCTGCTTTTCATTTGCGAGCAGCTCCACGCTCGCGTGGGGCTCTTTGTAGAACCATGTGAGCATCTCCGGTGCCTCATGGAAGAACGTGATCCGCTCCTGGATCAGCCGCGCCTTCTGCAAAAAATCTTTGTCGGACGCCGCGGCGGGGAATTTTTCGCAGACCAGCGGCAGGATGCGCTT
>CAZLUK010000097.1:0-9573 GCA_964562735.1 uncultured Candidatus Peribacteria bacterium
AAGATTCACATTCGCCGTTTGTTAACCAGCGATTTAAATCGCTGGTTAACAAACGGACAGAACAATGTCCGAGAAGTGCCATGTTTTTGTGAGAACGAGGAAACTTATACTTCTTCCTCGGGACGCGGCGTCCCGTCTGCGCCACGGGTGCTCACGACCGCCGTGGCTGCGGGGAAAAAACGGTCTTCATTTTACCCGCACGAATGCTCTTGGCCCGTTGTCACGGTGTGGAATGGGGAGTTACACTGGTGAATGAACTCACGAATCGGCTGATGCCCATTTTACATTTCTGCAAACAGAAGGCAGAAATGTGAGGAAAGGCAGGAAAGGCAGAAAGGTAAAACGTTCCTGCCCTTCCTGCCCTCTCATCAACCTTCCTGCCATCCCGCTTGGGAAATCTTTAATTACATCAGCCGATTCGTGAGTTCATACTTACTGGTCCATCATGGGAGGCATAAACAGTGAATCGAAGCCGCTTCTTGAGTTTCCCGTCCGCGTGGAGCGTTTCTTATCCAGTACCTGTAGTTCGTCCGCTCCGGGGACATCGATCACTTTGATGCCGGCGATGAGCGCCTCGCGGTTCTGCTGGATGGCGAGAATCTTCGTGCCGTAGATCGTCAGAAGATCATCGAGTGTGGCCTCGAGCGACTGCGTCTGTTTGCGCTTCAGGTCGGTCTCGGCGTATATGGCCTGTAGGTCGGTGAGATTCTTCTGTTGCTCGCCGGCGGCATTGAAGTCTTTGTCCTGGATGGCTTTCTTGAGATCGCGGTCGGCGGTGCTGCGGTCACGGTTCTGGCTGGTGGCTAACTTCTTCAGTTCCTCGAGCTGGGATTTTAGTTCTTTATATCGGTCATTACTGCGGGTCGCGACGTTAGTGAGTGCTTCGGTATAGGTTTTGAGCACTTGTTGCCGGTCGCTGCTTCTATTGAGGAGTTCCGCTACGTCTACCTGTAGCGCATCGCCAAAGGCCTGGAGCAGATCGTAGTCCGGATCCTGAATCGTTTGCTGCATGTGCATGATTTGCAGCTGTGCGTCGATTCCGTGTAATGCGCTTTCGGCCGCCATCGCAATTGGTATAATCGTTAGGTATTCGGATACGAAGATTCCGAGCAGTGCAGCATTCCGTGCGGCCTCCGGTCGGTTCATACCGGTTATAAACAGGTCGACTGTCTGAACCGCGCTGAGTGCTCCACTGGTTTTTGCCGGGGGAGCCGTCTCTTGCTTGGCGCATGCGGAGAATAATGATAGGGACACTAAGGCCGTAATGGACATTATTCTCGCCAGATTTTTTCTGCGGTTCGGCATAAAATTATATTATACATTAATTTAACTATTTAGTAAATATAGTGGTTTTGCACAGAGATCAGGGGGGAATGCCGGATTTGTGCACAAAATATCCACAGATATTTTCAAAGTTTGTTCATTTATTTGATACGAGACGGGTGTACGAACGTGCATACATTTTTTGTTCAAAGTATGAAACAACATGAAGAAAAACTGTGATCAAGATCAAATAATTGTTTCTACTATACAAGGGTCTTTCGCGGTATAAAGTACCGCTGTTTTCCTGATCACTTCATTTGTTCGATCTTCGCAAAAAATTAGAGGCTGAAGCAGAGACGATTATGCTGAAAAAATTCGGCCTATCGACAACAGTCCACTTTAATGTCTCTTTCGATGAAGGTCGAGGCGACCTAACAACGTCAGCTGCGCTTCAGGTTGCTAAAAAAGCCGGAAAGTCGCCGCGTGAGGTCGCTTCAGCTTTGGCTGAAGTTTTTGGTAAGATTGCAGGAGTCGAGTCAACGGAAGTCGCTGGTGCAGGATTCGTGAATGTGACGTTGGTATCCTCTGCACTGACGGATGGTTTAGTGCATGCTCGGAAAGCCTGTGCACCGGCGGTTAGGCGTAAGGAGGCACCAGTTGTTATTGATTACTCAGCGCCTAATATTGCAAAGCCACTTGGTGTTCACCATATTCTTAGTACTGTCATCGGACAGTCGTTGGTGAATTTGTACCGTCACACGGGATACGAGACGATCGCTATCAATCATATTGGCGACTGGGGAACACAATTCGGAAAATTGGCTGTGGCACATCAGAAATGGGGCAAAAAACCGATTGATAAACATACCATCGACGAACTGTTGGTTCTGTACGTGAAATTCCACGATGAATCGGAGAAGAATGAGACGCTTGAAGGCGAGGGTCGGCTGGCGTTCAAAAAGCTGGAAGCAGGGGACCAAGAGCTGCAGACGTTCTGGAAGTCGGTCGTTTGGATCACGATGCAGTCGATGGCTCATATTTATACCCGTTTGCATGTGAAATTCGATTACACGCATGGTGAAAGTTTTTACGAAGATAAAATGGCGACGATCATCGACGAGGGGAAAAAGAAGAAAGTCTTCGTGCCGGGGAAAGAGGGCGCGCTCATTGTCCAGTTCCCAGAAAATATGAAGATGCCTCCGGCGATTGCACTGAAGGCTGACGGTTCTACCATTTACCTTACTCGCGATCTTGTCACAGCCCGCTATCGTATAGATACATGGCATCCGCAAGCCATTCTTTACGTGGTCGATGTTGCCCAGCAATTGTACTTCAAGCAGCTTTTTGAGGTTCTCAGTCAGTTCCAGTGGGAGCTGCCGAAACTAGAGCATGTCCTCTTTGGACGAATGAGTTTTTCAGACAAGGCGATGAGTACACGCAAGGGAAATATTCTCCGACTCGAGGAAGTATTGGGTGAAGCGGTGAAGCGTGCCGAGACACTGATTAAGGAGAGAGGAGAGAAGATCCAGACCGATGACCCCAAGGAGCTTGCCGAGATGATGGGAGTCGGTGCCCTTGTGTACGGAATCCTCAGTCAAAATCGTAAGATGGACATGGTCTTCGACTGGGACAAGATGTTGACGTTCGAAGGCAATAGCGCTCCGTATCTGCAATACACCCACGCTCGCGCTCGTTCGGTATTGCGGAAGGCCGGTTCGGACGGTTCGGTCTCGGATATTCAGGAGCTGACGAACAAGGAGCGTTTGCTTATTAAGCTTATCCTCATGTTCGGTGAAACGGTCGAGGACGCTCGGACTGAACATCTGCCTCACAAGCTCACGAATTACCTTTACGAACTGTGCCAAGCTTTCAACTCATTTTACAACGCCGATGAAATTCTGACGGCTCCCACGGCCAGCCGCGATTTTAGGCTTGCACTTACCAAACTCACGGCCGATGTCTTGAAGACCGGGGCCGAATTACTGACTCTTCGCGTTCCAGATCGCATGTAATCGCTATTTCCTTTTTTTCAATGTCTCGTTTCACTCTCACATTCTTCCTCCTTATTGTGTCGTTCGGAATCCTGCTTGCAGGTTGCGCAGGATCTGAGCCTGACAAGAGTTTTGATGAGTTCGTTTTCAGTGATACTGACCTTGCCCAGGTCCATGACCTCGCCGCGAGTGACGCCACGTCGGTTTCATCTTCTATCAGTTCGCTTGATAACGAAAACGACTCTGCAAATACAGCGGCACTCAGTCTCGCTGGTTCTAGCGCAACGGTGCTCACTGATCTTTCGATTGTGATGCCGGACAAGGAAAAACAGGCACGGTACGACGCGCTTCGTACGGTGGTGGTGGACGAGGGTGGGAACATCTATCGGGTCAATAATCCGTTCCTCAATGTTCGTAGTGACAAGGATGTGAGTTCTGCGCTTGTCGTGAGGCTTAATCAGGGTGACATCGTTACGGTGCTCGATATCCTAAGTGCTGAATGGGCAAAGGTAAAACTTTCGAACGGTTCCGATGGATATGTGGCGTTCCGCTATCTTGCAAAACTCACGACTGAAGAAAAACTGCCGCTGGAGAAGAAACAATTTGAGGGCAAGTATTACGTCGATTTTCAGTTCCTAAACATCCGCAAGGATCCCTCCACACAGTCCGAGAAGCTGGGCGAGCTCTTGGGACAAGCCATAATTAAGCCGATTTCCATGAATGGAGAATGGGCCCGGGTGGTTTATAACGGCAAGGAAGGCTATGTTTCGACCCAATACCTGAAGCCGTTTCAGCCAGTGTTTCTCGTCCGTCAGGACCAATATACGTTGCCGATTTTGCAGTATTTCGCCGATGATTCGGCAAGTATTGGCTCTATCCAGAAGCAGATGACGGCCATCAAAGCCGCCGGTAAAAAGATCGTGACCTTGAAGACACTCTATGACATCGTTATGGCTCAGGAAACGCGCGATGCGCGGGTGAGTCCGGGCACCATAGTTCTCACTGTTTCGGGCGTCAATGCAAAGAATATCCGTGCGGTCTCGGATGCCTTGGAAGCTGGGGGAGTGGCCGCCACACTCTTCATCCAGACCAAGGATATCGGGCTATCTGGCATCACGGAAAAGATGGCCATTAACCTTATGGCTAACGGTAACGATCTGCAGTCGGCAGGCCATACCGGTGATGATCTTCGGTCCATGACTGACTCGCAGGTAATCCTGGAGCTTGGACAGAGTAAGAAGCTCATCCAGGATCTGACGCACAAGGAGGTGTATGGGCTCTCGTACCCGAAGGGCGGCATAAACGACCGCGTCATGAAACAGGCGGCCGATATTGGTTACCTCTTCGGCATCAGCCAATCACCGGATAGCCGTTTCAGCCGCAGTCAGTTCTTGCGGCTACCGACTTTGCTTGTAAGTCCTGGGATGTCTCCGGATGATGTTACGAAGCTTGTGAAATAGAAGGTCAACATCGTATCAACTAAGAGCGGGAGATGGGGGTCTTCCGCTCTTTTGCAGTTCTAAGGAAGCGGAGCGTCTCTACTGGGGAATAGAGTATTGCTTCATCAATTGGTCCACCATGCCTTGGCCTTGGGTTTTGGTATATTCGGCTGCGGAGGACGCGGCGGTGTCGGCAATCATTTTCATGAGATCAGCGCCATGCTGGATGAAATACCACGTGCTCCACAAAATCAGGATGATCGGGATGATCGAAATGAGTCCACGGAAAAATCCACCCCACATTCGCAGTCTGTCCCGAGACTCCATACGTCTAAGATGCTCGATGATCTCATCCAGTTTCTGTTCGGGCGTTGTGGTCGTGGGAGTGGTGTTTGGCGACATGGACTGATTGTAGGGGAAATGTGGCGATTGTGGCTAGTTAGAATCCGCGACGGTATTTTCGGTACTGTTCGAAGGCGTACGTCAGCCAATAGGAGTTACTGACTGGCGCGTCCTTGCAGTGAACTAGGTTGAGGACGAGGCCGCCGAAACCGGTCTTGAAGAGCGTTACGCCGCCGAACGGATGCTTGCCGAGCGCGCTTGCGACGTAGCCAGTATCGTCCAGTGGGGCAATACCCCAAAAGCTGTAGATGCGGTCGTCTCTTTTTAGAGCATCACGAATTGCGGTCCACTGAAGCAGGTAACTCGCGGGGATTTTTTGGTACTCGTTCGAGCTTGCCCCGTGGTGATAACTTGTTTCGCCAAAGGCGTGCATGTGGATTGATGCCGCGATTGTTTTTCCCTGATATTTTGCCAGGTAGAGCGTGCACTCTTTGCGTTTACTGAAGCGTTTTATTTGAGACTCAAAAAAAGTATTCGTGTACGCCGTGAAACCGTGGCGTTTGCGGGTCTCGTCATGGAGTGTAAGGAACTGTGGAAGGTCGCTAACTGGATCGGATGATGCGTCAATCGTTACACCGTCTTTCTCAGCACGGCGGATGAGATTGCGGGTGGTCTTGCGCATGCCGGTCTGGAGTTCGGCTTCGGTTTTTCTCGGTCCGGATGAATTCTGCAGCGGCAGGTACCACACATGTTCGGCGTGCAGATGCAGCGGTGATTCGACAGTCCCTAGTGCCGAGAGAGCCTGCGAATGTCTGCCCTGGGGCCAAAATGGACTGAGACGCACAAAGCTGCAGCCGTTTTTTAGAGCCTGTTTCTTGAGTTCGGAGACGAGCATGGTTGTGATATGCGTGGCTTCGGTCTCACTGAGGCTTTCATCGATAAGTGGGCCGTATGGCACCGAGATATGTTTTCCCCGGCGTGCGGGGACGATGTGCCCAAAGCAGACGGCGCGAATTCCGTGGGTATCGTTAGCTGTTAGCCGGATCGGTTTTTGGCCGATGTCGGCGTACACATCACCCATTGTCCAGCTCTGTAGAAACGGCTTCCACGGTTGAGAAGCGATGAATTCATCCCATTCATGAGGATTGTGCGTGAGTGAGATCTCCATTGGGGCGATGGTATCGGAAATTGTAGAGAAGTGCGATTCGCACTTCTCTACAATTTGCGGCTCTACTTTTGTGCAGCCAAAAGAATGTCGATACGTCGTGCCAGGCGTTCGGCTTGGAAGAACGTCATCGTCGGATGGGTTGGAAGTGAGAGAATTTGGCGACACATGCATTCAGCAATCGGGTTAGTACCCTGCTCGTAGCCTGTTTCCGTGAGTTCAATGTCTTCGGGGCAAATGACGCAGCCCGTCCAGCCGTCATCCAAGTGGATGTTTTCCTGTCTAAGAACTGCGCGCTTGGCTCTGGCACTGTGCACAAATAGGGGGAACTTCTGTAGCGGCAGACCCTGCGCGGTGCCCGCGAGTAGCGGCCAGCCGTGGTCCCGTCCGTGGCGTGCATAAAACGAAGTCAGCATCCGGCGGCGCTCATTAAGGCTCTTAAGTTTACCGAGCGAATACATCGCCAGTTCCGCGCAGGCATTCGGAATTTTTTTGAGCACAGGCGACATCTGGCCGCGTTTTTCCTCTGGAGTCAGGATTGGAATGATCATCCTGAGTTTCTGGAGCATCCATATGATAGGCCTGAAGATGGGGGTGTCGGCAAGCGGTCGGACGATGGAATGCATGCGGATCGCGTACTCAAGCAACCGAGCTACGGTCCACCAGGACTCATGAACAGCCGTGTGTTCAAGGTCCACCAGAGCCGCGGTCGTGCGTGCGTGACGTGAAAGTACTGCGCCTCCAGAGATGCCAGAAATGGCTTTGTCACGCCCAAAACTTAGAATCAGATAATCGCTACTCGAACCGATGTCTGAGCCTTTTTGATCCGGCAGTACATGCGCCATGTCTTCGATCAAAACAATATTGTGCTCATCACAGAGTTTCCGGAGTGATTTCAGGTCAGCCGGAATGCCGAACGTGTGCTGGCAGATAAGAGCGCGAGTACGGGAAGTCACAAGCGGCTTCACAGTTTCGACTGTCAGATTAAGCGTGTCCGGATCGATATCAGCGTAAACCGGAACGCCGCTTGCGGCGTGGATGGCGTTGGGTACAACGATGCAGGTATATCCCTGGATGATCACTTCTTCACCCGGTTTGATTCCGAGTGATTTCAGTAGTGCGTAGAGCGATTCACGGCCTGAAGCGAATAGCACAGGCTCGGCTCTAAATTTCTCGCGAAGCGCAGTTTTTAGCCGCAGCGATGCGGTGCCGTAGACGTATTTCCATGGAAAATATGAAAGCGCCAACACTTTCCTGAGGTAGGCGCTATCGACATGCGGGCCGAAGGTGTGGTGGATGATTTGCATGGCAGGTTTTTAGTTACTGGCGGATGGTTTCTGGTTGCATTGGAACAAAACGTTTGATGTTGTCCGCTGACAAACGGCCGGAGAGAACCAGCAGTGAACCGGCTCTCACCGCCGAACCATCGATTACCAGATGCACTCGTGAACCAAAAGCAGCGGTGAAATAGGGTTTGTACCGTGGATGAGCGATATACGCTTCCGTGAATATATCTGACGCGAGACGGGCGATTTCCGTGTGGATTTTTTCTTCGGATGCGCCGAGTTCGATAATACCTTCCATGACGAGAATTTTAGTTGTTTGCGGCTGACGGCGCGCCCACTCGATGGCGGCCTTCACACTTTCCGGGCTCGAGTTGTAGGTATCGTCTAGGATCGTTATCGATCCGATTATTTTCACTTCGAACGTGTTCTTTATCGAACGGAAAGTTTTTAGCCGTTGTGCAATTCTCACGGGAGTCATGCCGATTTCTTTGGATAAAGCGATTGCCAGAAGGATTGCGGCGATTGAGTGCGTTCCTGTAATCGGAACTTCGAACTGCGTTCCAAGTGCTCGGAATTTGAGTCCCTGAGCGGTTTCCTCAATATCGATGGCCTGAATATTAGCATGTTGACCGGTACCTACCGTAGTGACTGGGGAGCGGCAGAGTTTTACGAGTTCTTGGTACGCGTCATTATCACTGTTGGCGAAAGCGCGGCCGTTTTCGGGCAAAGCCGCAAACAGCTCGCCTTTGGCGCGGATGATCGCCTCGCGGCTGCCGAAGAGCGCAAGGTGTTGATCGCCGATGTAGGTGATGATGCCATATGTGGGCTTAGTGATCTTGCACAGAAGCGCGATTTCGCCTTTGCAATAGGCGCCCATTTCTACGATCAGAATCCGTTTCGAATCCTCCGGTTCGTTTTTCAGGATCTGTGTCAACCAGGCGGCGACTCCCATTTCGGTGTTCACGTGTTCGGGGGTCGTCAGTGCTCTCGAATTTTGCAGGATATGTGAGAGCAGTACCTTGGTCGTCGTTTTCCCGACGCTTCCGGTGATACCTATGACTCTGAGTTTTGGATGTGCGGTTCTCATCCGTTCGGCCTGCGTCAGTATCCGGGTTTTTAGCATAGAATCCACTGGCTGCAGGATGATCAAAGCCGTGACCACTAGAAGCGGGCTTAAGAATGCTGTTATTCCGGTCCCTGCGACTCCGAATGTTGGGCTGAGGAGCAGACAGGCAATGGCGATGAGGATCGAGAGCGTGACTGTGAGTGCGAGAACGGTTTTTGCTTTCAGCGTCCATACCGGCATCGGCTGATGATTTGCAAGTACGCGGATGATCGAGAGTCCACTGAACAAAATCAGCAGCAGGAATCCGAGTGGGTTGGCCATTGCGGCCTGGTCGGAAGTGATCATCAGCATGAGGACCGAGCACAGTGTCCACAAGAGAAAAATCGAAGGTCGAAGTTTGCCGAAGAGTTGTAAAAAGAATCCTTCCTTCACAAGATGCTCCTTCAGTCGGTCCCATCGCCACTCCTTAATTTGCAGGAGTCGGAGCACTGTTAGCACGGGGGACAGAAGTGCTGAAATTAGCAGAACGATGGCTGCGGTTTCCTTCATACGCTGCCTATTCTACCCGTTTTCACTGTGCTACGCCGAGGCGTTGTCTTTAATGATGGCGGCGATCTCGGATGCTTTGTCGCGGTGCACGCGGTGCCTGATGCCGTCGTACGAATGGAGCACACTCTGCTCGATGCCCTTGTTCATGACGAGCGCGTCGCCGAAGGGTGTTATGCCGTCGTCGCGGCCCCAGAAAATGTCGGTCGTGGTATCGATAGTCTTCAGAATCGGTCGCAAGTCTTCGGCGCTGACCTTGATCAGGGTTTGCTGCATGACGGGGCTCGCCTGTTCGTAGTCGTGGACCCGGATGAGCTTGTAGAGCAGTTTCTTCCCGACCGGCTGCAGAGTTTTCAGGCCCGGAACCGCGAGGAGGGCCTTGCCTGACTTCGCGAGCGTGAGTCCGATGATCCGTTTGAAATGTCGCGGGTGCCTGATGCCGGCTGCGGCACAGAGATAGAGGTGTGAGATATGC
>CAZLUK010000098.1:0-7243 GCA_964562735.1 uncultured Candidatus Peribacteria bacterium
GAACACAATCAAACTGTTAATTTAGAAGGCTTCAAGAAAGCCTTCGAAGAGCACCAATCGAAAAGCCGTATCGGTGCCGAGAAGAAGTTCGCAGGAGGCCTCGCCGATCACTCAGCAGAAACCACAAAACTCCACACAGCCACACACTTACTAAACCAAGCACTGCGCACAGTCCTTGGAGATCACGTCTGGCAGAAAGGCTCGAATATCACGGCTGAACGCCTCCGCTTCGACTTCACGCATCCGGACAAAATGACGCCGGAACAGATCAAAAAAGTCGAAGAGCTAGTCAATACAGCCATCAAAGCCGATGCACCGGTGAGCTACCAGGTGATGACTGTGGATGAGGCGAAAGCAGCGGGAGCAATTGGAGTGTTCGACAGCAAGTATGGCGATAAAGTAAACGTGTATTCGATGGGAAAATTTTCAAAAGAAATCTGCGGCGGCCCGCATGTAGCCCGGACGGGCATGCTCGGGAGCTTCAAAATTCAGAAAGAGGAATCCAGTTCGGCGGGGGTGCGGAGGATCAAAGCGGTAGTCTCTGGCGGGCCAGAGAAGATTGAGGTGGCTTTGAAATCATGAGCAAATTGATGTGGGTTTCGGTACAAGAAAATTGCAATTCCGATTCTAGGACACCATCCTGAACATTACTAACTTCTATACACCTCCTTCCTGTGTCCGATGCGCAGTATCCGAACAATGCTTTTTTCAAAATTGACATCGTAGACAATGCGATACTCTCCCGCGCGCCATGACCTGCATCCCTTCAGAACTCCAGAGAGGCGCTTCCCATCCATAAATCTGGTTCCAAGCGCATAGATTTCTTCCGCGAGTCGGAGCTTCAATTTTTTGTCCAATGAGCGCAGTGCCTTGTCCGCTCGCACCTCGATCTGAATCTCAAACATAGTTCTTGAGATCAAATTTCTTAAACTTCCCCTTCTCCCGAATAGCAAGGATACTTTGTATGAACTCGCTAGAAAATGGTCCGTTTTCGTCCCCTACCCAGCCTTCGCCACCCTCTTCCGAGGACCGAACGCTCTCGAAGAATCTCCGGATCCACGTACTCGCGTCTTCGCCCGAACGGTGCGCAAGTTCCATGATGTCCGCCTTGAGGTCGGCGGCGATCCGAATAGTGAGAGTCGTCATTTTGAGTCCTTTCTTTTTTGAGAGATGTGCCATAGGTCTTTATTGTACATATATTGTTAGTGCAAGACAAGGAGAGGTCAGGTAAGTGGGCACTGACCCTGCGAAAGAGACAGTAGCACGGCCATCGTGGCCGTGTTGAATGCACACGGGCTGGAAGCCGCCCCGTGCTACGCAACGAAAATCAAACATTCCTACAGACTCAGTGCCCACTTACCACGAAAGGTAACTGCTCCCAGACCCTGTCGAACGATTTCCTATGACTCAAGAAATCAGTTCCACATACAGGAGCAGGTTTCTACCTGCGTTTGCGAGCCATGGCTGAAACTTTGCCAACCGCGGGTAGGAAACCCGCTCCCGTTAAAGAATGATGAGTTTTTTCGATTACAGACTCAGTGAGCAGTTACATAAATTCCAGTGGAAAAAACCTCTGATTTATGCTAAAATGAAGGGATTTCTATGTCCCCAAAAAACAGTTTCCATAATTGGTGGAATATGCGGCATTCGTCGCTCCGCATGACGCTGTTTTACGAATCGTTCACACTTCTCGTGCTTACGGTGTTTGCGGTATCAGTCGTCGCTTTCTTCCTCTCCTGGCACGAGTTCAAGAACCGTACTACCGCTCAGCTACAGTCCATCGCCGAAAGCAAAGAAGCTCTGCTTGAATCCACCGTATCTGGCCAGCGCGAGCAACTGTCAATCCTCGGACGCGATCCAGAACTTAGTAGTCTGCCATCGGTGACGGCACTCGTCGGATTCCGTCAACTGCTGAGAGTGGATGCTACCGGCAATGTAGCAGTACTTGCTGGCGAGCAAGATAGCTCCCTGCTCACAAAAGAATTGTTGCTCACACTACAGGAACGCGAAGGCACGATCTTTAGGCCGATCGTTACCGATGCGGGCTGGACGATGTACATCGTCACGGCTCCGCAGATCAGCGGCACCGTACGGATCGGAACCCTCGTCACCATATTTGACGCCACCGGACTCGCTTCCAGCCTCCTTAATACCGATTCCGCCACTAAGACGATGGAAGTGCTCCTTGCCACCACGATCGACAAAGAAGATATAGTTCTGCGAGTCGATGACACCACCAAGCGTCTGGTGACGGTGCGGGACACCGCTAATGGAAGGTCATCGGTCGTCCATGACGCACTAGCTGGCAAAGAAGGAATATCCGACACGGTCGATTACTCCGGCATCTCGGTGCTCGCCGCCTACCGCTCGATCCCAACTCTCGGTTGGGCCGTGATCGCCAAAGTGGACCGCGCTGAAGTGCAGGCATCGACAATCAGGCTCGCCATAAACCTGGTTGCCACGGGTCTCATTATCATCGTCTTCCTTTCACTTTCGACGTTCTTTAGCGGCCGCCGCATCGTCGGCCCACTGGAAGAACTCACGGAAAAACTCGATAAACTGGAAACCAAACATTGGCAATTTAAACGTTCGATATTCACCGGAAATGAGCTTGAAATCGTCGATGTCACCGCCGATGAACTGACGAAACGCCTGTTCAAAGCACACGAACATCTGGAATCCATCGTCGCCGAGCGCACCCAGGAGCTACAGAAACAGCACGCCGAGGACGCCGCGATTCTACAGAGTATGGATGACGGCCTTGTGGTTACCGACGCCACCGGCGTCATCACGTACGTCAACCAGATGGCAGAGATCCTCACCGGAAGAAATGAAGCACTCGGAAAAACCGCCGAGCAGTTCCTCGCCATTGCGGACAAAGATGGCAACGTGCTCAATCCGAAGACGCATCCTGTCGTCAAAGTACTATCGACCCGCACGACTTTCCATCCATCGATTGACCCACGGCTGACACTCAAAAAACCCGATGGCACCCAAACCGCGATCCAGATCCGCGTGACCCCGATTCTGCGGGGAAAACAGTCCATCGGCAGCGTCACCGTCATCCGCGATGTCACCGAGGAACGAAGCATCGACCGCATGAAATCCGAATTCATTTCGCTGGTGAGCCATCAACTCCGGACCCCCCTTTCATCTATGCGCTGGTACCTGGAGATGCTCATGGCCGAAGATGCCGGTCCGCTTAGCACCGATCAACGCGATTACGTAAACCAAGTCTCAACATCAAACGCGCGCATGGTGCACCTCGTAAACGCACTGCTCAACGTCTCTAAAATCGAGCTCGGAAAATTCCAACTGAACTCCGAGAGCTTCGACCTACCAAAACTCGTGAGCAGTACCGCCGCCTCATTTGATCTCGATCTAAAGCAGAAAAAGATAACGTTCACATTGGATTTGCCGAAGCAAGCCATTGAAATCTGCTCGGACAAGAGTCTCCTCGTGCTCATCATCGAAAACTTACTCAGCAACGCCGTCAAATATAGCCATCCCGAATCATCGATCAGCGTGAAAGTCAGTGAAGACGGTCCCACCGGCACCGCCATCCTCACCGTCCAAGACAACGGTATCGGCATTCCAGAACTGCAGAAAGATCAGATCGGTCATAAGCTTTTCCGCGGTAACAACGCTAAAATGTCGGACACCGACGGCAACGGCCTCGGGCTCTACATCTCCAAAATCGCCATCGAAACTATTGGCGCCAAGCTCACATTCGAGAGCACCGAAGACAAGGGAACGACCTTCTCACTCGTAATCCCGCTCCACCCGAAATCGCACTAATCTATTCCAAAAACGTCAACGTATACATTGCGGCCATACCAAGCACCATGCATATAAGCTGCAAGCAGCCCTGACGAATCCCGGTGTGTTTATGTAATTCGGGGATTAGATCGGAACCTGCGAGATACAGAAAGTTTCCGGCTGCAATCGGCAACAGGGTCACCGATAATACTGGCGCAGATACTGCTGCAACCAGCACTATCACAGCTCCCACCACCGCCATCAATGCGGAGAGTAGGTTAAAAAGAACCGCCTTCGTCCGGCTGAAGCCACTGTGCAGCAAGATGGCAAAGTCACCGATCTCCTGCGGAATTTCGTGCAGCATGACGGCGATCGTTGTCGCGATGCCGATTTCAATGCTCACGAGAAAACTGGCAGCGATTAGTAAGCCGTCGATGAAATTATGAGTAGCGTCACCGACGAGACTCATGATACCAACGTGGTGATGTTCGCAATGAACGCCATGCGCCGGAAGGATGTGGCAGTGGCGCCAATGAATGATCTTCTCAATAACGAAAGAAAGGAGAATACCCAAGAGGACAAACCCCATGGCGCGCTCAAAACCATCGTGATCTTCAGCAAGTTCCGGTAATATGTGATAAAACACATCGCCAAACAAACTACCCGTCGAAAAGCTGATAAAATACAGCAGCAGCCTACGGATGAGCGACTCGCGCAGTAAGAATAGCGAGACGCCGACGAGCGAAAGCAGGCTCACACCAATGACGCTGAGAATGATGATGAACGGCAGATAAAACATGGGAAAGACGAGAATGAATGATAGACGCGGCTACAATTCATGGATTTCGAGTTACTGCCGTGCCATGAGTCTCACGCTCGTGACTTTCTCCGCTGTCCTCCTTGCCGATGCTGTGAGGCTACCGGCAAGGGGAAAACGAATGTTTACTGTCTATCAAGCAGCAACAGCAACGACGACGTTCGATGCCTTGGGGCCCTTTTCACCGTTCTCAATGTCGAACGTGACAGCCTGTCCTTCCCGCAATTCATCAAAAGTGATGCCTACGAGGGAGGAAATATGGAAAAAAACATCTGCACCGCCGTCTGTCTGGGCGATGAAACCGAAACCTTTTTCGGTCTTTTTCTTGATTGTGCCTGTCGGCATAAAAAAATTGGGAAGAAAAAAAAGTTGGCGGCGGAGTGCAAACGCTTCTTTTGCAAGAAGGATTTCCGCCACCGTGCCAGTAGCATACGGCTACTTGCCAGTATATGCAACTAAGTTGCAATAAACCACTTGTGGTAGTGTGGGATTCAAAAAAATGTTCGTAGGCTGGAGCCGCCTGAGAGAATTGAACTCTCGACCCACGCATTACAAGTGCGTTGCTCTACCGCTGAGCTAAGGCGGCCCGAAAAAAGGACCGAACCGGAGTATAGAGCTCTTGGAGTCGCGAAAAAAGGCGGGAATCTTCCTTATCCCCGCAGACGGGACGCGGCGTCCCGACTATGTATTACGAAAAGACACGCTGATTTTGTTGCGAATAAGCCAATAAAAGACGATACTGCCGTTCCTGCTCTTTCGATGATCGCCCCGGCTTGCCGGGGAGGAACGTCCGGACAGTAAAGGAACGCCTAGTGGGTAACGCCCATCCGCACGTCACATATCAGGTAAAGACGCGCGCGGACCAGTGCCACAGAGACGAGCCCGTAAGGGCATGTGAAACGCCCCCGGCTTGAACGGGGGGACCCCGCAAGGGACTTGGCAAACTCTAGGTACTGCAAGGAGGAATTGGGCGACCAGAACACCTGATGGTTCCGTCAGACCGGTTGCCCCTCTGCTACTTCCCGCAAAGCCCGCAAGGGCGACGTGGGATAAAGCCGCTTAGCAATCTGCGGCTCAGATAGATGATCATCTCCCCCGGCTTCCGGGGTGAACAGAATCCGGCGTACGGAGAGCAGGACACAAAGCAGGCTGCAAATGGCCTGTTTTGCGTATACTGTGACGCAGTGAAACGTTCCGAGATTCTCTTCGGCATCGCGCGGATTCCTTTGGATGCACTCGCAGCGTTTGCAGCACTTTTACTGGCGTACCGCCTGCGTGAAGCTAATATTGATCTGCTCCCCCGGCTACAGCTCCTCTCGCAACCGAGCACGCTTCCTCCATTAGATTATTACTTTTATCATTTCGTCCTGCCTGCGGTCATCGCGTACGTCACCGTCGCCGCAGTTCTGCGAATGTATTCGCTTCGGACAACGCTAGGCCCGTGGAATGAGCTCTGGAGAACCATCATGGCATCGGTATTGTGGATCACTCTTATTATGGCATGGTTCTTTATGGTGCAACGACAACTCTTCTTCTCACGCGTACTGCTTATCCAGTCCACAGTGTTCCTCACGTTCTTCGCGCTTGTCGGGCGCACAGCGATGATCTTATTCCAAAGAAAGCTCCTAAAATTAGGGATCGGTGTGCGTACCGTCGTCTCGTGCGGCAGCCACGGACTTCCGGAATCGGTCAGCAAAGATCTAACGCATGATGTGCGGTACCGTTTTCTGAAACATGCAGAAACATTTCAGGGGATCACAACAATCCACGAAATAACGCCGATTGATCTGGTGCTGCACACTGACACCAATCCCAGTAGTGCAAAGACAGCCGAGCTAATCGATTACTGCCGCAGCCACCAAATTGGCTACGCCTACGTGCCGCCGGTCTTTGCCGATGTCCCTCACCAGCTCAGTATCGGCGTCATCGGCTTAGTCCCCGTCCTGAAGTTCGAGCCAACCCCGCTCGACGGCTGGGGCCGAGTCCTCAAACGCATCATCGATTTCTTACTGGGATTCATCCTGTTTGTCATTCTCTCCCCACTCTTCGTCATTATCGCAATTCTGATCCTGCTCACATCCGGATGGCCGATTTTTTATATCAGTAGACGCGTCGGTCAGTATGGAAAATCATCAATCCCTCTACTGAAATTCCGTTCGATGTGCCGTAACGCCGATGAGAAAAAACATGTGCTTCAGGAGATGAGCCACCGCAGCGACGGACCACTATTCAAGGTCAAAAACGATCCACGGGTAACACCAATCGGACGGTTTCTACGCCGCTACAGCATCGATGAATTGCCGCAGCTCTGTAACGTCATCGTAGGCCAGCTCTCGCTCGTGGGGCCGCGGCCGCACCTGCCGAGCGAAGTGGATAAGTACGCCCTCCATCACCGCCGCGTCTTCACGGTGCGCCCCGGCATCACCGGTCTCGCGCAAATTTCCGGACGTTCGGATCTGCCGTTTGAAGAAGAGGTGAAGCTCGACATGCGTTACATCGAGGATTGGTCGCTCTTGCTCGATATTTGGATTTTGTGGCGGACGATCTTCGTGGTGTTGTTCGGGCGTGGGGAATGATTCTATTTTGTTTTTAAAGAAAAGAAAGTTGCGATGGCTGCTCGGCTTGCTTTGATCCAAACGACAAGAGATACGCTGTCACTTCCCTGCC
>CAZLUK010000099.1:0-2953 GCA_964562735.1 uncultured Candidatus Peribacteria bacterium
CCACCAATTCACTTGAAGGTTCCTTCACACATATCAAGAAGAAAATCCATGTCCATTCCGGACTAAGAATCGACCGAAAACAAAAGTTGATTCAGGAGCTTTTACGAGGAAAGTAGCCCAGAAAATCTTCCATTAGGCCAAGAATCAACGATTTACCTCGTTCTTTTTTAATATGGAGCCGGCTGGTTTATGGCGAGCCATGACACCCGAACGAGCCGCAGCGAGTGATCTGAAAGAATGTTACTCTGCGAAGTTTGCCTTGGCTCGTTTACCACGGAGGTTCTTCATCATCTTCAAAAGCTCAAAAATTATAAACACGACCAGAGTGGCGCCGAGCATCTGCGTCAAGAGAACCATCGGGATCGGTTTCACGCTGAAGAGGATCGAGAGCGGCGTAAAGAGCAGTGCAATCTGAGCCGCAACTGAGAGCGTGATGGCGCCGATCAGCCACGGATTTTTGAACGGCGACTCCTGGAAAACCGTGAGTCGCGTGCGGGTAGAGAGCGCAAGCAGCAGCTGGAACATGATCGAAGTCGTAAGTGCAACCGAACGCGCGAGCGTCAGATCGTCTGGGAACGTGTGAAGCGAAACCATGAACATGCCGAGGCCGAGAATCATACTGATAATTCCGGCGGCGAAGAGCAGCAGCCATTCGCCGGTGAAAATTCCTTCTTGCTGTCCACGCGGCGGGCGCTCCATAATCCCCTGCTCGGATGGTTCGGTGGCCATAGCTAGTGCCGGAAAACTGTCGGTAACGAGGTTCATCCACAAAATGTGAAGCGGCAGGAGCGGCAGCGGGAGACTCAAAAACATCGCACCGGCAATAATCAGTACTTCGCCGAGGTTGCACCGCACGAGGAAGATTACAAACTTCTTGATGTTGTCGTAGATTCGTCTTCCTTCGGCTATGGCCGCAACAATCGTAGAATAGTTGTCGTCAGTCAGAACCATAGCAGCGGCTTCGCGGGCGATGTCAGTGCCACGGAAACCCATGCCGATGCCGACGTGGGCTTTCTTGAGAGCTGGCGCATCGTTAACGCCGTCACCGCTCATCGAGACAATCTCGCCCATGTCCTGAAGAGCTGTAAGAATCGCGACTTTGTGCGCCGGCTGAACGCGCGCGAAGACCGAAACTGTACGGAGTACGTGCTTCAACTCATCTGTATCCATAGTCTCCAATCTCGTCCCATCGACTACGCCTGAGGACTGGATGCCGACATTCTGTGCAATCGTAAGAGCAGTCGCCGGATGATCGCCGGTGATCATAATTGTTCTGATGCCTGCCTTGCGGGCAAGCTCAATGGATTCACGTACGCCCTGACGCGGCGGATCCATCATGGCAAGCAGTCCGATCGCCTTCGGTCCGTTGCCGCTGTCGCAGGCAACCGCCAGCACTCGCAAGCCCTGCTTCGAATATTCGTCACTCGTTTCCCGGATGTTCTTCGCCTCCGATTCAGAGACAAAGTGTGCAATCACTTCCGGCGCGCCTTTATAGAATTTTACTTGCTTACCGTCCATCAGGTGCGTAGTGACCATATACTTGGCCTCGGACGTAAACGGAACGTCCTCCTCTTCGATCGGCAACCGTTCAGCTGAGACGCCTTCCGCGTGCTTAAGGAGCGCAATCTCGGTGGGATCGCCGATGTCCGGAAGTTCGGCGCGATTACAGGATGCCGCAGCCTGCGCCAGTAGAAGAGCATCGTAACTGGGATGCACCCAAACGTCCGTGACGGTCATGCGGTTTTCGGTCATTGTCCCGGTCTTGTCGGCGCAGATGACAGTGATGTTACCGAGCGTTTCCACGGCATCGAGTCTTCGGATCAGCGCATTTTTGCCGATCATCCGTTGCACGCCGATCGCGAGGCAGACGGTCACGATCGCGGGCAATCCTTCCGGCACCGCTGCGACTGCCAAGCTCACCGCAATAAAGAACAGCTCGACCGGTTCCATACCCTGCACGAGACCAACGACAAAAATAACGACACACAAAATGAGCACGAGAATGCCAATGCGGTTGCCTGTGCGCTTGAGTTCAAGCTGCAGTGGCGTCGGGGGCGACTTCAGCTCCATCACCATTGCGGTAATTTTCCCAATCTCCGTCTGCATGCCAATGCGCTCCACTACTGCCTCAGCTGACCCACGCGTCATTAGTGTCCCGGAGTACAGCATTCCTGGACTGAAGACGGTTCCCTTACCGACTGACTGCTCGGCACGCTTGGCAGCCGGAACAGATTCGCCGGTCAAGCTCGATTCGTCTGCTTCCGCTGATGACGATGCGATGATGCGCGCATCGGCACTGATGCGATCCCCGGCTTCGGTGAGCATGAGATCGCCGGGTACAAGCTCGCGAGCCGGAATCATGACGGTGACGCCGTCTCTGCGAACTTTCACCCGAGGCGCGCTTAGTTTTTTCAGGAGCGCGATGGCGTTCTCAGCTCTCCATTCCTGTACAAAACCCAAGCTGGCATTGATGATGACGATCGCAAGAATTATGCCGGCATTCAGAAGCTCGTGCCGCTGTACTGACCCTGCGTGCAACAGAGGCACGAGGACAGATACCAGAACGGCCCCGAGCAGAATATAGACCATTACATCCTGAAACTGAGAAATAAAAACTTTCCACAGCGGTTCCTTGCGGGCGGTAATCTCGTTAAGTCCGAATTTTTGGCGTACTTTCTCGGCCTCGGAAGTAAGTAAGCCGCGCTCGCTGGCACACAACTGTTTCAGGATCGCGAGCCTTTGGGATGCAACCATGGAATAGTGTGAAACTGAGCGTGTACCGTAGCATAGGATTTTCCTGAGCTCAATTACAACGACTGGCTCAGGCTCGCAAGGATTGCATCTGTGATAAGCTTACGAATATGGAGAGGTGGCCGAGTGGTCGATGGCGACAGTCTTGAAAACTGTTAACCCCGCAAGGGGTTCGTGGGTTCGAATCCCACCCTCTCCGCCA
>CAZLUK010000100.1:0-4381 GCA_964562735.1 uncultured Candidatus Peribacteria bacterium
AAAAACGGGCGGCTCGCGCGCACCCGTAGAATCACGACCCTTTGGAGGGCATTGATGCTACGGGGACGTGCGGGAAACATGCATAGTGCTGAGGTATTGTACTGACGGGAAAGGCAGGGTCAAGGAAAAAAGAGGGGGAAATGGAAGGGCAGGAAGGTGAGGAAAGGCAGAAAGGTAAAACGTTCCTGCCCTTCCTGCCTTTTCTTGCTTTTCTGCCTTTTATACGGCTTCGCAATAAAAACATGATTTATTATTTTTGTGTGCCATCACTTATAGCGGCGTAGCGATATTGCTACGCCGATATTGGTGAAACATGAGGTGAATGATTGATAATGTTTTAATCGCAAAGCCGTATTACTTATCGTCATCTTTCTCCACCGCCTCTTTCATTTCTTTCTTCTGCGTCGCACCGCCTTCTTCCGGATCGATCTCGCCTTCCTCGATGCCTTTCTTCACGGCATCGGGGTCCTCTTCCTCAAGGTCTAGATCGGAGATTTTGTCCTTGGATGGGATGAGCTCTTCGTTCTCCTGCTCTTCATCGAATCTAGTCTTGAGCTTTACGACTTCGGCTTCCGCGCCGTCCAATTTGACTACCGGTGCTTCCGCGGGAACTTCATCGGAGAATTTCAGGAGATCAACTTTGAGACAGAGCGCTTGGAGTTCCTTCACGAGAACGTTGAAGGATTCCGGCGTGGATGGCTTTTTGATGGGTTCGCCCTTCACTATGGATTCGTACGCTTTGGAGCGGCCGACGACGTCGTCACTTTTGATCGTGAGCATTTCCTGGAGCACGTGAGCGGCTCCGTAGGCTTCCAGCGCCCAGACTTCCATTTCTCCGAAACGCTGTCCTCCGTGCTGCGCCTTGCCTCCGAGCGGCTGCTGGGTAACGAGCGAGTACGGACCGACCGACCGAGCATGAATTTTATCCTCCACCAAGTGCAGCAGCTTCAGCATGTACACGTATCCGACCGTAGTGAGTTGATTGAACGATTCACCAGTGCGCCCATCCTGAAGCTGAACTTTGCCGGACTCAGGAAGTTTGGCAAGTTTGAGGAAGTCGATGATCTGGTTCGTTCCGATTCCATTGAGCGCCGGAGTAGCCATCTTGAGGCCGAGCACCTGACATGCCCAACCGAGGTGGGTCTCCAGCACCTGTCCGATGTTCATGCGGGAGGACACACCGAGTGGGTTTAAGATTATGTCGACGTACCGACCATCCGCAAGGAACGGCATGTCTTCCTTGGCCACAATGCGGGCGACCACGCCTTTGTTGCCGTGGCGGCCGGCCATCTTGTCACCGACTTGGACTTTACGGGTCTGGGCGACGAAGACTTTGATCTGCTTGATGACGCCGGTCTGAAGCTCATCACCCTCGGCGCGATCGAAGACATGGACATCGACGACTTTCCCTCCAGCGCCGCCAGGTAGGCGGAGTGAACTATCTTTCACATCTTTAGCTTTGTCGCCGAAGATGGCCTGCAAAATGCGCTCTTCCGGCGTTAGTTCGGTCTCACCCTTCGGCGTGATCTTGCCAACCAGGATGTCGCCTTCGTGGACCGTAGCACCGATGCGGACGATACCATCGGCATCGAGGTCCTTGAGCTTGGCTTCGCCGACGTTTGGGATATCGCGGGTCACGGTCTCGGCACCCAGCTTTGTGTCGCGGACGTCTGTGATGTAGGACTCGATGTGAATGGAGTCGAAGTGACCCTGCTCCACGATGCGGTCTGAAATGATGATGGCGTCTTCGAAGTTATAACCGCCCCACGGCATATACGCGACCAGCAGGTTCTGGCCGAGAGCCAGTTCTCCGCTTTCGACGGACGAACCGTCGGCAAGGACATCACCAGCCTTGACTTTCTGGCCGGTTTCGACCTTCGGGCGCATGTGAAGACACGTGCCTTGGTTGCTACGGGTAAAGTTATCCAGGATGTGGGTTAGCTTCTTGCCGGAGTGGTACATGACGACGATCTCGCGGGCATCGGTGGCCAGGACTTCCCCGTCCTCGCGAGCGAGAAGAACATGACCGGACGCGCGGGCTGCAATGCTCTCCACACCGGTGCCGACGAGCGGCGCCATCGGGCGGATGAGCGGAACGGCCTGGCGTTGCATGTTAGTTCCCATGGACGCTCGGGTGTTATCATCGTGCTCCAGAAACGGGATGAGCGAAGTGGAAACGGAGAGAATCTGTTTGGGTGAAATATCGACGTGCGTGACATCGCGGACGTGAGCCAAGACGGGTTCGCCGTGTTTGCGGGCATGCACACGAGTGTTCAGGAATTCACCAAGTTCATTGATGGCACTATTCGCCTCGACGATCGTGAGGTGACGTTCACGGTCGGCATCGACATAAAACTCTTTGCGAACGATATAGGCACGAACTGGAACTGCAGTTTTCCCATCGTGCCTTAGAAGACTGATAGCTTTGGATGCGAGCTGCTTCGTCTTGATTACGTCGCCTTCCTTCACAATAATCTTGTGGCCATCGCGGAGTGTTACGTCAATCATGCGGCCAACGAGTGCGTCGGTGTCCAGCTTCACGCTATGCTTCACTTCGTAATACGGAGTTTCTAAGAAACCGTATTCGTTGACTTTGGCGTAGGATGCCAAATGCACCACAAGACCGATGTTTGGTCCCTCGGGGGTAGCAATCGGACAGATACGGCCGTAATGCGAGGGGTGTACGTCGCGGACATCGAACGATGCGCGCTCGCGGGAAAGACCGCCGGGGCCCATGGCAGATAATCGGCGCTTGTGAGCAAGCTCACTTAAGGGGTTAGTCTGATCCATAAACTGCGAAAGCTGCGACGAGGCGAAGAATTCGCGGAGTGCTGCCGTAATCGGGCGGCAGTTAATGAGCTGAGTCGGAGTAACGGTCTCGAGATCCATCACCGTCATACGATCCTTCATGATGCGCTCGGTACGCATGAGACCGACGCGGTATTTATTCTGGACGAGTTCACCGACGGAACGGACGCGGCGGTTACTGAGATGATCAATGTCGTCCGGGGAACCTTCGCCGTTATTCAGACGAATCATTTCCTTGAGAATCTCGATAAAATCGGAAATCTGGAATACGCGGTGAGCTTCGTCATTTGGAATTTTGAGATCGAAACGGCGGTTAAGCTTGTAACGGGCGATATTGCCCATGTCATACTTCTTGAAATCGAAGAACAGGGCATCGATGAGCTGTTTGGCGTTATCGGCGGTGGCCAGATCACCAGGACGAATTTTCCGGTAGATGCTCTGGTAGGCCTCCTCGACCGTGCGAATAGGATCTTTCTCCAGAGTCGCCAAAATGTAATCACGCTCCTGCTTCACTACTCCCTTGAAGAGATTCAAAATATCAGAATCGTTAGCGTAGCCAAAAACGCGAAGAAGTTGCGTGATTGGGATCTTGCGCTTGCGATCAATCTTGCAAGAGATGATGCCGCGGCGGTCGGTCTCGATTTCCATCCACACTCCGCGCTTCGGAATAATCTTGGCGGCGTGGTGCTTCGGAAGTTCCGACATGCTTGAGAAAAACACGCCCGGGGAACGGACCAGCTGCGAGACGACAACCCGCTCGATGCCACCGACGACGAATGTGCCGCTGTCGGTCATAAGCGGAATGGATCCGAGGAAGACGTCCTGTTCTTTGATTTCACCGGTCTCTTTATTGATGAGCTGGACGTGCGCCTTCATGGCGGCTTCGTAACTCAGGTTTCTGCGCTTGCAGGTGGCGGGGTCGTATTTCGGAGCATCGAAGGTGTGACCGAGAAAATTCAGTTCCATCTTTTTGGCCGAAAAATCCGTGATCGGACTTACTTCTTTGAGGAGCTCAGAAAGCCCCTCGGTGAGGAACCAGCGGTAGCTCTGGATTTGTACGTCGATGAGGGAACGCATCATCTCGAACGAATCGTCTTTCGTGAGGAACACGCGTCCGACCACCATCATTTTGGGTTTTAGGTTGTCTTTGACGTCCTTCAGGACTGGCGGCACACGCTCAGAAACGTTGAGCATGAATCCGGTAAGCTGCGGCAGAATCGCCTTCTCCACGTCGTAGGTGTACGCCTGCTTGCGCGGAGCGGCCTTCTTGGTCAATGTTTTCTTGCTCTCGGCTACCAGCATCTTGCGCGCGATATTGGAATGCCTGGAAGCGGCTTTTTTCGGTTGCAAACCAGGCTTAGCTTTCACCTGGGGCTTAGGTAACTTCTTAACGATCGCTTTCTGCTTCGGCTTTGTAGCCATGAGGAAGGGGGAAGGGTTGAGAGTTAGGGCACAATAAAATGCCGCGCAATGATCCCTCTTCAAAACAAAAGGGAAAACTGCACAGCTCTCAGAACACAATCGGAAGCCGCTGTGATAAGTAAATCGTAGCGGGAGATCGGGCAATGTCAAA
>CAZLUK010000101.1:0-20599 GCA_964562735.1 uncultured Candidatus Peribacteria bacterium
GCCACCTTTGATCCCGAGATTCTCATCAGGTTCCGGAATCTGCAGCTGCTTGAAGAAAATATCTGAGAGCAGCGGATCGTAATGCTGACCGGTATGCACGATGATGTGCTTCACATTCCTGCGCGAGACGAGCGCATGGTGAACCGCGGCGAGCTTCACGAAGTTCGGCCGTGCGGAGGCGCTACTGAGAACTGTGATCATGACGGAAGTAGTCTAGCAGCCTTCAGAATACGCTCCATGCGTTTTTCCCACGTGAACTGTTCCACATGCGCACGGGCGATTTTGGCTTTCTTCACTGATTCTTCGTGATGATTGAGAACCGTGAGAATGGCCTGCGCCAATGATTCACCACTACCGGCTTCACAGAAAGTGACCATGGAAGGATCTACCGCATCATGCAGCGGCGGCAAATCGGCAGCAACGATCGGTTTACCGGCAGCCATGTATTCAAAAAGCTTTAGCGGCGACGTATCGCGCGTATAGAAGACGTGTTCCGATTTTGGCGCCGGATAAACCAGAATGTCGGCTGCGGTGAGAAGAGTCGGAATCTTCAGACGCGCAATATGTCCGGTGAAATTGACGAGCGGCTTCAGGCTATCGGACATCGATGCCGCAAATTTCTCCTTCTCGGATTCGGGGCCTCCGGCGATGACAGCCCGGAACTCTAATCCGCGGTCATGCAGAATCTCAAGCGCAGCCACGAGTTCCGGGATTCCCTTGGAAAGTCCCATCGATTTGAGTTGTCCGACGTACACGATAAGCGGCGTTTTTTCCGGCACTCCAAGCGATATGCGTGTATCTCCAGCCGATGGTAACGCCTCAAAATCATGCAAATCGACACCGTCCCCTTCCACAATCACCGGCACGTCCGAGACCCCCATCTCGATGAGTGCCTGACGCATCGGAGACGTGAGCGCAACAATGATTTTACATGACCTGAGTAACCTCAGAAACCGGCGCCTGCCAATGCGTGGTATGCGGTGCAGCTCAAGAATGACCGGAACCCCAACCCCGGTGACGGCGGACAAAAGCTCAGGGGTACGGGTATAGATGAAATCGAAATCCTTTAGACGGCTTTTAAGGACTGCGCGCAGGTTTTTGCCGAATAGGTACGTCGTAAGCTTGAGCCCGATGATCCCGGGAGCCCACCAGGCGGCGATCCCATCGGTGGAACCGAGGTGATGCAGCCGGATCGCAGACGCGATGCCATAGTACGACTCGAGCGATTGATCGATGACATTCTTGCGATAGGGCGCAAAAATTTCGATTTCATGGCCCATGTCCTTGAGCGCCGAAGTGACTTTGGCGATCTGATGACCGTGGGCGCGCTCGCTCGGCAGCCGGACGTTGGTGCAATACGCGATGCGCATAGAAGTTTTGAGTTATGAGGTGTGAGCTCATCGCTTTTATACCATAGTACTCATATCTCAAACCTCATAACTCAAGTCTTCATAGAAGACAGAAAAACGACATTGTCGTAGGATACAGTCATGACCCCCATCCGTATTCCACTCATGCGTTCCACGTTTTTTGATGAAACGCGCACGCGACAACGTCTTGCTGATTTCGTGAAGACCGCCCCGCGCCTGAGTATGGGTGAACAATGCGCGAAATTCGAAAGAGTATTTGCGGAGTATCAGCAGCGGAAATCTGCAGTACTCGTGAGCAGCGGAAGTGCTGCAAATCTCGGGCTCATTCAGGCGCTCTTGAACCTCGGCAGATTGAAAAAGGGAGATCATGTGGGCGTCTCTGCCGTCACCTGGGCCACAAATATCATGCCCATCCTGCAGCTCGGACTGATCCCGGTTGCGATCGATTGCAATATCGATCATCTGAATATAACCGCACAGGAACTCAGCAAACATATCAATGGACTGCATGCGGTCTTTCTCACGAACGTCCTTGGATTCTGCGGGGACCTTACAAAAATCGCTGAGCTTTGCAAAGCGAGGAATATCATTTTGCTTGAGGACAACTGCGAATCGCTCGGAACGAGACACGAGGGAAAATTGCTTGGTAATTTCGGTCTCGCGTCGACATTCTCATTCTTTGTCGGACACCACCTCTCCACGATCGAAGGCGGCATGATCTGCACTGACGACGATGAACTTGCGGACATGCTGCGAATGGTCCGAGCGCACGGATGGGATCGGAATCTTCCGGCTGCAAAACAACAGAAACTCAGAAAGCAACACAACCTCGACGATTTTCACGCCCGCTACACGTTCTACGAATCCGCCTATAATCTCCGAACTACCGAGATTTCAGGTTTTCTTGGTCAGCTACAAATGCCGATGCTGGAAGAGACCATTGAAAAACGTATCCAAAACTTCCGGCGCTTCCATGTTGCCACGACAAAACTTCCTAACCATTATTACCCGCTCAAAGTAAGTCATATCGAACGCGTAGCTAATTTCGCGATGCCAATTATCGCCCGGTCGCTACATATTATCCAAGCAACAATCGTCCGATTCGAAAATGCGGGGGTGGAAGTAAGACCGATCATCGCGGGTGACATTACGTCCCATCCCTTCTGGAAGAAAGTACTCCCAACCGCAGACTGTCCCAATGCGCGCCTCATCCACTCCCAGGGCTTCTACTTCGCCAATAACCCCGACCTCACGGACGCCGAGGTACAGTTCATGTGCGGCCTCCTGTAGACTTCCTCCGATTCCCTCATTTCTCATGGCTACGAAACGCGCGCTCATCACCGGCATCACGGGCCAGGACGGTTCGTACCTCGCCGAGCTCCTGCTCGACAAAGGGTATGAAGTCCACGGCCTGGTCCGCCGCGCATCGACGTTCAACCGTGGCCGCATCGAACATATGTTCACTGATCCGCATACGACGAAGAAGCCGCTGTTTCTGCACTACGGAGACCTCTGCGACACGAACTCGCTCCTCCGCGTTCTCACGATTGCGAGGCCCGACGAGATCTACAACCTCGGCGCCCAAAGCCACGTCGGCGTCAGTTTCGAGATCCCCGAAAATACCGGCGATATCACGGGCATCGGCGTCACACGCATGCTCGAGGCCTTGCGTACAAGCGGACTGCCAGCCCGCTTTTACCAGGCGAGCAGCAGCGAGCTCTTCGGTAAAGTTCTCGAAACACCGCAGAAAGAAACTACCCAATTTTACCCACGAAGCCCCTACGCCTGCGCCAAAGCCTATGCTTACTATCTCACGAAAAACTATCGTGAGAGTTACGGCATATACGCGGTCAACGGCATTCTTTTTAACCATGAGTCACCGCGACGCGGCGAAAATTTCGTTACGCGCAAAATTACCCTCACAATTGCCAATATGCTTGCCGGCACTCAAAACTGTTTGTACCTCGGCAATCTGGAAGCCAGACGAGACTGGGGATACGCCAAAGAATTCGTGGAAGGCATGTGGCGCATGTTGCAACAAACAACCCCTGATGATTATATTTTAGCAACCGGAAAACAACACTCGGTCCGGGAATTCCTGGAGCTTTGTCTGGATCACGCCGGAATCAAGTGGACTAAGTCCGGCATCAGCGACGACGAAGTGTACAAGAACGTAAAAGGCGAGACGATCGTGAAGATCGATCCGCGCTACAAGCGTCCGGCAGAAGTCGATCTTCTGGTAGGCGACTACTCCAAAGCCAAAAAATATCTGGGATGGGAACCAAAAACTACACTTGAGGAGCTTGCGAGAATCATGTTGACGGCGGACTGTGAAGCCTTGGGTGTGACGCTCTGATATCTCTAAAAATGTCCCGTGCGCCCATGCCGCAGAACCGTCGTATCATCATCCTCACGCCTTGGATTCCATACCCCGTAACGGGCGCCGATCAGCAGGACCGATTTTTCGGCATGCTGCAGATGAAATCCATGGGTTATGACATCCTAGTGATCGCAAAAATACACGATTTCCAGAACCGTGCGGACGTCGAAGCGAAGTATGAAAAAGCCGGTATACCGCTCCGGCTTTTCCCACATTCACGATCACCTGCAAAGTTACTGCTAAAAAATCTTCCGCGCATTCTCCTGAACCCGGGACTCCTAGACGGCGCGACGCTTGAGTACTTGGAACCCGATTATGTAGCCGGTGTGGACCGTGCAATCTTGGAATTTAGACCGGATGTGATCTGGGTGGAATACACCACTCATTGGTCGATCTTGAAACGGCTACACTCATCCGGAATCCCTGTTATTGTGAAGTCGTCACTCAATGAACCGCTTAACTGTAGGGCGGAGAACGGAAATTCGATCATTTCTTACATCAAGTCACTGCCGAAATTTGTCGGCGAACGCACCGCAGCTCGTGAGGCTGATCTTTTGCTTGCCATCACCCCGGACGAAGAAATATGGTACCGGTCTCTGGGAGCTAAAAATACCGGCGTACTACCGCTCAGAGGTCTTTCAAGCTGCTTTACCAAAAAGGAACATACCGACAAGCGGACACTCGACATCGTCTTTTTGAGCTCCAACTACAATATGGGCCACAACCGTGATGCGCTCCGGTTCTTAATACATGATATTTTGCCGGCAGTCCGCAACGCCCATGGAGGAAAATTTATTTTTCATCTGACCGGCAGCAAATTTCCACCCGAATATAAAAAATATCTGGCGGATGATCTGCGTTACGAAGGATTCATTCCTGATCTGGGCGTTTTTCTCCAGACAATAGATATCGCGATTTGCCCCTGGATCACCGGACAAGGCATGCAGCAAAAGGTCTTCGAACCGTTGTGCCGATCAATCCCGACCATGACGACAAAAACCGGCGGCTACCCATTTGAGAAAGACAAAGAAATCCTGCTCTGCGCTACTCCCGAAGAATACGTAGCCGGCTTCCGGAAACTTCTCTCGACGGATGAGCGGAACCGCATTTCCAAGGCAGCGTACCGGAAAGCCGAAAGCCTGTTTTCGGAGGATGTTATCAAAAACATAATGGCGAATGCGATTGAACGAGTGACGAGACGCTGATCCTGCACTATGATTAGATCATGAAACCGGTTTCGGTCGGAATCGTCGGCCTCGGTTATTGGGGCCCCAACTGGCTTCGTAATTTCGCGGTGCAAGATGGCTGCACTCTGGCTTGGGGCTGTGATCTCAACGTTGAACGCGCCACCAAGTTCTCGCGCCAGTATCCCGCGACTCGCTTCACGAAGAATGTCGCTGACATGTTTGGAGATAAAAGTCTTGATGCCGTTATCATCGCAACCCCCACAACGTCGCATTTCGCACTCACCAAAGCAGCACTGAAAGCCGGCAAGCACGTCCTCGTGGAGAAACCGATGACCGGAACTTCCAAAGAAGCGAAAGAGCTGGTGGCACTCGCCAAGCAGAAGAAAAAATTACTCCTCGTTGACCACACGTTTGCATTTACTCCTTCCGTACAGCTCATCGCAAAGATGTCGCACGAAAAAAAATTCGGCGATCTTTTGTACTTCGATTCCACCCGCATTAATCTCGGCCTCATCCAGCAGGACACCAATGTTCTTTGGGACCTCGCAATCCACGATCTGACGATCCTGTCGATGATCACGAATCTGAGAGATGCCACCGAAGTCTTGGCCGTCGGCAGTGCACATTACGGCAAACACATCGAAGACGGCCACCTGCACCTTAAATTCCGTTCCGGATTCGTAGCACACATCCACGCCAGCTGGCTGTCGCCGGTGAAGATCCGACAGACCTTGATCGCCGGACGTAAAGCGATGATCGTTTACGACGACACAGAACCGAGCGAGAAACTGCGTATCTACGATAAAGGTATTGATCATGATGACACTAAGCCCGACCCGTTCTTCCCCAAGTACCGGAGCGGTGATGTCCTGATCCCCGCTATCGCTCTCACCGAAGCGCTTGCTACCGAAGCCGCCCATTTCCTGGACTGTATTCGCGGTACTGCTAATGCCCGAGTATCAGGCGAGGACGGTATGGTGATGGTGCGGATTCTGGAACTCGCGAACAAATCCTTGGAGAAAAAGAAACCTGTGAAGACCGACTTCTAGCCAAACGTTTTTTGGAGCATGAGACCCGTCATTGCACGGAAAAGCCGCCAGTGATACCGGACGTATCGCCAATGATGCACAAGCGGAATCGAATCTTTATGGAACAGTTCCGGCAACTTCCCTATGATCCGGAGCATAAGCCCGAGCATGATGAGAGGCTCGCGAAAGAGCTGCCATCTCACATACTGATTCCATGTGTAGCCGTCTCGTTTCAGTCTTTCCACTTCAAGAGTCAGGTATCGGTCATCCTTGGACATGAGCTCCCCGATCGACGGCAGCGGTACGTACAGCGGGTTTTTCAGCGAGACTTCTTTGAACGATGCGTCATATTCGTATTTCTCGTGAACAATCTTGCCCTTGCGCAGCGTTGCTCCGCTCATTTTGTTGTGAATGCGCGGCATGACATCCGGCGTCAGGTGCCCACGAGTGCGGGGAATGCCATCGATCACCGGAACCCGGGGAATTTTGATGATCGTCTTCAGTTCTGCAGTCTTCAAGACTTCGCCGATCTCCGTCACGGCTGCGGGGCTGATTTCCTCATCAGAATCGAGGTAAAAAACCCAATCATACAATGCCGCGGCACGCTGCTTCAGGCGTATTTCAGTGAAATCCTTCACCCGCACACTCTTTTCATCGGTGTCATACTGCTTGAAAACTTTGGCCCCGAATTTTTTCGCGATCAGGGCGGTGTCATCCTCACTGTTTGCATCATGATCAACGATTTCCGCGAATGCCGAGAGAGGTGCGAGACACCGTTCGAGTGTCGCCGCGCTGTTACGCGTGAGTATGAGCACCGAACAGGGAATTTTTTCAGTCATAAAAATACTATGATAACAAGATCTCCCAACTTTCCCTCCGCACAGGCCTGCATCCAAAACTCTCCTTAAAAAATATCAATCCCTCATTCAGCTTTTTCCCACCATCTTCCGTCGATACCCCCAAATGTAGTACGCGTCTCTGTTCTTTGATTGCAAAGCGGATAGCCTCGGTAAGCAGAATATGCATCGGATGCTTCCGCTGGGAAGAATACTCCTGCGCCATGTAGAGCGTGTAGAGCGCGTGACTATTGATCGTGACAAGAACGATGCCGCCGACCATTTTCTTGCCTTCATACGCGGCAAGTAACCGGAATCCTTCGGGCAGCAGTGTGTGAAGTTTCGTGATTTCTTCAAGTGTATGTGTAGGTTTGGTGCCGTGCCGTCCCGTTAGAACTCCTTCAAGAATCGGCCAGAACGATGTGAAATCGTTGCTGAGTTTCACCGTAACCCCAGCCCGCTCAGCTTGGCGCACCATATTCCTGCATTTACCGGTCATAGATTCCAGAATGTCTTTCTCAGCAAGCCGTGAAACATCGACTGCACCGTCCATCTCGCACCGTGTCATTGAAAATCCCTTGTGGAACATCCAGTACAGTTGATCTTCTGAATACATTGTCTGAAGGCTCACCGGTGGCAAACGCAACATGGAGACCCCCGCAAACTTCTGTTGCTTGGCATAGTCCAAAACAGCCGTCAACATTGCTCCGGTCTCTTCCACGGACGCACCGGAATCGATGACGAGTCCGCCGTAGGAAGCTCCGGGATGAGCCACGAGCATCTTCCTGCCGCCTTCTTCTTTCACCGCTGCGGAGAATAGCCCGAGGATCTTCGCACCGTCCATTAGCAGGAGCGATGCATCCCGAAAACGACCCTCCGGATGGTACGAGAGAAATCTGCGTGTGTGGAAAATCGTGCCATTCCTCGCGGTCTGCACGAAGGCATCCCACTTTTTTTCCAACGTGCCGGTGTAGAGTGTGGCGACGATATTCATGCGTTAACAGGTGCCAAAAGCTGCATCGTAAGAACCGTCTTGCCGTCATTTGTTTCCTCGTTTTGACGTGTGAATCCGGCCTTCTCATACGTGCTGATAGCGCGCGAATTAGTCGTGATAACTTTGAGCAGAATCCGCTTGAGACTCCTTGACTCAAATCCGTAATGGACGAGGAGCGACACGGCCTCGCTGCCGAGTCCTTTGCCGAGGTAATCCGGATTTCCGATCGTTATCCGCAAAGTCGCTTCCTGCTTAGCCAAGTTGATATCGACGAAACCGCAGTTGCCGATGAGTTGTCCAGCCGGCACCGTAACAAGTGAAAAGAACTTCCGGTCCGGTTCCTTAACCCGCTTGAACCACTTCATCTGGTCTTCCAGGCCCGGTACCCGCTGGTCGTCGATGAGTGAGCGCAGTTCGTTATTCTGCAGCCAAACGCAGAATTTGGTCTGATCGGCTTCCGTCATCTCCGCCAAAGAAACATATGTGCCGGCAAGGACAATCTGACGTCTATGCATACGCAAACAGCGTACCGCAGCTCTCCGCTACCCGCTACCCGCTATAAGCATTCTGTCATTTATTCTCCATTTTCCATTTTCAATTTTCAATTTTCAATTACTCTCGTCCTATGCCCGTCCCCTTCCTTGACCTGCAAGCCCAGTACCGCTCGATCAAAAAAGACATTGATCCGGCCATTCAGCATGTCATCGACACGTGCGCATTTGCACTCGGGCCCGCTGTCGAAAGATTCGAGCGGGCGTTTGCCAAGTACTGCGGAACTCGTCACTGCATCGCGGTCGGCAACGGAACGTCGGCAATCGAACTTATTTTGATGGCGCACGGCATAGGCCCGGGTGACGAAGTAATCACCGTCGCAAACTCGTTCTTCGCATCAGCGGAAGCTATTTCGCTAGTCGGTGCCACTCCGGTCCTTATCGATTGTCGTGAAGACGATGCGCTGATCGATACGACGAAAATCGAAGCCGCTGTCACAGCGAAGACGAAAGCAATTCTTCCGGTGCACCTCTATGGCCAGTGCGCCGACATGGATACAGTGAAAGCGATTGCCGCAAAGCACAACCTGCTCGTCCTAGAAGATGCCTGCCAAGCACACGGTAGTGGATATAAGGGGAAGCGAGCCGGAAATCTCGCAAATGCAGCAGCCTTCAGTTTTTACCCGGGAAAAAACCTAGGCGCATACGGCGAAGGCGGAGCCGTCACGACCGATGATGACGGAATTGCAAAAAAAATCCGGATGCTGCGGGATCACGGCATGTCCGAGAAGTACAAGCATGCAGTCGTCGGCAGAAACGAACGCATGGACGGCATCCAGGGCGCGGTGCTCGATGTAAAACTGAAACATCTGGAACAGTGGAATGCGGCTCGCCGCAGTCACGCGGCTCTGTATCAGGATCTTCTGAATGATAATCCAAACGTGATACTCTTCAAGACACACGCTGACCGCGTCCATAACTATCATCTGTTCGTCGTACGGGTAAAAAACCGCGATTCCGTGCAAGCCAAGCTTAAAGCTAAAGGCATTCAGACCAGTATTCATTATCCAATCCCGATTCATCTACAGGCGGCATATTCAGGGAAATGGAAGCCGGGCGATTTTCCGGTGAGTGAACAATTAGCAAATGAATTGCTGTCGCTGCCGATGTACGCTGAACTCACCAGCAAGCAAATCAAAGAGGTATGTGATGCATTGAAAGCAGCGGCCTAATCGCCCTTCCTCATATACTCCCCCATCGTCTTCACGAGTCCGGCGAGGCCATGTCCTTCCTCCACGATCCGGTACATCTCGTCAGCGTCGATCAATGACTGCCCTCCGTACGTTTTCACAAATTCAGCAACCGTCTCCGGCGTATCGTTCTCCGGAGCCGCAGGAATGCCGATAGCCTCGGCGTTGGCGGCTGTAGTGACCGGATAACACCCGCACGTCATGGCTTCCAGCATCGTTTTATCGATAGTTTCAGAAGCCATATTCATTATAAGCCGGTGCCTAATGTAGATCTCAGGCAGTTTCTGCATCAAAACTGTTCCATGAAAAGTAACCCGCGACTGGAGACGCAAATCTGCAACGAGTTTTGTAAGTTCCATAACATACTCTGGCTCGGCTTCGATACCGTAGACATCAAGTGTGTAAGCTGCATCGAGAATCGGCAGCGCACGAATCACAATCTCGAGGCGCTTACTGCGGCTCAGGCGATGAACGGCCAGTAACCGGTGCGGATGCATCGAAAGATTTCGGCGCTTCGGCCAGAACGCAAGATCAATGCCGTGGCCGAGGACGATTTTTTTAGGATTGCCCTCGTACTGCGGCAGACTCTGCGGGGTAGCGCAAAAGAATCTCTTCCCAAAAAATCCAAAAAGCCAGACCCCCAGCTGCATCTTGTAGTGCGTGTACCACAGGTAGCACGGAATGCCGCGGATCACCCACCACCAGCATCCAAGCGCGTACCAGATAGGCACCATGTGGATGAATATGCGGTCGTAGGAAAGAGAAACAATTAGTCGTTCAAACCGAAGAACAGACTCGAATGTAGATACCCCATTTTCCTTGCCCAAGGAATACACCGGAAAACCCAAAGATGTATCGGCTGCTCCTCGTTCCTGCCCTTCCTTACCTTCCTGTCTTTTATGCCATTTCTCCCCTCCCTCCAAACAAATCACAGCCACCTCAAATCCCTGCCGAATGAACTCGCGCACCCACAGAACGCCGAAGGCGTCCTGTGCTGTCAGTTTCTGGGTGATGAAGAGGAGACGCATAGATGCAAAGTTTATTGTAGATTACCACAATCGGGAGCACCCATTCTTGGGTGCGGTCGGTAAGATGAAGTAGCAATATTCTTCAAAAACTCCGCATACACCCTAATCGCAGTCTTATTCTCAAACCGCTCCGTCACTTTCTGCGCTTCTCGTCCCATCGATTCCATGTACGCCGAATCGGCTAGTAATCCCCGTGCCTTGGCAACAATGTCTTTTGCAGTACCATCTATAAATATGCCATTCACGCCATCTTTGATAATGTCCGGCATGACACCGACCCGCGTTGCAAGCACCGGAAGCCCGAGCGCCATTGCTTCCAACGCCGCTCTCGGCCCGCCTTCACTTGCGGAATTCATGATAAAAATTCTGCCAGATGCCACCGACTTCAAAACCTCTGCCTGTGTCGGGAACCAACCCGTGAACCTGACGCGCGAACCGAATTTTTTGGCTCGTTCTTCGGCTTTTTTTCGCATGGGACCGTCACCGATGATTAGAAGTTTTGCATCAGGCAAAAATGCGAGAGCATCGAGAACCGGAAGCAACCCTTTGTTACCGACAAGCCGTGAACAGCACACCAGATCAAACTTCTTTTGCTGCTGTTTACAGGTGTTAATGAGCTCGTGATCTAGATAGAACGACGGAATTACATGGATATTATTATGCGGAACACCGGAGTCGCCGAGCACTTGCTTTACTGTCTTGTTAACAACCCGCACAGCATCAAAATTTTTGCAGTGTGACGGAAGAATTATTTTCGAAAGGACGCGGCCGATGAATTCCGATACTGACGACGCCTTCGGCCAGCCGACGATGTGGTGAATCTCAAGAACAGCCGAAATGCCAGTCACGTTCTTGAGCCAGCGGGCTCCGAGGCCATTATAAAACGGCGGATAGTCATGGACCGTCATGACCTCATGATGATGCGCTTTCCAGAGCTCGCGGCCTTTTTGTAGAATATATGAAGGCTGCGATAGCAAACTGCCTGTCGCAGGATGCAGATAGATATTTCCAAGGATGACTCGCACCTGCTGTTCGGCATGTACTCGCGGACAGAGAATATCGATCCGCTCGAAATGAGTATGAAGCTCTTTCAGTGTCCCAAAAAACGCACCCGCTTTTCCTGCCACCACAGATCTATCTCCGGAAATCATAAGGAGTTTCATAGCGAACGTTGTGGAAAAAGCGCATCGGAAATTTTCCGGTACGTTTGGATCGATTCTTCAGGCTTTGGCGCGGGATAATGCTGGATAATCTCACTAATCTCGGCCGCAATCTCGGTAGGGCGGCGCAGTCTCCGCTTGTACACGTTAGGAATGTCCGGCAAACCGGTTTCTTCGGTCAGCAGCACAGGGAGGCCGGCAGCGCGCGCTTCCAAAGCCGTATTGGGGCTGATTTCCGTAAAAGACGGCAGAACGAGGAGATCGTGATCGTCAAATGCTTGGCGTTTCTGGTCACCGGAAACGGATGCGCGAAAATAAATTTGGCTTTCCATTCCAGATTTTTTCACTCTGTTTCTGAGTTCCTGTTCCATCGGCCCTGCTCCGATAATCGTGAGTCTGATGGCCGGAAGCAGCGCAACCGCATCGATGAGCGCCGGGATGTTTTTGAACCGCACGAACCGACCCATGAAGAGCAGCCGAAACGGTGTACGTGGCTCATGTGAGCTAAAGACAGCTTCGGGTCGTGCATTGGATTCGACACTGCTCACGGGGAGCGAACGATACGTACTTACATGAATATGGCGTTGAAATTCCGTAGAGTAGACGAGATTATCGAATGTCCGGAGGATCTTACCCATGACGACCGCACTCAGAATCCGCCAGCAACCGAAGCGTGAGGCATACCACTCCCGCAGGCTCAGCGTGCCGCCACCGTCCGTGTACCGCTCCCAGAAAAAATCGCCTCCTAGTCGCAATATCTTTTTCGGCTTCTGGAGTCCGCTCATGATCAGAGGAACACCGGCGCTCACCGACGTAAACGCGCAGATGTAATCGGCCTGCACCGAATGGGTAACTAGCGCCCTACGGTACCGGAACCATCTTCCAAGCAGCCCGCCCTGACGGCCGACACTGATGACCCAATATCCCTCGGACTGATCCAAACCCGGCTTCGCGCCATACGTGATGACTACGACCTCTTCGCCGCGGGCCTTCAGTTCCCGGGCGACCCCGCGCACATACGTTGCCGGTCCACCGATCTCGGGCGGAAAGATGCCAGTTGCAAGGATGACCTTCATGATTGATAGGATTATAGCCTTGAAAGGGCTTCCATAAGCGCTAGAATTCACGAAGTGTTATATTATGGTATAATACCATTCTATGTCCAATCCCGATGAAAATCCCAATCGACTGCTTGGCGAAGTATTCAGTATCCCGACTTTCCTCAAATTTATAAAAAAAAATAAGCAGTGGGGTACTTTGCCCGAGTTTCTCAAAGAAGCACCTGAATTAATCGGAATAGCGCCCAACATAAAAAATGTGCTTCGATACGTACTCCAGAAAATAGCACGTGAAAGGTCAGAGAGTATGCAGCCCTTAGGTGATTTTATCTCGGCTGCTTCTGAATTTGTCAAAGAATGCAATGCGGTATATCTTCCGAAAAACGTATCCGAACCAGTTATTGATGAGCAGTTCCAAGTGAGAACGGCCATCATTTCTCTAATGCAAGAGATAATCAAATCGCTGGCTTCAGACGATCCCGATACCACTCCACCGTCATCCGCAGCCCCTCCTCAAAACTGACAGCCGGTTTCCAACCGAGCGAGCGTGTATCCGAAGAATCCAAAGCATATCTCCAGTCGTGACCCGGACGGTCTTTGACGAAGGAGATCAGGCTCTCGGGTTTTCCGAGAATCTTGAGAACTGCTTTCGCGACGTCGATATTCTGACGTTCGCAGTCGGCGGAAATGTGGAACGTATGACCCGATCCTTTGGACTGCGAAGAGTGTGTGCCAGGGACTTCTGAATCCCAAAAAGCCCACGGAGTACCCAAAATCGTTTCAATCGCATCGGTGTGATCGGTGACGAAGAGCCAATCGCGCTTGTTCTTCCCCTCCGCATAGATGGGAACAGGCTGATCTTTCATCGCAGTACGGATCACCGTCGGAATGAATTTTTCCAGCGCCTGGTGTGGGCCATAGTTATTGGTGCAACGTGTGATGCATGCATGAATCCCAAAGGTGCGCATGGCTGCAAGCACAAGCATTTCTGCCCCCGCTTTGCTTGCGGCGTACGGCGAACTCGGGAAGAGAGGATCCCCCGTTCTCCGCGGCGCCATGTCATCATCAATGTCACCAAAAACTTCATCGGTGGAGATGTGCATAAAACGGACATGAGGCGACGCCTTCACGACTTCGATGAGAGCCTGCACGCCGATGATATTCGTGTGCAAAAACGGCGTCGCGTTGGAAATCGAATTGTCGACGTGAGATTCGGCGGCGAAATTGATAATTGTAGCGACGCTGTGATCTTCTACGATCTTTTTGACGAGCGTCGTATCCGCAATATCACCTTCAATGAAAGTGATGCGATCAAGCACCGGATCAAGAAAATGTTTGTCCGCAGCGTATGTAAGTTTATCGAGCACCGTAACCGAATCCTCCGGAAATCTTGCAACGTGCCGAAGAACGAAATGCGAGCCGATAAACCCTGCGGCGCCGGTAACCAGAATATTCATACTGCTATTCTATACCCAATTGATTTATAATCTCGAAAATAGCCGAACCTCATACATGGCTTATGTATGGGCAATTCACAGCAACAAAGCTTAGCATTATTGAGGCAAAGCCGTATAGCAACCGAACCAAGAATTAAGAATCAGGAATTAGGAACGCTGTTTCGATAGTTGTCGAAGAATCGTCTTCTTAATTCATACATCATGCTGCATAATTCTCGCATGAAAGGTATCCTCATTTGCGGTGGCAGCGGAACCAGACTGAAGCCGCTCACCGACATCACGAACAAAAGCCTATTGCCGGTCTACGACAAGCCTTTGATCCTGTACCCGCTCCAGATACTTCTGGATGCCGGTATCAAGCAGATCGCCATGATCTCCGGCAACGAACACGTGGACCAAATGGCCGGATTTTTGGGAAGCGGTAGCCGCTTCGGATGTGAATTCAGTTATCGGGTACAAGATGAAGCCCGCGGCATCGCCCAAGCGCTGGGACTCGCCGAAAGTTTTGCTGACGGGGACGACATCTGTGCCATGTTGGGTGACAATGTGTACTTCGATGATCTTGCACCGCAGATCAAAGCGTTCAAAGCCGGTGCGCATCTCTTCCTCAAGTCCGTGCCGGATGCCGCACGCTTCGGAGTAGCTACCGTGGAGGATGAACGAATTATGTCAATTGAAGAAAAACCTAAAAATCCCAAGACCGATCTGGCGGTCACCGGCTGCTACCTCTATGACCAACGCTGCTTTGATGTCATCAGAAATCTGAAGCCGTCGGCAAGAGGCGAACTGGAAATCACGGACGTCAGTCGCTGGTACGTCGAGCAAGGCGAAGCCAAGGCCACGATGCTGCAACAGGAATGGGTGGACGCCGGAACTTTTGAAAGCCTTTTTCGGGCAGCTGAACTTGTAAGAAAGAGGCAAAGTATAAAGTAGCTGGTACCATACCAGCATGAACCGCACGGTGACACTGACCGATGAAACGGGAACCCCGCTTGGCGAGATGGATTTTCTGCAAGCCCACACCAACGGTGGCAAGCTCCACCGTGCTATCTCGGTATACGTGTTCGATCCTGCCAAGACGATGATCCTCCTGCAACAGCGCAGCCGCGAGAAACTTCTCTTCGCTATGTTTTGGGCCAACACCTGCTGTAGCCATCCGTTTTCGGGCGAGAGTTCCAAGGCCGCGGGCGAA
This sequence comes from uncultured Candidatus Peribacteria bacterium, assembly GCA_964562735.1. GTDB lineage: Bacteria > Patescibacteriota > Gracilibacteria > Peribacterales > Peribacteraceae > JAGORY01. Next base: position 15,432 of record CAZLUK010000101.1, read on the forward strand.
CGGAGGCTGCTAGAGGAGATGGGCTTCAGCTGTACACTCACAGAAGGTCCCGCATTCGTCTACCACGCAGATGATCCGAACGGAAAAGGCACCGAGTACGAGTACGATATCCTTCTCACCGGCGTCTCGGATCCCTTACTTCCGATTAAACCCGATCCAAAAGAAACGGCTGACTGGAAGTGGATGAATATCGCCAAGTTGCAGACTGACATGCAGAATAACCCCCATTTGTACGCTCCGTGGTTCCATCTCGGTCTTCCGAAAGTTCTTCCCTCAAACAAGCATAGCTGAACAAAAGCCGCTCCACCTGGCCATCATCCCTGACGGCAACCGTCGCTGGGCGCGTGAACACAAGTTGGAAACAGTCTGGAAAGGCCATGAGGTGGCAATTGAAAATTTTCGATCTCTCACCGACTGGTGCCTCCAGGATCCGCGCGTCGCTATTCTCACTGTGTGGTGTTTCTCGACCGAGAACTGGAAGCGTGACGAAGAAGAAGTATCGATGCTCATGGGGTTACTGGAAACTTACTTGAAGAAAGAAACGCTGGAATTCAAAAAAAATAAAATACGGTTCGTGCACTCCGGTAGGCGGGATCGCATTCCGGCATCACTGAAATCAGTGATCGAACAAACCGAACAAGAAACAGTGAATGAAACCGGTTTTACGCTGCACCTTGCGGTGGATTACGGAGGCAAGGACGAAGTCACCCGTGCAGTCAATCGCATACTATCCGCTCCCCGCTCACCGCTATCCGCTTCTTCGATCAACGAAAACCTTCTCCACTCTCACCTCGACCATCCCGAACTTCCGGATATCGACTTGATCCTCCGGTCCTCCGGCGAACAGCGCACCAGTAATTTCTTCCTGTGGCAGAGCGTCTACAGCGAGTGGATCTTTTCGCCGAAGTATTTCCCGGACCTCGGGGTATCTGATCTAGATGCCGCACTCGTCGAATACGACCGGAGGAAGCGCCGATTTGGGAGCTAGTGTCTCGTTACGCGTTTACTCGTTCCTCGTTATGATGCCAATAATGAAACGTGAAACGAGCAAACGAGCAAACGAGCAACGCGCATCTGCGCCCGGCAAAATTATCCTGAGTGGCGAATACGCCGTGCTCTTCGGGCATCGCGGCATCGCGGTACCGTCCAAGGAATCGATCACGGTTACGTGGGCCGATGACACGTCATTTCCAAAACCTATCATAATCTGGGAAAGTGGCGTCGATGAAAAATGGATCGAATACACCGAGCAGATTTTCAATCTTTTGCAGCCGCACACTGGCACTCTGAAAGGCACACTCTTCGTGCAGTGTGGCCTTCCACTCGGCAAAGGCATGGGGTCATCAACGGCACTCGTGATCGCGATCAGCCGCTGCCTGCTCGGAAATACGTGCGAAAAAATCGCGCTCTCGCTGGAAGATCAGATGAGTCTAGGTCACAGCGGCATCGACTTTGCGGTAATCTGGAAGAACGCGCCGATTCTCTACTCAAGCGGAAAAGAACCGGAGGTCATCGATCTTCCGAATGATCTTCTGAAAGGCGCAAAGCTCATTGATACTGGCAAGCCGAATGAGACAACGAAAGAATTGGTGGCGTGGATGAAAGAAGCGGTTGACAAGAAAAACACATTCACTGAAGCCATCGAAACCATCGGCAACTGCACTGAGAGACTTCTGAAAGGCGAATCGCTCAGAACCGTCATGCGTGATCATCACCGCGCGCAGATCGCACTCGGCATCGTTCCAGAAACCACTCAACAAATCATCGCCCAAATCGAACTCGAAGGAGGCTCTGCCAAAGTGATCGGTGCCGGGGGACGAACGGGGGGAGGGGGCATGGTGCTGGTACTGCCTCCTCAGGCAGAATGACTCCTCATGATCACAGCCGTTTCTTCGCCGAACATCGCACTCATCAAATACTGGGGCAACCGCGATGCTGCTCTCCGGCTCCCGGCCGCCGATTCGCTCTCGATGGTTCTTGATACGCCAACGGTTGAAACGACAGTCGAATTTTCCGACATTTTTGCAGTGCGATCGTACGATGCGGCAAGCAATGAAAATCCCCCGAGCGAGCAGTCAATCAGTCGTCTTCAAAAACACTGGGAATTGTCGAAAGAATTTTTTAGAAATATCGGTCGTGAAAAAAATATTCCAAAGGAATTATCAATCGTTATCCGCTCAGCGATCCCACTCGGCATCGGAATCGCATCCTCAGCGGCGGTCTTCAGTTGTCTTGGTGAGGCGTACGCTGCACTCGTGACAGGAAAAACTCTGAGCCGCAAAGACGTCAGTATTCTCTCACGCCTCGGGTCAGGTTCCGCTGGTCGGAATTCGTACGGGGGGTACGTCGCTCTCACGAATCACGGTGAAGGCATTGCCTCAACATACGGAGAACAAATCGCAGACGAGAACCATTGGCTCCTCCACGACATCATCATCGTGCCGAGTATGACGGAGAAGAAAGTAGGATCGACCGAAGGCCATGCCGCCGCAGCGTCGAGCCCGCTCTTTGCCGCGAGAATCCGCGCCATTCCTGCTCGGATGCGAGAATGCATCGGAGCGATTCGGACCCGGGACTTTGAGAAACTTCGAATTGTTTCCGAAGCAGACGCGCTCGATATGCATCGGGTGATGGAAACCCAAAATCCACCTCTCAAGTATCTCTCTGAAGAAACTCACCGGATTCTCCGCGAAATCGAAGGACTGCGCGCCAGCGACAAACTGAACGTGCTCTACACTATGGACGCCGGCCCGACTGTGCATCTGTTCTGTACGGACGAGAGCGTAAAAACAGTGTTGGAATTCGCGGAGCGTCAGAAAAACTGCATCGTGTTTAAGACGAAGACGGGGGGAGCGTCACGATTAATGCTAGAATAGGTTCTCATGGACCTCCGTAACCTCCCCGAACAACTTTCGAGCCTGCAACGCATCAACCAGCGCCGCACGATCATCGAACGCGAATTAAAAACCGACTTAGGTCCACTGGAACCGACCGAGAAGATGATCGGCGACTCCGAAAAGAAAAACTGCGAACAAATGTTCGGCGTCGTCCCGATACCGGTCGGGTACGCGGGGCCGCTCAGTATTGTTTTTTCAAATAACGCCAAAGCTGAGATCCACTTGCCGATTGCAACTACCGAAGGCGCACTAGTCGCGAGCGTTAACCGCGGCTGCAAAGCCGTTTCAGTGGCCGGCGTCACGGTCATCAAATGCGCCGATCACGGCATCACGCGCAGCATCGCCTTCCGCGCAGCATCCAGTACCCGCGTGCAGGAACTCGTAGATCTTATTCGTAATGACGAAAACGACTGGAAGGCCGCTGCTCATGCAACTAGTTCTCATCTAAATGTCACCCGTTACGATATCGACATTGCGAAACAATTCGTGTTCCTCACGATCGCGGCCGATACTGGCGATGCGATGGGAATGAATATGATCACGATTGGCGCTCAGGGAGCCGCCGATTGGGTGACCGCAAAACTCAGCGGCGTACAGTGCATCACGATTGCCGGCAACGTGGACTCTGATAAAAAGCCGAGCCGCCGGACACATGATCTCGGCCGCGGCTATGAGGTCATCGTCAGTACAATCCTCTCGAAAGAAATCATCGCCAACATCTTGAAATCGACACCGGAAGCGATGATGAACGTTGCGAACGCCAAGCTGAAAGCAGGATCGGAGATCGCAGGCGCACTCGGGAAAAATCTGCATGCGGCAAATATCATCGCGGCTCTCTATCTCGCGACCGGCCAAGACATCGCACACACGGTAGAAGGATCGCTTGCAGATACCGAGGTAGAACAAACGATGACCGGACTAAAAATCCAAGTACGCCTCCCGGCGATCATCGTCGGCACGCACGGCGGAGGAACGCTGCTTCCCGCCCAGAGCAAGTGCAGAGAACTCCTGCTACGGACAAAGTCTGGCCTCAAGCCAAAGCAGCAACTTGCAGAGAGCATTGCCGCTGCAGTCCTCGCCGGTGAAGTCTCGCTGCTTGCGGCGCAGGCGGAGCATCAGCTGGCAAAGGCGCATGGAGAGTTGGCGAGGTAAACCACCTCCCCGCAGGCGGGACGCCGCGTCCCGAGATGATGTGCTACCATAAACATCCATGAAAATTTCAATACGACCCTACGAGCCTAAAGACCGTCTCGCCCTGACAGCAATGGCGACAAGCCTCATAGATCTAATGTCAACATTAGACTCACATCATATTTTTCGAAGAAAAGAACAGTTCGATGCTGATGCGTACATTGATTGTCGGATCAGATTGATCAATAAATCCCATGGCAAAATTTTTGTTGCGCAGATGGGAGACAGCCTCGTGGGATATGTGATGTGCACAATGGAAATTCCGAGCGAGATCGACACTCTGAATAAGTTACCCTGTCGTATTGGTACCATCGATGCTCTTTTTGTTGAGTCTTCACAAAAGGGAGGAGGAATTGGATCGCAATTGATGCAATCTGCGGAAAAATATCTAAAAGAAGCAGGTGCGACACATTGTGCACTTGGCTGCATCGCTGAAAATACTGATGCGCATAAATTTTATAAAAACTTTGGTTTTACGGCACAATACATCGACTATCTCAAACCTATCCTATGAAAGCAACCATCCTCTCCTTCGGCCGCTATATTCCAAGTAATCGCATCGAATCCACAACGATCGCAACGTACTGGAAACGCGGCACTGAACAGGCCGACAGTCTCGGAATCATCGAGAAATCTGTTCCTGCAATCGACGAAGACACATTCACACTCTCCTGGGAGGCTTCTAAGATAGCTCTCGAAACCGGCGACATTGATTCACAAAATATCGATGCCATATACGTCGGCTCCGAAAGTCATCCCTACGCCGTAAAGCCAACCAGCGGGATGCTGGTAAGTGCGTTGCACCTGAGTCCGTTTTGCTTCGCAGCCGATCTGGAGTTTGCATGTAAAGCCGGAACAGCTGCGATCCAGATCGTCTCCGCAATGGCCGAGAGCAAGCAGATCCGTGCAGGCATCGCGATTGGCGCAGATACTGCCCAGAGTAAGCCCGGGGACGTCCTTGAGTATTCGGCAGCAGCCGGAGCTGCAGCATTTGTCATCGGTCTTCCGACGAAGAAAAATCCCGGCCTCTGCCGCATCGATGCAACACTTTCCTACACTACCGATACACCCGATTTCTGG
>CAZLUK010000102.1:0-21562 GCA_964562735.1 uncultured Candidatus Peribacteria bacterium
GGTTTGCTCATTTTGTACTCTGAGCGTTCGAACCGCTTGCGAAGTAGTCTGATTCGCATCATCTTCGCGTTCTGCTCCAAATACTGCTTGTGTGGAGAGAAGTGAGCTTACGAGGATAATGCCGATGAAGTGGAGTGGAGAGAGGGAACGCATGGGTGGTGGGGTAAAGATATAAGAGATCGGATGATGCTGAATCGATGGATGAGCAGGGCGAAATGGTGGCGTACCCTATTATTTAGTGAGTAATGCACGTACACCAACTTCGCAGGCTGTTTTATTGCGCAGATTCTTCATTAAATCACATTCCGTAAGATTATTTGAGTTAATCGCTTTTTCGTGGTGGCATTGATCACTGAGGGTGTCTGATTTTTTGAAAACATTGCAATTTTCCGTATTACTGTCCTGGAAAGTGATGCGAGCCATTGCGCAACACACATGGTTTTTCGTTGATGTGGGTCCAGAAATACATTGGTCATACGTCGTCACAATACCCTGACCCTTGACCGTTTTCTCCCCATCTGCTAGAAAAACACACGGTTCGAAATCCATCGCACCACCGAGGCAATCCCATCCATAACTACTCGGCATCAAGAGCTCGCAGGCGGAGGGGTCTTTGGTGAGTTCGGCGACGAGATAAATACATGTTCGGATCTGCTCGTCAGGCATGGGTCCGGGAGGATTGAACACAACGAGTTTGTTACATTCTTCTACTCGAAGATTGTTCTTCGCAATATATTCAGACAAGTCGTAGGGAGACCAGTTGACGTAGTGCGTTGACCACTGCCATCCAAGCCAAAATACCAGTACCAGTGCTAGTATTTTGGCTAAATTCTTCGGTGTAGAGAACTGCGTTGTCATCGAAGAGAAAATGGTTTAGTAAGGACGAATATTTTTTGCGCTAGCCTTCCACCATTCTTTATTATTTGAGTCCCGGGCAATCATCACATCGACAATCATTGATCCGTCATAGTTTCCTTGCCCATTGTCGTGAGCTGGTCCCTTCATTATGTTGTCGATACTGATCGCATTGAGACTAGCATCAGTTCCTCGTTCTTTGCCAATTAGGTTGGAGAATGCCGTGACTGCAAACCCGTGTTCTCTGTATGCATCAAGCGCTGCATCGACCAGTGAGAGCAGTGTGTCTGGGATAAACGTTACTGATCCGAGGTACCAAGAAGTTAGGTCAGGGATCATGCTCCGTAAATATGCACTAGCATGAGGTACATTTAGCATAAGGTCTCTGAGTGTTTTTGCATTTAAACCATCTGCATTCAAGCGTACCCAAAATTCATAGCCCTCATTCGCTGCATTGACGGTAAAGGCATGCTCTGCAGATTTAGGGACGGCGACATTACCAAACTGACTGCTATGCAAGGAATAAGAATGGCTTGCGAAAGCAGAGAAATCAACACCTCTTTTTTCCGGTGAATACTGGCCACCCAGATACTTGTTATGTTCGGCAGGATCGAGTGCGACTATGGAATTGACTCCTCCGAAAGTCTTCGCAGTCTCGTAGGCAACATATGCTCCCCAAGAGTGGACAGCGATATTGACGTTCGTCTTGGTAAATCCAAGTGATTGTAGCTGTTGTGCTACCCAATTTCCCACAGACGGGATCCATGCAGATCCGGAGAGACTAATTGGTGAGATGCCGTTGTCCGCAGCTGCTTTTTGCCAATCGATTGTTACTACCTGAAAGCGATCCGAGAGGTTTTTCGCTAATTCTGCAATTGCATCACCTTTCTCGCTATCGACCCTCCCATGCACCACCACCCACACGGGGAGATTGGGTTTGAGTTGGCTGACACCACCATTTTGCGGATCTTCGTGGTAGTTGGTGTTTCTTTTCATTCCACCATTTCCATCAGAAATAAACTCCGCCACCCGCATGCTCACCGGCATGACTCTTGGATCACCCTCAAGCGAAATTTTTCCTTCAATATTCGCAGAATTGAACTTTTTGAATTCCAGCTCAACAGGTACTGCCGGAAGCCTGACATGCTTCATCTCTTGGCTCGTTAAGCCTTTATAGGACGTCGCATCCGAAATTATGAGGTAATACGTTCCGGGCTTGAGGACTCTGCTGATACTCTCGCCGCTGACTCTTTTGTTCGTTGAGTAGAAGGTCTCGGGGTGCTCTTTTCCAAAGAGCTTGAAATCGATATTCGGTTTTGATTCATTGAGCAGCGCTCCTTCGATTTCACCCATGTCTGCGGCCGCGGTGGACAGGTTCACCATCATTCGCTCTTTAAGCGTGAAAGTGATCATCTCGAGTCCCCGCGGAGCAATCGGAATGTTTGGATCGTCAGTTTTTCCTTCGCTCGGGATGTCTCCGTACGGGTACACATTGTAAGCAGGTCTCAGCGTCGTCGGGAAATAGCTGATGCCCTCCACCAACTCCCTCGTCATATTTTCCAATCCTGCGCTTAGCTTCACCGTCAGGGACTCTGCTTTGGCCAGCGTGATTCTTACCTTTTCCTGCACTGCGGGTGACAGATTTTCCAGAAACGATGTGTCGGTCGGATTATTGGCGAGATACAGAGTGGCAATGCTTTCCTGCTGCAGAGCCGGGAGGCCGGCAAGAAATTTCTTAGCCGCGGGATAGGCCTTCACGTGCGCCAGAATGCGCTCCTCCACCGTTCCGGTGCCCTCACTTCCAGCCACAGTTTCAAAGTTTATCTTTGCCCCGTCCCGCGGAGCACCATAGGCATAGACGACCGTTCCTCCCAGGACTTTTTGGTTATTTTCTTGGGCGAGAATAACTTCTCGGTTATACATCTGGAGTTCATTACCCCTGACCCCCCGCTCCATTGCCGCATCCCGCGCTTTCACCTTCGCTCGCATCATTCTTTCGCTCTCATGCGGAGTCATACCTTTTTGCGATGACGCAGATCCTGCCGCACTGACAGCCGGTTGCCAATTTTTAAATTCCTCCTGCCTGGCACGCATCTCTTTGTACGTACTGTCTTGGAATGCCAGGAACTCATTAAATTGCTTGTCGTAGATCGCTTGGACAGCGCCGAACATCGTTGTGGCATTCGGTTGCACTACTCCGGCAAGCTTGGCTGTAAAGAGCTGTTGTCCATAATTGTTGTTATCAACGATTGTATGGAGTCCTCTCCAGTACTGTAGCGTATCGATATTTTTGCCCTGCCTTGCTGCTAGGATCGAATCCATCGATTTCTGCAGTAGTTCGGCGGCTGCCTGATAGTAACCATCAAACTTTCGGTGAAATTGATTGAAGAAGTACCCTTTGTCGGCTTCAAAGCTACCGCTGCCGATGCGCTTGTACTCGGGATTGAGCTCGAGGAAGCCTTTCATCTCTTGCTCTATGGTCAAAGTGAAGTTGATGCCGCTTAGGGTTGCGAGCTGCATCAGCTGCATTTGCGCATTCTCTCTAAAAATCTTGGATAAATTCATGTTGAAATCCGGGACATATCCGGTGGGGATGGCACTGGCGACGCCACTGAAGAGCTGTTCTTTTGCGGAGGCCTGTCCGGCTACAATAGCCTGACGATCCTCCTCCGACTTTGCCTGTGTGAAGAGCTCTGCATAGGGTAACGAGCCATCATCATGCATCGTGGTCGTAGGAACGAATTTATTGTTTGCGTTGACGAGAGACAGAGTCTTAGTTTCTTGGTTCCAGTGAAGCTGCAGTGAACTGAGTTCTTTCTTCTGAGCATCAAACAGTTGGACAGCGTAGATACCGTTCGGGGTTACTGCGTTCATCGTCAGGGTAGTGGCCTCTTCCTTGCCGTTTTGGGCAGAGAAGACGGTTTTGGTGCCAAAAACCCCGGGATCGAACAGTTGTAAAGTGCGCCCTTCGGTCGAGCCTGCGAAGAAGACCGTGGCATTGGGGCCGCTCAGGTTCGTAACCGCAAGTGCGGGCATCCCGGGAGCGTTGTTCGTAAACAGCCGTTCCCGAGACGCCGCCGATAACATCTGCCACGGCTCAGCATCGAAGACGGTTTGTTCCCTTTGCCACTCCCCAATCGCGGCCGCCAGCCGCAGGGCGGCTATCTGGATGCGCTCGGACAGATTCTGCAAATCCACCGGTTCCTTTGCATTCACCAGCATCAGTAGCGGTGGTAGGGTACTACCCACTACCATTAGCTCCTTTGCAGTCGCATTGAGCAGTGCCGCCCGGTCATTTAGAAGCTTCAGGCGGTTGGCCTGACCTGAAATGTCCCACGGTTGAGTGAGGACATCAATCCGGCTCAGCAGCGCATCGGCGGTTTTTATGAATTCTAAGGCCTGCTTTTCCTTCGCAATCGCATTCAGACACGCATCGATTGTTGTCTCCGGATTACCGGTTTTGGATTGACATGCCGATTGCAGTTGCTTCATCAATTCTTCGATCTTAGCGTCGAGAGCCGCGATCTTTGCGCGTTGGAGCTGCAACTCAGCCGCAGAGGCGGGGTTCGATTTTGTCTTCTCCGCGGTGTAAGTCAGCTGCAGCCCCGGCGCCGTAAGGGGATCGGCCACGTTACCGATGAAAAAGACGTACGCATTGTTCCCGCTCCGGGAGGGCGCGACATTCTTTAGATCCTGAGAAATCCGGAGCCCAAACCGGAGCCGGTCATCGCCTCCCCGTGACAGATCAGCTGAACTGAGTTGAATTGCATTTTTCTCTCCGATGATAAAGTCGGGGTAGGACTTTTCCCCGAGCGACGCCGATCCGAATTTGTTTGGTTTGCCTGCGCTATTTAGTGCCACTCCAACGACGTTGAGGGCGAGGTCATTCTCATTGGTGACATTGAGTTTCTTTGCACCCTGCACGGTGAGGACAGCTTTTTCAATCTTCGCGTTCTTTGGAATGTTTTTCAGATCAAAATCTAACAGGACTCGCCAGCCGAAATAGGCATCGTGCCACAGCCAGTATTGCTGACCGACCTGAAGATCGGGTCTGCGGCTGCTTTCAATGCCGGCATTTTGGACTGAGCCATAGCTTGGATAGTAGGCCTCTATCATCCCACTGCTTACGGGATCGGCAGGCACCGTCACCGTCTCTCGCACGGTCTCGGTAGTGGGAGCCAACATAGCATCCAGAGCCGCCTGAGCCGCATTCCGCTCACGCTTGGTTTGTGCCAGTTCAGCACTCAGCGACTCGGTCTGCGGGGCAAACTCTCCTTCCGCATCCGGATAGCGCACTTCAGCCGCCATGCCCGTATCGAGTGCCATGCGTGGTTCTAACTGCTGTCCTAATGCAAGCTGACGGTAGGGTGATCGTTGCTTTGGTTTCCCCCTGAGCAAATTCTTAACTTTACCCAAAATGCCGATGTCTGGCCTGGTGGCAGTAGAGACACCTCTTGGCGGCGCCACTGATTGTTGCTTCATTGCGGGGACCTGTTCAGCAATCGTACCCGGGACAACACCCGCAAGCTGCAAGTGAGCGATTGTCTCTTCTTTTAGGTCAAAAATCTGATCAATCACGTCCGGTGCAAGCTCTGGCAAGGGACCCGATTGAATCTGATCAGATGATGTGGAGTCCAGTGCTGCAAGCAGTCGGTCAACATCTGAGACAAAGTCTTGGTTCGACATGAGTGGGGGTGGGAAATGACGATCACATTCCACTCTTCATTAAAGTCCACCGGCAGGCTTTTTCCTGCACAATTTTATGACAATCCTGCAGTTTGGCTTAAGTAAGGGCTGATTGGCGTTCTTGTACTGGATAGAACAGCCGGTAAATAAGTCACAAGTCTTAAGTCTTAAGTAAAAATACTTATGACTTGTGACTCCCTCCCTCTCCCCGGCCAGCAGGAGCTTTTTGCGGCTTATTCCGCCACTGAAGCCACCAAGGCGGCCGCTAGATCCGATTACGCGATGACAGGGGATCAGGATCAGGAGCGGATTTCTGCCACAGGCGCTCCCCACTGCCCGAACTGCCCCGGGCTTGCGGAGTTTTTTCGCCAGGGTGGCGTAGGTTATAGTTTCGATCTTTCCCTGCCCGAACTCTACTCGGATGATGACGTTATCATCGGCAGTGATGCCAAGCGGACCGAGGGGGGACTCGATAGTACGATGCAGAATCATGGAAGTAGCATACCGGTCTCCTTTTTGCGGGCTACTAAAAGCCCCAGAAAAGAGCCGAAAACTTTTTTCTTTGACAAGCAGAAAATACCGTCGTACCGTAGCTGCGTGATCCGCGGACGTGCGATCATCGGCGTTATTATTATTCCCGCTTCAAAGCGGAGGTAGACGCTGATCTGCGTCCCTTACCCATCCGCTTAGAAGGCGGATATTTTTTATGCAAAACGGTACCCCAGAAATTCTCACGATCGTTGCCAGTGATGTGCGCGGTATAACTCCAGAGCAGCAGGGTAACCCAGAAATAATCCGGTTGATTGAGGAGTGTAAACGCAAGTTAGGCGAGAGAGGTCTTACATGTTATATCAATAATCCGTTGAATCGTTGGTTACCAGGCAAAGGTTACGAAGTTATATTTCAGGATTCAAAGACTCCGCAGATTACTCAAAGCATCAATTTTTCCCCTGATCGTTCTTGCCCAGGGTATCCGCTTGTTTCTGTACTGCAATATACCATTGGCTATATCGGTTGTGTATTCGGTGAGCATCAAGAAGCTACGGAGGTGATAGAATCTAGTGCATGCCCTTCCTATCTGTCCGCGATCTCTCTCTCACCATCCAAGGTCAGCACATCCTGAATGGCATCAGTTTGGACGTGGAGAAAGGCGAGGTGGTGGGTCTCATTGGCCCAAACGGTTCGGGGAAGACGACGTTCTTTAATGTGATCTCCGGTTTCTTAAAGCCGACCAAGGGGTTAATCCGCCTCGGGCTCGCCGATATCACGCACCTACCTGCGCCGTCCAGAGCCAGAATCGGCATCGGACGGGTATTCCAAAACTTCGGCATTTTCCGGGAGATGTCGCTCTCCGAGAATGTCCTTGTCGCTTTTGAGTCATTGCCGAAGCAGCAGCGCACGGCGCTTGGCAATCTCTCCGATGCCGTCCGAGCAACGCTACAGACGGTGCACCTACAAGACCATGCGAAGCAGAAGGCGAATACGCTCTCCGGAGGCCAGATGCGCCTGCTCGAAATTGCCCGCACGCTCGCAGCAGGCAAAGAACTCTTTCTATTAGATGAGCCAACGGCGGGCGTGTCGCCCAAGATGACCGGGCAGATCGCCGAACTCATCTTGAAACTGAAGCAACAGGGCAAAACCGTCCTGATCGTCGAACACGACCTTCCCTTTATCCAGAAGATTTGCGATCGGGTGATCGTAATGGATGTTGGCGAAGTCGTCCTGGAGGGGAAACCCGCCGAGATTAGAGGTAATGCGAAGCTCAAAGAACTGTATTTCGGCGCCGATCCGACGGAGTAGTGAAAAGTGGAAAGTGAAGGGTATTTTTTACATACATTTTGCTTTCCGCTTTCCGCTTTCTGTTTTACACTTGCTCTGTTCCCCCTCACTCTCATGAAGAAATCATTCATACTGGCTGCTCTCGCGTTAGCGCTTTCCGCGTGCTCGTCGGGTACTCAGACCATCCGCATCGGTGTTATCATGGCGGTGACTGGCGATGCCGCGTCTTTGGGCGTGGATATGGTAAATGGTATCAGGATGGCCGTGGATCAGGTCAACACCAAGGGCGGTATCAAAGGCAAGCCGGTGGAGATCATCGTCGAGGATGGCCGATGTAACGGCTCCGATGCTGCAAGTGCCGCGCAAAAACTCGTTAACGTCGATAAAGTTGTTGCCATCATCGGCGGACTTTGTAGTGGAGAGACGCTCGCCGCAGCTCCGATAGTGGAAGCTGCGAAGATCGTTCTTATTTCTCCGGGGAGCAGCAGCCCAGACATCACGAATGCCGGTAAGTACGTCTTCCGTAACTACCCCAGTGACGCACTGAAGACAGTCGCCACGGCGAAGGTCATCCGTGAAAAAGGCTACAAGACGGTCGCCATGATCAGCGAGAATACCGATTTCTGCCAGGGAGTCGTCCGAGGCATGTACAAAGACGTCGGTGACGATGGCATCGTCTTCGATGAGAAAGTAGAACCGGGCACCAAGGATTTCCGCTCCATTTTTGAGAAGCTGAAAAAAACGGATTTCGACGTTTTCTATCCAAACACGAACGGGGACGCCAGTATGGCCGCATTGGTCCAGCAGTACCGGGATGCGGGCTTCAAGCAGCCCATCCTTTCCCATGAAGTCGCGGACTCCTCCACGCTCGGGGATATCGCCAAGGAAGCCGCCGAAGGTTTGCAACTCGTCACGGTACGCACGTCCGGGGAAGGCACGGACTTCGAAACGAAATTCCTTGCGAAGTACGAGAAGGCTCAGTCCAGTATTGCGTTCGCGGCCCATGCATACGATGCGGCCAAACTGCTCATGGAGACCATCGATGAGCATGGTACCGACGGCACGGCCATCCGGGATGCGTTCCTGACTCTGAAGAGTTATCAGGGCATCATCGGCGACATTCACTTCGATGAGAACGGCGACGTCGTCGGCGTGCCCTTCGTGCTCAAGGAATTCAAGAATGGTCGCACGTTCACCGTGAAGCCGATTACCCTGGAATAATGCAGCTTATCGTCAACGGACTCATCGCCGGTTCGTTCGCGGCTCTGCTCGCGTGCGGACTGGCTTTGGTTTACGGCATGCTCGGCATCTTCAATTTCTCGCTCGGACAACTGGCACTCTTCACTGGCTACGCAACGTGGTGGCTGCACCGGAGTTTGTATCTCCCTCTGCCCATCAGTATCGCGGGGGGCATCGTCATCGGCGCGGTGCTCACTTTGATCGTATTCGAGCTCACGGTCGGCCCGTTCTACCGACGGGATAAGCGGCTGCCGATGGTCACCACCATCGCCGCCAGCATGGTGCTGGATGGGCTGCTGCTTCTGATTTTCCAAGAGTACCCGCGCAGCATCATCGGCGGCGTCAAGCACTTCATCGAGTTTGGTTCGGTACGTTTCAGCATCGAGCAGCTAGTAATTGTGACGGGTACATTTCTTTTCCTTGCGTTTCTGGCGTGGTTTCTCGCCCGCAGTCCGCTCGGGCGACGGGTGCGCGCCACAGTCCAACACCCCGAGGCGGCTGAGAGTCTCGGCATCAACTCTCGTGTTCTGCACCGGGCGGTATTCGTCTTCAGCGGTGTTTTGGCCGGACTTGGCGGCATCTACCTCGGCATCGATCAGAACCTTACGCCCACCCTCGGGTTCGGAATCACCATCAAGGCCTACGCCGCGCTCATCGCCGGAGGCAAAACGAGTCTGCGGGGTACTATTATCTGCGCATATGGCATAGCGCTTTTGGAGCAGTTTGCAGTCGGTGTGTCTATTTTCGGGGTCTACATCCCCGCCGGGTACCAAGGCACGGTCGCGCTCCTCGTCATCATTACCTTCCTTCTTTATAAGCCCCAAGGCCTCTTCGGTTCCAAACTCCGCACCGCATGACTTTTGCATTGCACATCATAATCACTGTTGCAATGCTCGTCCCGGTTACGCTCGGGTACAACTTGGTGTTCGGTCGCGGAAAAATCCTGCACTTCGGGTCCCTGGCCGTCAGCCTGGTCGCGGCCTACGCTATTTTCCTGGTGCAGCGCGAAACCGGCAACTATCTCGCGGGGATCGTAGCGGGAACCGTCGCCGTTCTACTGCTTTCCATATTCTTCGCGTGGCTCGCCCTCAGGCTAGATTCGGACGCACTCGGCATCCTTACCATCGCCTGCCACCTGGCGGCCATAGCCGTCATCCTCAACTGGGTCACCCTCACGCGCGGCGCGCTCGGCATCGCCCAGATTCCGCGTATGTCGGGTCTGCAGAGCATGCAGTCTTTCGCCTTTGTCACGGTGCTCATAGCCGTGCTCTGGGCTTTGCTCATGTGGCGCATTGATCGTTCGTCGCTCGGCCGGTCTCTCACCGCGCTCGCCGAAAACCGTTTCCACGCCGAGTCTCTGGGGATCAGCCGTCGGTGGGTGTACCTACAGGCGTTTCTCATCGCGGGGATTGGATCGCTTTTTAGCAATATGTTTTTCCCGCAGTACATCGGCTTATTGCACCCGAACGATTACGGATTTCCTGCGCTCGTTTTTCTAGTCATGTGCATCGTTGCGGGTAAACCCGGCAGTGTACCCGGTGTGGTGCTCTCGGTCGTTCTCCTCACCCTCCTGAAGGAAGGTTTGCGGTTCGTGCCGCTGTCACCCGGGTTAGTGGGGCCACTGCGGCTGGTGTTCTTCGGCATCATCCTCATCGGCGCGGTGTACATCAGGCGCAAGGAAATCTTCCCCCAGCCGCGCACCGTTTAAGCGCTGTTAACTTTCTCATGCGCCTTGCAGAATCCATCATGCACTTTTTCGCACCGCTCGCAGCAGACCAAGAGTGTATGGCAAATATTATCCGTGCAGTCGATATGCCGATCTGATTCGCATCCGCAGTAGGAGCACTGAGAGACGTAAGTCGGCTTCCGTTTGCCCGGAAATCGCACCGCTCTGCGTTCGTCAAAGACGAAGAGGCTTCCGTCGAAGTATCCGTCCGGAAACTCTTCGCAGTATTTTACGATGCCGCCTTCCAGCTGTCTTATGTCCGTAAATCCGTGTTCTTTCAGCAGCGCTGACGCCTTCTCGCAGCGGATGCCGCCCGTGCAGTACGTCACCACTTTACGGCCTGCGTACTTCTGCAGATCAGGCATATGTTGCGGCAGATCACGGAAGTTTTTTAGCGCCAGAGTTACGGCATTTCTGAACCTGCCGATCTCGGCTTCGTAGTCGTTACGCATATCGATCAGCACCAGATCCGCGCCGCTTTCCAGTTCGGCGTGCAGCTGATATGGCGTGATGTACGGTGCGGCGTTTTTGGCTTCTATACCGGCTCGGAAAGTCACGACTTCCGGGCGCAATCTGACGAACAGTTTCTTGAATGCGTGTGCTACCGAGTCTGATTCTTTGAAGTCGATTCCGCAAAAGTGCGGGTGGGCATTGAGTGTTTGTTTATATTTTTCGATATTTTCTCTTGTCCCCGAGCATGTGCCGTTCAGGCCTTCGGCACTAATGAGAATGCGGCCTTTCAGTTCTAGTTGTTCGCAAAGCGCACGGTGGCGCTCCGTTTCTCCCGCGGGATCCGGAACGGTTACGTATTTGTAGTAGAGGAGCACGCGCATTGCCCGGCATTGTAGCAGAATTCCGCCGCCGCGGTCGGTCTATGGTATTCACCCTTCGTAATTCCTTCGATCTTTGGGATTCCAAAGAGGAGCCCCCGATGCAAAGCGACTGACTAATATTCTTATTTTTTCATGGCTCCCCGGAGCTGCATCAGTTTTGTCGTATGCGGCATTTACGGCCGGTTCATACCCCGCAGACTGTCGTTCAAAATAATCCAAAACCTCTTTACGGTCGTATACATACACCGGTAGACTCCGAACATTCGCTCTTCCTACTGGTTTCAATATTTTCTTGATGTTTTGGATGGCACGTGTCGCATCCCCACTTTTATCAAAATTTGCTCGCTGACTACAGAATAGGCGAAGATCTACACAGTTCCAACCATAAACCTTGACGTCCCCTGTGTTGAGATCGACAGAAGCCAATGTATGGTTTCCAGAATTCATTTCAGTGATTGTATGTGCCAATTCATCGATGTTTCGAATTTCTTCCCATAGATATTTTGGAACCTTTGTTTCGGGGTTTACGGGTAGCACGTTTTTGTGCTGATCAAGTAAACGTTCAATTGTTCTTCGTGTTGCATCACGGATAAGTTTTGCGATGGCACTGACAGTAACCTGCGCGGTATCTTCCGGCCATAGTGCTGCTTCTCTCTTACGATTTCCATCGTGCCATAGCGCTTCGCTAGAAGAATTAGCCTTGCCGTCCTCTGAAGCACTTATTGTCATGGGAACCAAGTAATAAAATATTACATGCCTTTATCTATGTTTTGCAAGTAGATGGCGTAATCGATGATGGAATTAGTATCAGGCAATCGTCGACCGATGCTGTGCAATAAACCGATACGTCACTTCCCCCATCATCGAAACCCCCGGAACGTATAAAAACGGTACCAGTATCCACAGCGCCGGTAAATTCCACGCAAGCACACGGAACGCGCAGAAGCCTTTGCGGTACGAGCCGTCCCGTACCCGCACATGCATGGCGGAATTCAGCTCTTTGAGGTTGATCTTTGAGGCAAATCGTTGCTTCAAATCCGGGTCATGAAAATTTGCGAATTGTATTCGGTGCAGGCAGTCGAGCAGCGAGAATATGAAGATGCTTTTTTTGCAGAGGCCGCAGCGTCCGTCGTAGAGCATAACAATCGGCCCTTTCATCCGTGCATTCAGCCGCTGTCGGATTGCACGGAAATCATCATCCAGTAGTAGTCCGAGATAAGCCGCGAACACCGTGAGCGAGAACGTACCGACGTCCATGAAAACAAAGATGCTGCCGTGGAGCAGGAGACCGCACAGCAGCAGTGCCCGCTTGAAGACGCTGGTAGCGTGGCTCGTGACGATGCCGAGCAGCGACAGGAATCCCAAAATTAGCAGTAGTACCCATGCTATTTGCGAGAAGACCGTGAAGTAGCCGACCAGCGGGCTGAAAACCGTGAGTTGGTCAGCTGTCCACGGTGAGAGGCGCGTGAAGTCCGTGTGATGCAGCGTTATCGCCACTGCCGATCCTTCCCGCCAGGTGTCGCCGCTCCATTTCTCCACGGCCGACGAGACATAGATCAGGATCATTTGCCATAGCAGCAGTCGGTAAGGCCAGATCGGCATTGTGCGCTTGGACACTGGTTGATCTTTGCCGGTTTCACGGATCAGTTTCAGCCGCTGACGGAGATTGGCGATCGTAAATGTCCGGTAACACGGTGATAACAGCAGGATGAATCCCAGGAGCCGCAGTAGCGTATCGCCGCCATCGAGCGTGATGGTCCCATACTCGTGAAACGAGTACAGGAGAGCGACCGCTATCAGGAGCATCCACTTCCGGCCGATGCCGGTGATGACGCAGAACAGTGCAGCTAAAAGAGCGGCGTACAGAAGCCATGTTCCGGTTGCTCCGACATGATCAAGCAGTGAAAATCTCCACTGCGAACGCACGATCTGGCCGATCATGTTCCGCGGCAAAATTCCAGCAGGTCCGTAGAATCGTTGTATGTTCGGAATTGCAAGCAGCATCGTCAAAAATGTGATGAGTCCGAACGCCACCCGCATCATCCCGAAGCCCGCAGCCGAGATCGGCCGGAACCAGAATGCGTATGCCCTGAGAGCGATAGCCGGATTTTTTTTCATCAGAATTGCGGACAGTGGACGGATACGAGGAGCCTTTCATCCGGGACATTCACGGTTTGCGCAGTCCGCTGTAACGCTCTGAGATCACTCGGCAGAACGGTTGTCTGCACATATAGCCGTACCTCGGTGCCGGAGCCGCCGGGAATCCTGGAACACAGCGATGACAGATAATAAGGCAGGAGTGCTTTCCAGTCGTCCTGGAGCCTGCCGAGGACTTTGAGCTCTTTCGCTCTCGCGTACCACGGAAGGCGATGAAAATCCATGATCATCGCGGTTTCCCACCTGTCTCCGATTCTTCGTTCCACGCGATATACGCTCAGGCGTTGCAGCGGATTTGGCGAGAAGATATTCCATTGCTGCCACTGACTGAGGCCGAGAACGTACGGCACGGAGAATCGTCGCACGGCGTTGAACGGGCTGTCGTCGTTGGACGGCAGCAGGTAGGCGGCCACCGCGAACATGTGCCATACAAGAAAGGCAATGATGAGAAAGTGCCGAGAACGATAAGCGATAATCATGTTTTCAATCGTTTCAATCCTTTTCTTCCTTTTACTCCTTTTCTTCTTTTTACTCCTTTCATTCCTTTTACTCCTTTCATTCTTTTCATTCTTTTCATTCCTTTTACTCTTTTTACTCCTTCTTCCGCGGCTTCAGCAGAATGATCTCACGTCCCACGAATTGATCATTCCTGCGATACATGATCGAAAAGCGTTCCGGCAGTGATGGATCGGCGTGTGGCGGCAGTGACGGACGGAAGCCTAAGTCTTCGGCCACCTGCCAGACTTTCGTCAGGTGGATCATCTTCTTCTGGGCGTACCAGACCGGCAGGGTCATGACGACTGGTACGCCGGGCAGAGTGGCGGCGCAGTTTTTGAGGAATGCGGCAGTCAGTTCTTCGGCGTCTTTGCAGTACGATTCGGCATCTTTGACGGTTGCCCTGTCTTTGAGTGGTGGACCAAGCGTTCCCTCCGTGACGATGACATCCGGCTTTTCCTTCAGATCAAACGGCTTCCTGGCATCCTGTTTCCAGACATCGGCCAAGATGTCCTTCTTAGCTATCTTGAATATTTTTCTGACCCATTCGATGTTCTTCTCACATCCGTTGACAGCTTTCTGCGAGCTGTCGGACGCCAGCACATTCCATCCGGCGATCATCACCTCCATCGGGATGACGCCCGTTCCGCAGAATGGATCAAAGACGGTTATCGTTGCTCGTTCGCTCGTTCGCTCGTTTCTGGTCAAGAAGAAGCCGAAGTTTAATAAAATTTGCGCCAACTTCGGAGGTAGCAGACCAACTTTTGTATTACGGACTGGCTTCTCCATATCCCGCAGCGTGTAGGCTTTCACGTTCTGCGCGGCTACCGTGCGCCCGATCCATAACCGGTCTTTATCTTGTAAGATCACAAGCTCGCAGCCTTTCTTCGGGTCCAAAGCACCTTCGTCATGCAGCTGGATCGGTTTGGCGGCCTCGCGTTCGGAGCCGATGTAGCGGCTGGCAACGCCCTTGTGCTTCAGTACCTTCTTGCACGTTTTGTATAAATCGTGGATGCGGTTCGGAGAAATTCCGAAGCAGCGCAAACTGAAGGTGGCTTTGCCTTTCACGGTCTTGAGTTCAGCCGCCAGCAGTGCGGGCAGATCTCCCAGCCCCACCGCGAAGTCGCCGAGGATGCCTTTGGCCATGACGATGGTGCCGCCAATGCGGTTTAAGAAGGCCTGATCCAGGTCTGTCGCCGTCTGGAACGTCACGACCTGTCCGGGGAACAAATGTTCTTTTGTAAAATCCGGAAGTACGGCCGCCAGTTCGGCGACTGAGAGCGAAGGATTGTTTCCGAGTTGGGCGGCGTAGGAGTGCATGGTCAGCAGCATAGCCATCTGTCGTGATCCGCGCGACTTTGCATTCTTTATAAAATATGTCTGGATAACAGACTTATTTCGTGTCGTCCTGCATCGTGTAGGCCAGCTCGCGTGCGCGCAGAACTTTGGCATCAAAATTCTGTTTGTTGATGCCGTACCCGATGTCCTCATCTCTACCGATCAAAATTTTACGGTTCGACGGATTGGCGTTGAGAGGCATGAATTGCTTTACGCGGCAGACGCCTTCCTCGCCCGTGCTAACGATCCGGTTATACGAATACGTCGTGAACATGCGGACATTCCCGCCAAATACTTTTTCAACCACCGCAGCCTTGGTATCCATGCGCGCTTCGACTTCGAGGAAGTCTTCCCACGTCTCAATAGGTTTATTGAGCTCGATATTGATGTGGACGATGGGTGGCAGTGAATCCTTGAGTCCAAGGTTTTCGAGGTTCCCGAGCAGCACGTCGCGTCCGACCGCAACCGTTTTCTCCTCGTCTCCCGAACCGGGTTTGATGAGGAGGAGTGAATTTGGCTCCTCAAGATCATGCCCCGTGAGACTGTAGGCCATCTTTTTTTCGGCATGGCTGACTCTCGCTTTCAGTGTCTCAGGATCATCCTTTGCGAGACGATTGTTGAGATTGTTATAATGAGCAGAGTACATAACGTTTGCAGTCATCGTATACGTTAGAAACGTTTGCACATCGTCGTTGAATTCTCCAAGGTTCGATTGCAGGCCCTTCAAAATGTCGTGCCGGATGATGTCCGCACCTGCTCCAGCCTTACCGTGCTCAGCAATGCGGCGCATGAGGTACGCCTCAAGTGCGATCTTCACTTTCATGTCCGTGAAATACGGCGCTTTTTCTCCTTCCAACAAGACCTGCGGCGTTTTGCCGCGGATACTGTCATGGGCATACTCTTCTTCAATCACATGGAAGAGAAATTTGGCCTCAAACACTTCAGTCGGCCTATCTGACAGAAACGTATCTCCAAATTCACACGACGCAGGACATGGCAGAGTTTCTGGAGTGGCAGCGGAACATGGAGGAAATGAACAGGGATAGGCACACCGCTCGTCGTCGCACCAATTTGCAATCTAGCAAGACAGTGAGGGCCATAGTTCGACTTTTGGGACGAGAGTTTTTGGAAGATGCAGGCTGGCACTAAGCACGAAGCGGTTTTTGCATGACGAGGATCGCCAGGAGCACGATGGCTACCGGCGCGACCTGCAGAAGCCCCCGGCTCAAACCCGTTTGCATGATGGCCTCGGTCGCGAGGCTCGGAATGAAGAGGAAAAGCGCAAATTGGAGGAGAACGTCGGCCAGGAGGAAACCAGCAAGCACTCCGGTGGGCGTCTTCCAGAGGGCTCGTCCTGCGAAGATAAATCCCAAGATCAGCCCGAGCGGTAGAAAAAGCCAGTTCGGTTCGTGCGTGAAGTGGAACCAGATTGCCTGTAGCACTGTCGGATTAAAAGACAGTGAGACGTTGCTCACAGATTTGGCATTGCCGAATGTAAGACCGTTCATCCATTTGAAAGCGAGCCACGGCAATACGAAGGTAAGAACAAGCGCGAATCCGATTACCACTGTTCTTCGGTGATCAGCCGATGTCAAAAGTTTTTTCTTTTTCATATACAACGTTAGGGCGGCCAAAAATAGCAGGGGCGCATGAATGAGCAGGGCTTCGTTTTTGGTGAGAACGAGCAGCCCGAGTGCGAGGCAAAATAGCTTTGTCCAGGTCATCACGTCCTCGGCCACCGATGCTTTTTGGAGCCCCAGCAGTGCTGAGACTGTCAGGAGCAGGTGAGCAGCCACGAACATATCAGCGTACGGATTACTGCCGTGGATGATCACGAGTGGCAGCGAGACAAACGCCCAGATCCCCAGCGCCGAGAGCAGGGGATCAACATATCTTCTTAGTGTAAAATAGAACACAGCTATCAACCCCGTGAACCAGACCAAATGCACGCCGTTTATGAGCGGTTCACTCCATTCGCCGCGCAGCACCGCGAGCCAGGTCTTCATCATCGGAAGCCCCGGCGGATAGGAGCTCACGCCTTCCGTGGCGCTTGTCACCCCATTCCCGATCGGAATCTCAAGCGTCAGCTCCTGCGTAACAAAGAAAATTTTACCGCGCATGTTCCAGTTGTTAAACGAGTCATCCCAGTATGTCGGTACGTTCACGAGGTCGTAGGCCCCCGCCGCAATTTTGAGCGCTGTCCACAGACCCAGGATGATGACGCCGATTGTCATCCAGCGCGGATATTTGCGGTCAGGTGCGAACGGACCAGTGTTCGATCGCAGCGCCAGTCCTCCTCGCATCCAAGCGACTGTTCCGAGCGTACAAATTGTTACCAACTGCGGTAGCAGAAAACCCGTGAGATTCAGTTTCGTGAGCCCGGTTACATGGCAGATGAAGACCATGAACATCCCGAGTGTAGGGCCAAGTACAAAGCCGTAGGCCAGACGTTCGCCGGAACTAAGAACCCGATTCTTACCTTCAGTTACCGCTATGGCAAGCCATCCTATAATCGCTCCGATGCCGACACCGATGAGGAATGCGAGAATATTCATTTGGACACACGGAAAATAAATGAATTTTTATCGAAACGTCCGAGTACCTTTCCCGCGGGTGATACCGACTGCCCGTCGATCGTCATGTGTCCGGCTTGGTCCACTCCCATGTCCGCTCTTTGATAGATGACCCACGTGTCATCGGTAAAATAGTCGATGCCGGGAATCGATGGATACGTGACATAGCGCATAGCGCCCAAGTATGGCCAGGGATGCTCGGCAAAGAACACGTAACTGTTGCGATTTTTCAGGTATTGCTTCGAGAACTCGGCAAAATCGTAAAACCGGTCCCGGTCCCGAAATGTGCGTTCTTCCGCATCCGCTGCTATGTAAGTTTCCCGGTCGTGCCATACCCATGACAGAAACTCGCTTCCCATCCGCACATCGAGCAAAATCCATCCCGCAAACAGCACCACCGCACATTGAAGGATTACATTCCGTTGCGGCGTTTTCCGGACTTTGCCGGTTGCTCCGATTGCTAGCAAAATCAGGATAATCGCCGCGTTCAGTATGAGGGTTCCCGAATAATAGGCCGGCGGGAGATTGGTATAGAGCTGGCTTCTTTCAAAGGAATTCAGACCCACCTGCGGCCCCCACACAAAGTTGATGCTATAGGGACGGAGCTCATCAAACGTCCAAAAAGATTTAACGACCTCCAGACTTTGTTCAAACATGTTCCACTTTTTGAGCTCGATCCGCATCAGCATGATTGTGGTGTGGGGCGGAAGAACGATGCCGATCTTCTTTTCTCCGGTTCTCCATTCAGTCTCCCGCTGTAGTGAAAAATCTTGCTCTTCCTCCGTGCCGGTCGTGAGGTTTATCGGCATCGTAAACGTGGAATGCCCGGGACCACTAGTCATGATCCAGGCAAAGTAGAATCGTGATGGCACCGGAGACGCCGCCTGAATCACGCTGGCTTGCGGCTGAAAATTAGCGGCGAGGGTTGTGAGAAGCAGGCCGGTTCCGTTGCCGGTCTCCAGTAAGATTCCATCTTTGGCTTGTTGCATCTTGATGTCTCCCTGGCCTACCCAATCGGCGTTGATGCGCCCTTCGGCGAAATCCAATGTTTGGGTCTGCATGGCGAAGGCCCCACCGGGAATAGTCAGGGAGAGTACTGTAGCCAGTACGATGAGCGATTTTTGCACAAGCCAGAGTGTACCGTCTGCGGCAGGATCATGGAATTAGTACGTCAAATATAGAGAGTAGTATATCTATGTTCTCTAGTACCTATGCGCACTGCCACTCCGTATGAACGAGCCATGAGCTTCGTCCATGATGCGATGAAACGATTGAAGCTTCGTAAGGAAGAACAGGCCCTGCTGCTGAAGCCTCAGAAAATTTTGACTCACGCAGTGGAGTTCAAAGGTGACGATGGAAAGAAGAAAAAGTTCAAGGCCTATCGCGTGCAGTTTAGTAACGCCCGCGGTCCGTACAAGGGCGGTATTCGTTATCACCCGGCTGCGGACATCGAAGAAGTGAAGGCGCTCGCAGCACTGATGGCGATAAAAACCGCAGTCGTGAATATCCCGTACGGCGGCGCGAAGGGAGGGATTCAAGTGGATCCAAAAAAGCTATCGCCTGGAGAACTGGAACGAATGAGCCGCGCGTACATGCGCGTGATCGCGAAGGACATCGGGCCGGATACGGATATCCCGGCGCCGGACGTGAATACGACTCCGCAGATCATGGCTTGGATGCGTGATGAGTACGAGAAGGTAACTGGTCGCTACTCTCCCGCGGTCATTACAGGTAAGCCACTCTCCTACGGGGGTTCTGTCGGTCGAGATAAAGCGACTGCCCGGGGAGGATTTTTCATCTTAGAACAACTCGCAAAGATCGAAGCACTGGACCTCACCGAGCTTCGAGTCGCAGTGCAAGGATTCGGCAATGCGGGTTCCGAGATCGCGACATTTCTTCATGGTGCCGGTGCGATGATCGTCGCCGTGTCAGATTCTCAAGGCGGCATTTATTCCAAAGTAGGCTTGGATCCCATACGTATTCATAAGTACAAAGTGAATACCGGCTCAGTTCGCGGCCAGTACTGCAAGGGCTCCGTGTGCGACTTGAAGCGCTTGAAGCTCGATGAAACCGAGGTGATCTCAAACGGAGAACTTCTCGAGTCCGACTGCGACATCCTGATTCCCGCCGCGCTCGATAACGTGATCACGGAGAAGAACGCGAAGAAGATAAAAGCGAAAATTATTCTGGAACTTGCGAATGGCCCGGTGTCACCGGAAGCGGATGAGATATTAAAGAAGAACGGAGTGATCGTCGTTCCCGATATCCTCGCCAATGCCGGCGGCGTAACCGTGAGCTACTTCGAGTGGGTCCAAGGCCGCTCCGGAGCGCAGTGGACTGCGGACCGCGTGGACAGTGAACTTAAGCGAATCATGCTTACGGCCTTCGATGATGTGCGTGCGGAGTCGAAGCGGAATGGCCTTTCGTATCGTGAAGCGGCATTCAATATCGCGGTCGGGAGGATAGTGGAAGCGATGAGGGTGCGGGGGTGGATTAAATCCAAGAATTAATGCTCTGCTTTATTCTGTTTCCCTCTCGAAAGTTCTCCTGCCAGATCTGTTAAAAGAGACTTCTGAATCATATCTCGATCATTACCGTATTTTGCGATGGCTTGACGAAATTTTGCATCAGCCATGGCTGGTGTAAGGCTTCCAAGACTCAGAGCACCCGCTTTCTTTGCTTTTTTTCCGAGTGCATATCGATCTAGATTCACTTGACCATCTTTAAATGGTGAGAGAATTGCGACATGCACGCCCGCATCAGTAGCAAGTTGAATCGCATCAATCCAAGATTGATTTTGACCGGAGATTTGTCCTCCCCTTTTAATGTCGGGTACATTTCCGGCTCCTAAACCCTCCAGGATAATTCCCTTAATAGCACCCGATTGCACAAGACTTGTGAGTACGAATGCGGGAGTATCAGCAGTGACCCTTATCGTTACCATATTGGGCTCAAATTCTTTTTCCAGAGTAACGCCACGTAATTTAATTCTCGGGTCTGTCCTACGTACGAGCTCTTCTTTGATCTCAATATCCGACTGTTGTATCGACGCAACGGGATGACGACCAGGCGTATCTAGAAATGAAAAGCTGCCGTCGTGCGTCTTTTCCAGACGCGCACCGTCGAACACCTCTCCTGATGCTACGCTAAAAACTCCAGCGATGCCTCTGTCAATCACTTCTCCAAGTTTGTTTCTTGTTTCACTGAAGGCCTGGGCTATACGGATAGCATTTTCAATCTGGTTTCGCATATCTGTACCCGGCTCTGTTTTTGTCATTTGTGATCCAACGACAACAATGGGTTTTTGCATTGTTTTTTTAAAGATCATCGTTATTCCTGCACAAGTGTATGCAATGCTATCTGTACCATGCAGGATAATAAATGCATCGTTATCGTCGTATTGGCTTGCAATTCTCTCAGCCATTCGTACCCTGTCCTGATACGTTACGTTTGTAGAGTCCAAGAGTTTCGGTGAGTCTTCCAGAGTGATTCGCACCCTCTCGGGAATATTTAACCCTTTGAGGAGTTGAGTCGCCGTTTTTGCGGGCACGAGTCCACTACCTTTCTTCCCCTCCTCCATCCCTAAGGTTCCGCCAGTATTCTGAATATGAATCCTGGTATCAGCGATTTCATGATCGTATGAAGGTTTCGATGTACGCGCATTTGTCATATATTAATATAATAGATTATTACTGATAATATGTCAAATTTATTTGACTGCCATTCCCAAAAAGTCATCGACATGAGGTGAGGGAATTGGCTTTTGATTTCCATGCCTTGGGTTCTAAACCCCGTGGCTTCAGCCCGATTGTAAAGCAGCCTGCAAGCCAATACGATCTATCCGACCATGTATTTGGAGCTCTTCGCATTGCAGATATGAC
>CAZLUK010000103.1:0-31371 GCA_964562735.1 uncultured Candidatus Peribacteria bacterium
GATGTGGGCGATGATGCAGAAGTTCCGGATCGCCATAGTTGCACTATGCTAGCCCTTCTAGGGCTGAAACTCCAGGCATCCCGCGTTATTGTTTCGGTACAGTGTCCAAGAAATCGGCCGCATCTTCTAGCAATTTCTCATGCTCTTGCTTGAGATCCTCAAACGAATGTTCCGAATCGAGTGGCCGCCCCTTTTCGGCCTCAGCAAAAAGACGCTTAAATTCCTCCGGCGAAAATATATTGTGTGCCGACTGTTTCACCCGTAGCAGCTCGCGCCTATCAGGTTGATTTGGAATGCTAAAAAAACGGGAGAGCTTAAAGGCATCAGACTGCAAGCTCTGCTCCTTTTCATACTCCATGCCACGGACCCTCGCATTATTGATATCGCGAACGTTGACGCCGACACCGTCTTCTTCACCCTCAGGATCTTTCACTAAATAATCCGTAACGGGAAATAGATTCTTATATTCTTGCTCAAATTTTCGGGCGAATTTTTCTGTGTTGAAACAACGATTTTTAAGCGCCTCTGCGTCTTTATTCTTCAAATCTGTAGGAAAACGCTGCTCCAGTTCCGCCAGAAGCTTCAGAGCATTTTGTTGCATCAACACTGCATCGAATCGTGCATGCAAATATTTGAGTTCATCATGATAACGAACAGCCTTGTGATCTACTTTTGTTGTTTCCATCAGCTCGATCGCCGCGGTTATGCCATCCAACTTCGATAATTCCCGTAACCTTTGATCACGGTCCATAACACGACGTGAATGAACTCCGAGCAGCACGATACCGATCGGTCCTAGTACGCGGCCTACCTTGGCTATTCTCCCAGTACTTTGGGCTACTTTTTCGGCTGCAGTTCCGGCCTCCGCCGCTTTCCCCCCTCCAATGCTACGAGCAAGTTTCCCCAGTTGTCTGGTCGTACCGCTCACGACCTTTGCCGTGCCACGCAGTACCGCTGGACTCGATCGCATGGCCATCGGTATTCCTCTGCGCACCAGCTGATACCCTGCAAAGCCTTCTCCTAAAATCGCTGCTACCGATAAGCCCCATTCACGGGCCCACGCCTTAGCTAGCTGCTGCTCTATATCGGAGATATCGAGATTTAGATCAAGGTTAGCTTTGATGTCTACCAAATATTTTTTCTGCGCCTTTTCGAGAGCATCCATATTGTCATTTTCAATATGGTGAAGCAAGAAAATATACGCCCCAAGAACATCCTGAGGAGTGTTGAGTGATTCCAACCTTGGCATGGCTGCATAGTGCGTATGCTCATCAGTAAGAACCAGATCCTCAGGAGGAAACTTCTGTGTCAGCGCGCGCAAGGTCTGGAGGTCGTTCTGAAGTGCCTGAATGGCACGAATTTCGTTCTCATAAAATTCATCAATGATCTTCTTCACACTCTTGAGTTTCTGCTGAACTACTGGACTATGTCGAGCAGCTGTCTTCTCCTTATCCGAAAGTTGACTATAATTTTCCGGAAGCCCTAATCGTGCATAAATAGGCGCCAAAATTGCCTGTGTCCGGCGTTCACGAATATCGAAGTGAAGACCTACCTTATCAAGCATCATGTCCTGAACGACCCACGGTGCAGTGGATGCACGTGCAAGAGGTTCTGCGAGCATTAGTTTTGCCGGTATCATGTGTGTTGTCATCAGATCCTCAATCACCATTGACGGATCCAATGGCACCGAGGCATCTCCCGGTAGATCCAGTCGCTTATCTTCTCTCAGAACATTTTTCCTGAAATGCCGGAGATATTCCTCCATTACCCCGATATTCCGATCTCGCTCATTAGCAATAACATCGCGCTTTCCGAGTAAGCCATAATCTCTATCCGGTGCCTTTGCTGTGGCGGGATCCGCGACTGGTTGGTCGATAATGCCAGACCGAGTCAGAAGCCCTATGACCCTCGCGCGGCGTCTGACAGACTGCGCGGTAAATCGCAGCCCATCCTCGATCGCTTGAGTATGCTCCCCGGACAATTGCTTTTTTTTTCTTTCAGCTAAACCGGACGTTTTACCAAGCAGTGCGTTTCTTTGCTGTAAAATAGAATCAAAGTGTTTATCAATGGTTTCTCGTTCGTACTTCAAAGCAATCGGTGTTGTATTCTTTTGCCCTTGCGCATCATCAGACGTCCGATTCAAGATCGTGCGCAGCCTTTGCTCTAATAAACCATAATACGCTTCCATTGATTCACCTGTAGACATCTCTGAAAGAGTGGCGCGGAGTGCATCGATTTTTTGTCGAAAAGAGAAATTCTCTGGATCCTCTGACAGGCGAAATTCGTAGTAACGGATTTTTCGAACCGTCGCAATTTGGGGCAATAATTGTTTGAGATCCTGGAGTTGCATCCGAATGGCTTTTTCCTCAGAAGTACTACGTTCTACTGGCCCATGTATATCGGAGCGGTCAAGCGAATACTTATCCCGGTATGCTTCGGTTTCCTCGGTAGCATCCAAGATTTCATCCACCGCGGCCTCTTCGTACTGTGCGTAAGAGATTCTTTTGCCCAGATCTTTCAGCACTTCGATATCTTTTTGATCCACAGCATCAATGCGTCCATGCTTCATCTCCAATCGTAAACGCAGACGTTCGCGAACTGCATAGAACATGCTCCGCTCGAGTCCGTTGCCGTATTTCAAAGCATCGATATGCTTCTCAATAAAATCAATACGCTGCTGAACATCAACCTCAGTCAAAGGCGCTCCCTTCTTTCGTCTTGCATCCCATTCCTCCATGATTGTCTCTCCTGTGATGCCACCGAGCTCTCGCACTTCCGTAACCAGCAAACGTAAAGAGGGTTCTTGTTCGGGGCTCGGGGGTAAGGATTCTAGATCGGCCATGGATATTAATTGGGGGACTTTATTTACCCAATGGCACTCCCTCGAGCGAGTTTAATCCTCCCATGTCTCCAATGCCTGAATTGACGACGTCAGCCCCTTGCAGGAACTCCTTGATTGTTTCTACGGCTACGCCCGCTTGCTGTAGTTGCAACGCACCAGAAAGATGGAGGGCCCCCGCAACACCACCTGCAAACAGCGCCACCGCCAGCAATGTGGTGATGATGGGATGCGCCTTTGCAAAACCTTTGACTCTGTCCCATGCCCGACGGAGAAATATTTTCTTCTCCGGTGACTGAATGTCTTTCAGAAAAATCTCCTTTTGAGCGAGCGCCTCGCCCACGAGATCCAATTCCCGCCGCAGATCTTCGGGGTGAAATTTAGGGTAAAGTTTTTCTAAATCTTCCTGATGTTTAATAAGATCTTGATACACCTCTTCACCCCCTTCAAGACTGGAGAGCTGGGCCGTCACTTCCGCTGCATTTCTTTCGAGATATTGTGAAACCCGTTCCGGGGTGGGCACAAAACGCGGGGCAACCACAAGCTTTTCTGCACCAGAGTTACTTGTGGACCCTCCTGCCGTTTTTTGTCCGGAAGCAGCCATAGTTATGTGGTTTGCATGGAAGTAAGGAGCGAATGACGAATAACCGTGATCGCCTGAATGTCCGTCAGATTATCGTCATTTGTTGCTATGGATACAAGGGACTCAATGATTCTGCCCAATGGCGAAGGACCCAGCGCAAAGCAAAGCTCAGCAATGTCATTGTCCGATACACCTGAAAGATCCTGACCCAACACCAGTTTTGCTAAGGCTTCAGGAGAATCGGTGGCTTTTGCCCGTTCGACGAATGCAAGCAGCCTAAAATCGTGAAGATGCATCAAGCTCAGACGCATTCGACGTTTCGCAGGAGCATCCTGAAAATCGTTGCTTTCTTTTTCGACCATCCATCCTTCTTTTACCTGCTCTGATAAAGCATCGAATAGCTTTTGCTCTGCCGTCGTGAGATACAGGGTTTGGATCATCATCACCAATACTATAGCAGAAGTAGCTTACCTGCCCAATAGGTGAAGCTTTTGCCTTAGCCCATCCTCGCCTCTTCGCACGGCCTGTAACCAATTGCTTCGGTTTGATGTCTCCTTGGCGATCTTCCTGAGCCCATCTAGCTTATCGCCCGGCTTTTGTGAACAAATAATCGTTGCTTTCTCCATCGCCAGCGCCGCCAGCGCCCCATGATAGCGCTGTGAAATCACTTCTGCGGCACCGGAAACTTCGTCGAGAAACTGTGTGACGGACTTAAGCTCGATGACTGTTGCCTTGTCTCCGGAAAGTTTACGCAATCGCTCTCCTACCCTTCGTTCTTCTGCGTTTGGCTGCATGAGCAAAATCCGTACATCGCTAAAGTTCCCCAAAAGTTTTTTGCTGACTTCTGCAAAAAAATTCTCATCCGAGTTCGTACGGGGAATGACAACGAGCCTTTTGCCGACAGACTTTCGCTCATGCCCAGCGAAGAGTGCGAACGCCGGATCGAATGTAAGAACCGGAGGCTTAATAAGTCCGAACGACTGGATCCGTGCAAGTGACTCTTTATCCCGCACCGACACGAATGCAGCCTGACAATACGTCTTCATCGCCAGCCTCAGACCCAAGGCGGTTTTCCATGGTCCTGCCCCCTGAAAAGCCATGATGTACGGTACATGAAAAAATTGGGCAAGCGCCGCATACGCGCCCCAGATAATGCCCGCCCACACGGATTCGATATCAGTAAACAGTGATCCCCCACCGAACACGACCGCATCAGCTCGCGCAATGGCGGATACTGTTCTCCACCAAGGATGAAAAAGGGATCTCAGACCCAAAGGCAGACGGGGAATCTTAGTGTGATCTGTAAATCCATTCGGCAACGAACAAACTACTTTCCATTCGATACCCGGGAAATTAGACAAAAAATACTCCTTCAAGGCTTCGTCACCGATATTGCCAACGCCGTAATTGCCGACAAGTACGCAACGCATACGAGCAGCATGATAGCCCAAATTGAGGCATGAGTTATGAGTTGAGAGCTATGAGAAAAAAGCTACTCATGACTCACATCTCAAAACTCATAACTTCACTGTCGCCACATCTTCTACCGCTACCGCCGGAGTCTCGGCGACCGCAGCCGGGGCAACTGACATCGAGAATTCATCGGCGTTCGTAAACCGCTCTGAGAGCCTCGCACTTTTGCCGGTACGTCCGCGCAGGAAATTAAGCTTGGCACGGCGAACCCTGGCAACTTTCTTTACCTCGATCTTCACTATATTGGGGGAATGCAGCGGAAACACGCGCTCGACTCCGATGCCGGAGGCAATTTTGCGAACGGTAAAACTGCAATCCATCGGGCTGTGGCCGCGGTGGACACCGATGACGAGTCCTTCAAAGACCTGGACGCGTTCTTTGTCGCCTTCCTGCACTTTGGTGTGCACACGGACGGTATACCCGGACTGAATATCCGGCCGGTTCACGGTCATCTTTTCCGCCTGTTCTTTGAGAGCGATTCCGGTCATAAGCTGGGGCAATGTACGGGAAGAGATGGCGGCTGTAAAGGGAAATCTGGTGGAGTGAGTAGTAAGTAGATTGTAGTGAGTAGAAACAATAATCTGCAAAATTTTGCCATCTACTCACTACTCACTACAAACTACTTACTTTCTGGCCTCCTCCATCTCTTTCTGAATGCGGCTCAAGGCCACCATGTGCCTCGGATCGTCGACGATTTCTAAGATGAAACGGTCCCTGAGGCTCAGACGATAGAGGAAATCCGCCTTCGAAAACAGCGAGTACTTCACATTACGCATACCCGGATCCTGAGCCAGCAGCAGCTCGATGACGTTTTTCTTCACGTCACCGACAACCAGTAAATCAACTTTGCTGTGGGTTCCAACAAAGCTGCCGGCCAACTCCAGAAATTGCAGCCCCGGCAAACTTTTAAGAGACATTACAGTGGCGCTTTCCCCTCCCTTAACATCCTTGCTGAACATGTTCCTAAGCTCCGAATAGAAAATGAAGTCGGTTTCCGTCTTGTAAAACTTTTTTCGGTTGCGGTGCCTGGCCTTCACGAGACCGATTCGACGGAGGTTTTCTAGTTCTCGTCTGATGGAGTTGATCTGCTCGCCGAGGAGACGAGTTAGCTGTCTGATGAAGTACTCCTCTTCTGGATGGAGTAAAAAAACCGAGAGCAATTTGACTCTGGTTTGGGAACTGAACATTGCTTTTAATGCTTCGTGAACCATGATGATCGCAAGTGGATGAGGAGACTCTGATCACAAATATTACTCACATAGCCATATCAAGAGCAAGAAAATTGATCATAGTATATGTTCTATGAAGTTGTTCTGTTAAATTGCCTTATTTAAGCCATAAAATTAACTATTTACTAAATATATATTTATTTTTGTACAAATAATTTATTCACTATTTTGTTTGTAATATTTTCTAATCATATTCGTTTCAATTCAAACGCGAAGTGATATTGGATCACATGATTCTTGGCTGGAGAAATACAATTTCAATATTTGCCGCAGACGGGACGCCGCGTCCCGCAACAGTAACCGATTCGCCATTTGTTTTGTTAACCAGCGATTTAAATCGCTGGTTAACAAAAAAGGGCAGTACAATGATAGAGAAAATGACATGCTTGTAGTGATAAATGTGCGAGCGAGGAACTCATGCTTCTTCATCGGGACGCGGCGTCCCGTCTGCGCCACGGGCGGTCACAACCGCCGTGGCTGCGGGAAACTTTGATGGCACTTTCTCCAGCCAAGAATTGTATGATCCGTGGTATTAGTATAAAAATTCCTGAGCGATGATTGAGAAAAATACATTTTTGTGCTACAATAGGTAGAAATGTTCAAACACAAATCCAGCATCCTTAAGACGGCTCTGTGGGCACTCGTTCTGGCAGTTATTGTAAAAGCCGAGATAATATCGATTCCGAGTGTCTATGCAGGCCCCTTCAGTTTTGGATCAGGGGTGGAAGTGAAGGGTTCCCTGGGTGACGACCTCGTAGCTTTCACCAGTAAATTAGCGCTAGTTAACACGTTCATGCACATCATGTTGCTTATCATCCTACAGTTCCTTGGTTATCTGTTACAGGCTGACTTCTTTAATGATCCGGTGATGATGGGATCCCTCAATAGCATCTGGCAGCTGTCACGGGACATCATGAACATCATCTTTGCGCTCATGTTCATCGGCGTGTCGTTCTATGTGATCATCACGGGCAAAACCGACAAGGCCAAAGAAAAAATTGTAAACTTTATTGTTGCGGTCATTCTCGTAAACTTCTCGTGGTTCTTTCCACGGGTCATTCTGGATATAGCAAACGTGCTCACGGCGACCGTGTACGGAATCCCCAATGCTCTCCCTAGCTTCGAATGCAAGACACTGGACAAAGACAACCGACCCACTGATTGCCGCGTCATCACCGACGTAAAGATCTTCCCGTCAGCGACCGAAGAGGCCGAATTCATGGCCTTGTGTGGGGATGCTCCTAGCACCACCTGCGGCTGCCTAGATCACATTGAATGCCACAAGACCGACACATTCAAGAACGGACTAACGAAGATGACCTCGGCACACGCCATGATCAACGGTCTGGCGGTCAGCTTTGCCCGTATCACAATGCTAGCCAAGGTCCCAACCTCCACAACCGGCATCGCTCCCGGCGGAGGGCTCACCGCCAGCAAGGCCGTCATGGTGTCTTTCCAGGTGGCTGTCAGCGTCATGCTGGCCTTCGTTATTCAGCTCGCGCTCGTGCTGCCGCTCCTGGGTCTTGCTGTCGGCCTATTCATTCGCATCATCGTCCTGTGGATAACGACTGCGTTCATGCCGTTCTCGTTCCTCGGGTACGTCATCAATGGCAAACTTGGCACCAACGTTTTGAAAAACGATGTCGACATCTGGGAAGAGTTCATCAACGCAGCGTTTCTGCCAGTGGTAGTGGCCATCCCGATCGTCATCGGATTTATCATGCTCTCCGCAGTGGCTCAGATTCCAGCTCCTCCAAGCTCGTCTTCGCTCACCATCGGCATACCGATCCTGGCGGGAGTGAAGACCTGGTGGCAGCTACTCTGGATGATGGCCGCAGTCGGTATCATCTGGACCGGTGCTTTCAAGGCCCTGGCGCGCAGCAAAATTGTTGGGGGATTCACGGAGAAAATCAAAGGCTTCGGCGAACAGGTATTCGGCGGCCTCGCGCAGGCCCCGCTCCTCATTCCTCTACCGCTGCCGGGGGGCGCCAAGAGCGGTATAAATCTAGGAACCCTCGTCCACGGACCCAAGATCCTGGCCGACGTCGTCCGGGCCTCCGCCTCGGGTACCAGCGGCAAGAGCTTCGGTGAAATTCTTGGAAGTCGCTTCGGGGGAGGTGCAACAGAAGAAACGGGCATCGCGACGGACAAGCTTAACAGGGCAGCTGCAGGGAATACCGATAGAATGATTCAGGCGTTGACTGCAATCAAGACAGGAGGAGCAACGATGCCCGTAGCAGAGCGTCAGGGACATTTCGATACCATCAAGGCAATCCTCGAAAACGACATGGGGATCAAAGATGCAAAAAGCAAATCGAACTCCGGCATACTCGAGCTTCTGAAACAGGTTTCAACAAACTCAATTCTAATAGACACGATTAAGAATCGACTCGTTCCCGCCATTGAAGGCATCACGCCGTAACCACACCTCATGACCGTACCAAACCCTGAAACCGGCCGCATGAACCGAAGCGAGTTGGATGTTCAGCTTGCACGGATGGAGCAGGACAAGCTCCTCATACAAGGTCACCCGGACCAACTCCTCATACAAGGCCATCCGAAAGAGGGCGAGTTTTTACAAAACGCACAGAAAATTAACGGTCTCCTGCAACGCACAGCGATGACGCAGATGATGCCAAACGGCAACGATCAGCAAATATCTGCCCGAGAGGAACTCAGCGAACTAATGAAGAACGCCATGCTAATCCGTGCGGAAGTAGCAGCCGATAGAACCAAGCAAGCTCTAGGAGTACTGCCAGGAGAATCGATCGAAAACGACCTCGAAATTCAAGTCGTACAAGCAACCACGGATTTGGGACAACACGGATCAAAACTGGAAAATGACCTCATGAAACTGGTACGAGCACTCGACATAAATCCGGCGGAGATGCTGGAGCGGAACGTTGCCGGAAATTTATTCTACGTGCCGCATCACGGTAGAATCGGCATCGATTACGGCGCCGTCGATGCCTGGATGCAAAAGCTGGAGACACTGCGGGGTCCGCAGAGCCCAGGACCGCTTGCCGCACTCGCAAGCAGACTGGAAACCGGACTCCGTCAGATACAGGCGATCGACCCGATGGGTGCCGAGCAGCACGCATGGCACAAGGAAACATTTGCCGGAAAGAGAGTCGATTGGAGACCGGCTCGGATCATCGGCGGGCTGCTGGGCGCATTCATTACAACCGTCGGCCTCGGACAGACGCTCTTCAGTAAAGATCATGCACTTAGTCCAGCGACAGTCGTGTGGGCCCTCGGAACAATGCTCATTGTGCGTCCTGATCTGCTGAAAGGCAACGAAACACACGTCTACGAAAGTTTGGCGCTTCTCCAAAGCACCCCCGTTCAGAAAATGATGACAGCCGGATTTAAAGGATCAGAAGGGAAAGCAGCACTCGAGGAATTGCAGACGCTTGCCAAAGACAATGCCAAAGGCCTGAAGGCGCTCCAGGAACTCAAGAGACCGCTCTCGATCGATGATCTCGATGCCGTCACCAAAAACACCAATACAACACCGCTCAAGAAGATCCTCCTCAAAATGTCACCGGAAAATCGTGCGGTGCTCCTGCAGACATTTGGCAAACGAATGAATACCGGCATGCAAGAATTCATGGGATCGCTCCTAGAAAAGATTTCGTAGAAAGCCATTTAGGCGACCCGCGTAAATTCTTTCGTGTACGCCTCCAGAACATCTGCAACCTCGATAGCGATGCTCGTCGTGACGCGCATGCCGCATTCCATCCCCTCTTTCGCCTCTTTGATATCTTTTTCAACGTGCTTGAGCGATGTGATCCGTCCGGTGCCGACGACTTCATTTGCACGAAGCAACCTGAATGGCGTGCGTTTGAGAATGCCATCACGAACCATGCCGCCGACGATCTGCTCCGAGCCCTTGGTGAAGAACACCCCGCGGACTTCCAGATGTCCGATCACTTTCTCCTCTTCCACTGGAACAATAAGACCCTTGAGTAGGAGTTCCAAGTCCTCGAGAAGTTTGTAGATGATATCGTAATGTTTGATTTTCACGCCCTCCCGTTCGGCCGTGCGATTGACCGCAACCGAGGAATCGACGTTGAATCCGACGACAATCGCTTCGCCGGCAGCCGCCATCATGACGTCACTTTCAGACACGTCGCCGATCGCAGCGTGAATCACCTTCGGGTGCACGATGTCAGTCGTAAGCTTACTGATGGCTTGCTGCAAAGACTCGAGCGATCCGTTTGCGTCGGCCTTCAGGATCACTTTCAGCTCCTTGAGTTTGCCTTCCGAGAGACGCGTGACGAGATCGGCGAATCCGCGTTTCGTTATCTGACCCTGCTTTTCCTCAAATGCAGTCAGGTAAGCCTTGAGCTCTTTCTCGGTAGCAAAGACCTGTAGGATATCACCAACGTTGGGAAGCGTACTGAGACCTGAAATAACGGCCGGGCTAGACGGTCCCGCATGGTGGATACGGGTACCGGCGAAGTCCGCGAGCGACTTTACTTTGCCGGACGCCCCGCCGCAACCGATTATGGCACCGGCGGCGAGTGTTCCGGTGTTCACGATAACAGTCGCGAGCGGGCCGCGAGATCTGTCCAAGTGACTTTCAATTACGGTTGCAATGGCCGGGCGGTTAGGATTGGCCTTAAGTTCCTCAAGTTCAGCCATGAGCAGAATGTGTTCAAGCAGCTCAGGGATTCCTTGTTTTGTGAGTGCAGAAACCGGCACCATCGGCACCGTTCCACCCCATTCCTCGGCCTGCACACCGTGTCCGGCTAGTTCGCCTTTCACCCGTTCCAAGTCGGCGTTCGGCCTATCGATCTTGTTGATGGCTACCAGGATCGGCACATCCGCATCTTTGACGTGATTGATAGCTTCGATAGTGGTAGGTTTCACGCCTTCCTCGGCGGAGACCACGAGGATTGCGATGTCGGTGAGCTGCGCTCCGCGGGCGCGCATAGCCGTAAAGGCCTCATGGCCCGGGGTATCGATAAACGTGATGGGCTTTCCTTGATGAACGATCTGGTACGCGCCGATGTGCTGAGTGATGCCACCGGCTTCACCCGCCACGACGTTAGTGCTGCGAATAGCATCGAGGATCGCGGTCTTGCCGTGGTCAACGTGACCCATGACCGTGACAATCGGCGGACGGGGCACAAGATTCACCGGATCGTCCTCTTTCGTAAGTACTGCAAGGTCGTTCTGAAGCAGTGCCTCAACGGACACCGAACCCTGCTCTCGTTCTACCGCTACTCCGAGTTCCATGGCAACCAGTGCCGCGGTGTCGTAATCGATCTGTTGGTTAATGGACGCTAGCACACCGTTCTTCATGAGGGCCGAAATAATTTTCGGAACCTGCACACCGGCTTTCTCGGCGAATTCTTTGACCGAAATTTGGCTCGGGATCATAACTGGTCCGGACTTCTGTTTGATCTGCTGTTGGTGGATCGACCGGTCCTGCCTCTCCAAATTTTGGAAAATTTTAGCCTCGACCTTGCGTAATTCCTGTTCCTCTTTCGTCAGTGTCTTCGGTTTTTCTTTAGCGAGCACCTCTTTTTGGCGATCGATGGCTTCCTTTGAAACGTTATCGAGCGAGAGTTTGCGGAGTACGTTGAGGTTTTCAGGTCTGATAGACATCTTTTTTTCCTCCACCACCGGTGCCGCTTGTTCGGCAATCGGCTCGTCTACTTCTTTCTCGGCTGGCATCTTACCGGTGCCCATCGCCTCCACAGCCTCCCAGTCGACGGTGATGTTGTTCTTCTTTGCGACGAATCGAATAATGCCCATTGCCAGATTATCCGGTACTTCGCGATCGGTGGGCTTAATTCCAAAGTCAATATTCAGCAGCTCCTTGCGGAGTTCCTGTCCGGGTAAGCCTAATATTTTCGCGACTTGGACGAGACGCATATGAGCTGCAAAAAAATGCCGTACACGACAAAGGTATCACAAAAAACGAGGAAAAAGTAGAGACGCAAAATTTTGCGTCTCTACTTCCCTCCCAAGTGCCCAACGATATCAATGCTCGGCTTTGGTATCTGAGCCGGTTTCGGTTCTCCGGATTCTGCTTTTGAAGTCACCGGTAATATCGCTGTTTTCAGAATTTCCCGCGGATGAGTGGCCGGAGCGGAATCTGCCTCAGAACGCTGGCGAGCCATTTCTTCGGTCAGTTGTTTCACACACTCGATGACTTTCAGCTGAAAATTTCCGTATTGCTTAACTTTGAATCCCGCAGCGCGCGCATGACCTCCTCCGCCAAAGAGTCGGCCGGCGGCTTGGTTGACATCGATCGCAGTGGTTGACCGGAGGCTCGCCTTGAATCCACCCTCCTCTATTTCGGTGAAGAGCGCATGCACATCGGCATCCGGAATAGTGGAGATAAGTTCGTCTAGAATACCGGCTGACTCCTTGGACGTTGCGCCCATTTCAGTAAGGTCATCACAGCTGATGCTGGACCACACGATTTTGGACTCCGGATCGAACTGAATATGGTTGAGCGCGCGGCCCCAGATCTTGAGAGTCGAGAGCGGCTTCGTCTTGTAAATGTGCTGGATGATCTCCTGTTGACGGGCACCTATGTCCAGCAGGTTGGCTGCCACTTCCAGTGAACGCGGCGTCGTATTCGGATTCTGGAAGCTCCGGGTATCAGTAATGAGACCGGTGAGCAGGAGGGTTGCGATGTCCGGCGTGATTAAATCCTTCCATTTAGGCTGTGAGCAGAACCAGGCGTACAGCACTTCGGTAGCGCTGGCACAGGTCGGATCAATCAGCTGCAACTGGCCGAAACGGGTGTTACTGATGTGATGATCGATGTTGAGAACCGGCGTCGACTGAAATAAATCAATGTTGTCGGTATAAACGGACCCGAGCAGTGTAAGCTCGGCGCTGTCGACGACAATGATGAGATCATAGCCGCTGCCCATATCCAGAGTCGTAACATTCTTGGCCTGGATCCTCCCCTTCTTCGGAACCACGATAATGTTCACTTTGTTGTCCTCCACGGTGTATCTAAGCTTGTCGATTTCTACTCCGTCAGAGCAATCGAGTGTGATGACGAATTCCTGTTCACTCGAAATGTCAGTTGTGAGATGCTCAAAGTTCGGCAGAAATTTCAGTGATTCCGGCAGCGTATCCGGGCAGATTACCGTGCAATCTTTTCCAATGGCTCGGAAAAGCGAATAGCAGGCCAATGCACTGCTAAGAGCATCAGGATCCACGTTGGCATGCGGAATAATCAGCAGACGATCAGCCTGTTCAAGGACTTTGGTTGCGGCCTGTAGTTCTTGGGGGTTGAAGGGCATTTGACAAGTTTTCGTACTATTATCTCATATTATTATTAGAATATCAAGAGTATATAGTGTCAAGTATAGGAAAGAAGGACGCGAGTATACGTCTACAATGGTTGAATGTACCAGCCAGAATTCCTCAAAAGTATTTCGCAATGAGGGATGAAGCCATTATCGATATACTTTTTCCCCTCCACTGTGTCCGCCAATGTCTATGATATTGATCACCTGAATCTCAGTTTCATGAAACCGCCAGAGAAGGCGCATATCCCGCGTAATGAACGAGCTCAGAGCGGGTTTTGCATCATAATGGGCGATCACTTGGTGAGTCCTGAGAACATGGCTAAAGGGATCGACTTCAAGACAATGCAGTGCCTCCGCAATGCTCTCTTTCATTCGTAAATTTCTTTTTGCCATTTTTCCAGCTTTTCGAAGGAAATGCGGTGACGGAACAAGGGCGTACATGGGCATCAGTAATTTTTAGCCATTGCTTGCATCACTTGGTCTGCCGTCATCGATTGTCCCTGTTGTTTCTTCAAGCCTTTTAATCCCTGCGAAAGAGACACTTGTTCCTTTTCGGAGAGTGTGGTGACTGGAAGTGATACTGTCCATAACATCTGCGTCTGCTTTTGAGAAAGCGCGTACATCATCGACAGCGAAAGCTTCACAAGTTCAGCATCGTTCAAAAGCAGATACTGATCCCGAAGCATCTGCAGAACGTCTGAGAGTTCTTTCGTCTTGTTGATACGAATTTGCGTTGGAGGCATATAAATGTAGAAAGATGTAATTACTACCTATTATAGGGTAATAAAGTGTAGAGAGTCAACAGTTTTGAGTACACAACAATCCCCTGTAAGATCTATGAAAAGTATTCCGGGGTGTAGCTTAGTTGGTAAAGCGCCAGGCTGGGGGTCTGGAGACCCAGGGTTCGAGTCCCTGCACCCCGACCATTCGTCGCAAGCGCTTCGCGCTAATTGCTCCTCATGGCAAGCTACACACCCTGACGAAGTGAAGGCTTACTTCTCATAGCTCAAAGCTTCTTAAAACGGCGACTCATACACCGCGCTCTCCCCAAGTTCTTCCTCGATCCTCAAAAGCTGATTGTATTTGCACAAGCGATCCGTACGCGAAAGCGATCCGGTTTTGATCTGCCCGGTCTGCAAGCCAACCGCCAGATCGGCGATAAATGTGTCCTCCGTTTCACCACTTCGGTGACTTACAATCGCATTCCACCCAGCTTGCTGACACATCTGAATCGCATCCACAGTTTCGCTGAGTGTACCAATTTGATTGAGTTTAATTAGGACTGCATTTGCAACGTTTTTTTTGATCCCCTCCCCTATCCGCTTCGTATTCGTGACGAAAAGATCGTCACCAACAAGCTGGATCTTCGAACCGAATTTGGTCTGCATAGCCGCAAAGCCGGTCCAGTCGTCTTCGCTATGGCTGTCCTCGATCGAAACAATCGGGTACTTGGCAAGCAGCGCTCCGTAGAAATCAACGAGCTTGGCGCCCGAGAAATTATTGTCGTCTACTCGGTACGAGCCCTGCTGGTAAAACTCAGAAGCGGCGCAGTCCATGGCAAGCTTCACGCGGCCTTCGTAGCCCGCAAGCCTGATGGCCCGGGCCAGAATCGAACAGGCGTGATCGGCGTCGGCAACCTGCGGTGCGAAACCGCCTTCGTCCCCGACCGCCGTGACATACTGGAACTGCTTCAGCATGTTCTTCAGCGCATAGAAAATCTCGGCTCCGGCACGGAGGGCTTCCTTGAATGACGGAAAATCGACCGGCACGATCATAAACTCCTGGAAACTCAAGCCCGAATCTGCATGGGCGCCACCGTTGAGGACATTCATCATCGGAACCGGGAGCTTCACAGGATTTTTAATGTTGAATTGATCCGCAAGTGATCTCCAAAGCGACTTCTTCTCGCTCACAGCCCTCACACGGGCCACCGCCATCGAAACGCCGAGAATAGCATTGGCACCGAGCTTCGATTTGTTGAGCGTTCCATCAAGCTCGATCATCGCCGCATCAATCGCTCGTTGATCATGCACTGCTTTCTTTAGAAGCGCCTTCGCAATCGGTCCGTTCACATTCGATACTGCTTTCAGAACTGATTTCCCTAAGTACGTTTTCATGTCTCCATCTCGGAGTTCCAGAGCTTCGTGTGTTCCGGTCGACGCTCCCGAAGGGACCGCGGCACTCGCGAACGAGCCGTCGGAAAGCTTCACTTCAGCTTCCACGGTCGGCATGCCACGGGAGTCCAGAATCTGGCGGGCGTGAACGGATGAAATCATTGGCATACGAAAGAATTATGAATTAAGAATTAGGAATTAGAAAGCGCTGCTCTTCGAAAAAAGGAATTTCTTAATTCTTAATTCCTAATTCTTGCTTCTCCTCTCCATACTGACAACCACGACCACCTTCTCCCCACCCTCCACATCTCCCCCGTTCCAGTCGTGAACGGCATTTAGGAGTACATCCCACTTGTACGCATACTCCTTTCCGCGTTTCGTCCCAGGATCATTCGTGATGACGTAACCGTTCCCGGTGTATCCCCGCAGCACGAGCATGTGATAGATCGGCCCGGCTCCGCTGAAGTACGGATTCCCGAGTAGCCGTCCGGCGGCCGGCACGATGACGAGCTTGCCATCTGAAAGAACTTTTTTGAGATCTTCTGTGGTCGGATTTTTCAGGAGCACGGCTGTCAGTGACGGATCCTCGTGCTTGAGAAGTGTGACAATCTCGGCCGCAGTATCATCAACATCAAATCCAAGTGATTCATTATCGGCAACCAGCTTCTGGATCGCAACTTCCGCATCGTCCGCCGATCGGATTGGCTGGCCCTGGAAATATCGGAGAACCATGAGCACGCTCGCC
Organism: uncultured Candidatus Peribacteria bacterium; assembly: GCA_964562735.1. Lineage (GTDB taxonomy): Bacteria > Patescibacteriota > Gracilibacteria > Peribacterales > Peribacteraceae > JAGORY01. The sequence goes on from CAZLUK010000103.1 coordinate 16,270, forward strand.
TCCTCGCAGGCTTCCTCATGCAGTGGATCCCAGTTGGCAAACGGCGCCTGCGGCGTAAACGGCACATCCCAATTCACGGCCGCACGGACAGCCGAAGACGGCGCAGCCGATGCAACGGATGAAACTGACGACTTGAGAGCAAGCGAACGGGATGACGAAGAAAACGTCTCCAGCGGAGGCAGCACAACGCTCTGTTGCTCGGCGATAACCCACTGACGCTCGACGTACCTGACAGCACGCGGAAAAGTTATCACGACAAAGACAGCAATCACCAAGGCGGCCGTCTTCAGAATTCTTCGTTTCATGAAGGCATAGTTTACGCCCTTTTCTTTGCCCGCGCATGCAAGCGGCCGAAGTACGTTGCAAGTAGCGTAGCTCCGAGAAGCCCAGCCGACTCAGATCCAGATTGGGTAAGGTGGCCCGGATTCTTGTTACCGATAACTGGTGGCAGAACCGAACGACTGGAGTACGAAGAAAACGAGGCTGGCATCTCAAATGACAATGACAATGCCGCACTGCTGCTAAGTGCAAGCGACGAGGAAGGCATCGCTGTAACCAAACTGCTTGGAATAGATGTGCGGCTGGAAGATAAACCATCAGTCACTGCGATCAGAACTCCGGACGAACCGCGCTGGAGGCCAAGCCATGCCCACAGATTCTGGAATGCAAACTCAACTGACTGCAGCGACAAAGAATTCTTGGGGAAGATCGAAGCCTGCAGCCGTGGGTTTAATCTGGCAGCTTCCGCGTACAGCGCACCCGCCGTAAAGATCGCCAGTAAAATAGCCAGAATGGTAACCCGGAACCGGCTGCGCCGGATCACATGAAATGCAAAGATGATGATGAACGTAATACCGAGCGCAACCAGCGGTAACGACCACAGGAAGAAGAAGCCGAGCGTCAGGATACGGATGATCTCGAAACGCGGACCGATCAGCTGCAGGATGAACCACAGGATGAAGATACCCGCCGGGAACCAGTGCAGAACTCTAAATTCTTTGTCGGCGCGGTTGGTCTTGAATGTGCGTCCGAGCGTAATCGGATACAGAACCGAGAGCGTAAGAAGAATCGCCCAATACTTGGTGCCCGTAGGAATAGTCGGCAGCAATGCCGCGGCTAATCCTGCAATACAGATCGCAAGGCTCAGTACCAACATATAGGCCGTTTCTGTAGAGTGTTTCAGGGGCACAGGAATGGAGATTCTCCCGTAGAAGTATATTTGTGTCAATAGAAAGAAAACATGACATTTCACACCTAATCTACCGCCCCTACTTCACCCCTTTTTCGGCAAATACTTGTCACGCTCATCTCTGACCTGCGTGCGCTGCATCACTGTGTAATGTCTGCGGCGGAACTGGATGAATTGGAAGCCAATGTAGAAAATGAGAGATAGCAGCCAAAGTGCCCATATGGCTCGCATAGCTAGGAACTGGATTATCTCGACGCGGCTCGCGACTAAAACGGCGCCGACTATTCCGAACCAAAACGCTGCGGATGACCAGCTTTTGCTCAAATTTTTTGTGATGGAATTTTTGAGAGAGTGTCTCCAGAAACCGATTCCGAACGATATCACAACCAGTAGCAGACACATACCGAGCAGCACCTGGACGCGTTGGTCCGTATAACTCCATCCGGCGGGATTGGGCCAAAACCAGTACGAGAAGAACTTCATAACGCGCAAAGAATAGCGGGCAGGCGGAAAAGTCACAAGTCACAAGTAATAAAGTCACAAGTAAAAACACTCATTACTTTTGACTTATGACTTTTGACTTATTACTGTCTCCTTTCTTGCCGGAATTCATCCTAGAAAGGAGCGCAAGGATATCCCGATGCATCGCACGCTCGGCAATCGTCCTGGGCGGACGGATCAGGAGATACGTAAAAAATCCGACGATCGGCAGCAACGCAACCAGCAAAATGCAGAACGTCTGCAGCAGGAACGAATGAGTCCGAAGGAGAATATCTCGGGTGGTGAATAGTACCAGGAAAACTACGATTAAAACGCCAGCGGCCACCATGATTTGGACAGCAAGTGCAATGGGGTCGAAAGCGAGGAAAGCCGAAGCACTCTCGAACATAGTTGAAAAAAAGTCCACGGTATGACGGGGGGAGGAATTAGAGATACGGGTATTTACGACGATGGACGACAACGTATACGACGGTCGCGAGCAACGCAAGAATTGACAACACCTGGCTAAACCTTAACTGATACTGCGGAAGATCTAACCACGAACGGCTGAAAATGTACGCGATCGTGAGGAGTGCAACAACTCCTCCGTAGGCCACATTGGCGCGCTCGGAGAGCTTGTGTTCAATGATCGCCAGAACGCCGAGACTCCCAAAGAGACATCCGAGGAATACGAAATCGGTGAGCTTGGCAAAGACCGGAATGCTAAAATCACCTCGCAAAAATTCAAAGAAAAAAACGGCGACTGATGCCATTACGATCCCAAGAAGCGTTTCGGCACCCGCGCGTTTGGAATAGCGGCGGATGAGTAGCAGCGCGAACGTCAGGATGAAGTAAAAAAAAGCGTAGTAGAGCTGCACCGGATGAATCGGAACGGTGTAGCGGACACTGAAGGTGTCCATGACGACTCCCCACGGTACGTTGGTCGGTTTGCCGTACGCCTGTGCCGAAAGGAACATCCCAAACCAGTCAAACGCCAAACCGAACGTCGTAGCGGGCAGGAGAACGTCCAACCACTGGAGAAACGTGACCCGCTGATTGCGCGAGGACCAGAACAGAATGAGCGCAACACCGATGGCACCGCCGAGGAAACTGAAGCTGCCGTCCCAGACGACAAAAACCCTAAGTGGGTGTTTGATATACGATTGATACTGACCGATGATCGAGAGGATCCGGCCACCGAGCAGGAACGCGATCAAATGCCACTTAGCATCGTCCTTCATGCTCTGAAGACTCAAGTTAGCCGACGATGCGAGCCGGAATAAAAACTCGGTCGCCAGCCATGTGCCGATGAGGAGGAAAGAGAGACGGAGCCAAATAGTCACTGGCCCGAATTGGAATGCTTCAAACATCGAAGGAAAGAATAGCAGAAAGGCGGACGGTCTATGGTACACTTTTAATCTATGTCAGCTTTTTTCACTGTCGCTATCATCCACCTAATGGGTGCCGCCAGTCCTGGCCCCGATTTCCTGATCATCACTCGCAACACGCTCACCTTTTCACGCAAGTCAGGCATCTGGACGGCGCTCGGACTGGCGCTCGGAATTTTGGTGCATGTCAGTTACTCGCTGTTTGGTATCGGTTTCCTGATTTCACAATCAATATTGCTGTTCAATACGATCAAATACATCGGCGCTGCATATCTTATTTTCATAGGCTGGAAGGCTTTGACTCATAAAACCGAAGTATCATCGAATCAAACAATCGCACAACGGAGGGATCTCTCGCCACTGACTGGCATACGTATCGGATTTTTGACGAACGTATTGAATCCGAAAGTCAGCCTTTTCTTCCTGGCGCTCTTCTCGCAGGTCATTAGTCCGTCAACGCCGATGATCGTGAAAATCGGATACGGTCTGTACATGAGCTTCGCAACGTTCGTATGGTTTTCTGGCATCGCATCGATCTTATCTCTTTCAGCTATTAAAGAACGTTTTATGTCGATTCAATCAGCAGCCGAACGGGTAATGGGCGGACTTTTGATAGCGCTTGGCCTCAAGGTAGCATTTTCAACACAGGAATAATTCCGATTCCATGGAAATATTACCCAATCGATAGCTCCAGCTTCCTCGTCTCCACATCACTCACAGTCTTTTCAACAAACTCTGCAATCGGCACCGTCACCTGTTTCTTCGTCTTCACGTTTCGCACGGTGACAGACTTGCCCGCAATTTCTTTATCTCCCATAACGAGCAAGTACGGAATCTTCTGCTTTTCGCCTTCACGAATACGCTTGCCGAGCGATTCCTCATGGCCGAAGAACTGCGTGCGCATCCCGCGGGCCTTCAGATCAGCCTCAAGCTGCTTGGCATATTCTTCGTGCGTGTCCGCAATCGGTATCAGGCCAATCTGCGTCGGAGCCATCCATAGCGGGAAGAGCCCGGCCGTGTGCTCGATGTAGATCGAGAGGAAACGTTCAAGCGAGCCCATGATAGCAGCGTGAATCATGACGATCCGTTCATCCTTCCCTGCTTCATTGATGCACGAGAGATCGAAACGTTCGGGCATGTTGATATCGAGCTGAATCGTCGCCACCTGCCACTCACGGCCGATGCTGTCCTTGGTGATAAAATCGACTTTCGGTCCGTAAAATGCGGCCTCACCCGGAGATTCGAAGAAATCAGCTTTCCGTTCCACTGCGATTTCCCGAAGCTCTGCCTCCGCACGTTTCCACATCTCGGGCGTGCCAAGATATTTCTCAGGAGCTTTCGGATCGCTGAGCGAGAGACGAACTTTGAGCTTGCCAAAGCCAACTGCCTGATAAAAAGTATCGACGATTTCCCAAATATTAAGGATTTCCTGCTTCACGTGAATTTGCCGGCAGAAAACGTGAGCATCGTCCTGGGTGAATCCGCGCACCCGCGCAAGTCCATGAAGTTCGCCGGTCTGTTCGTCTCGGTAGCACGCCGTGGTCTCGGCGTAGCGCTGCGGCAAGTCACGATAACTGCGCTTCTGACAGGCATAAATCTGCGTGTGATGTGGGCAATTCATTGGCTTCATCGCAAATTCATGTCCTTCCCGGGTGGTGATGCGAAAAAGTTCGTTACCAAACTTCTGCCAGTGACCACTGGTCTCATACAGTTCTTTCTTGGTGATATGCGGAATCGTGACCCGCATATAGCCTTTGGCTTCCCGAAGCGACCACACAAACTGATCGAGCTGATCTCTGAGGATCGTTCCGTGCGGTGTCCAGAGTGGCAGACCCGAGCCAACGAGTTCACTAAACGTGAAGAGATCGAGCTCTTTTCCGAGTTTACGGTGATCGCGCTTCCTGGCCTCCTCCATCATATGCAAGTACAGATCGAGCTCCTGCTTATTCGGAAATGCAGCCAGGTAGATCCGCATAAGCTGCTCGCGCTGCTCATCCCCTCTCCAATACGCACCGGCAAGACTCATAATCTTGAAACAGTCAGCCGGAATTTCCTTGAAACTCTCGACATGACCACCACGACAAAGATCAACGAATGTTTCCTCACCCTTCGGGCCGATGTTTGCGTAGTGCGTAACCGTTTCGACTTTTTCGTTCTTCTCCAGATCTTCAATGAGTTCGACCTTAAATTTCTGGTTCCGTTCGCGCCAGAATTTCTTGGCATCCGCTACCGATAGTTCATCCCGCCGAAATGTCTGGCCCTGATTGATAATCTTCCGCATCTCTTTTTCGATCTTGCCAAAATCAGAATCAGATATTGGCTGTGGAAAAAGAAAATCGTAGTAGCAGCCGGTTTCGATCGGCGGACCGATGGTAATGAGCGTCCCGGGCCACAGCTTAGTCACCGCCTGCGCCAGCACGTGGGCAAGGGAATGACGGAGTTTGTGGAGCTGGTCAATCTCTGCGGTCGGCATATGGAGACAGAATAAATGGAAAATTAACAATTGAACTTCTTCCCTACGCCGCCAGTCCCACTTCCCGCTCAATCGTGCGAATCTCTCGGAGCATCTGGGTATCTTCCTGAATTTTCTTCTCTATTTTTCCGACTGCATGCATGACGGTCGTATGGTCACGGTTGCTGAAAGATTCACCGAGCCGGACGAAGCTCATACGCAGATGTTTCCTGCCAATATACATCGCTATCTGGCGCGGTACCAGAATCTCGCGGACCCGCGACCCGCCGAGCATATCTCCAACCGATACCGAGTAGTAGCGGCTGACACCCTCCAGTAGATCCTGGAATGACACCGCCTGTTTAGGAGCCGATTTGAATCCGATGTCCTGATCTTTTTGTTCACTCAGCGGCTCACAGAGTTTGTGCATTATATCGGCAATACTCTTCACCGTCGGAACGCAGTGCTCCAGCTCATACTGGGCCACGGCCTGCATTAGGATGCCTTCAAGCTGGCGGACACTCTTGGTCGCGTGTTCTGCAATATATCCGAGAACTTTGTCGTCGAGGAGCAGACCGAACTCTTTGGTCTTCTCAGCCAGAATTGCGTGACGGGTTTCATAGTCCGGAATGCCGACGTCGGCAATCATGCCGCGTTCGAAGCGTGAAACGAGGCGGGCCTGAAGGATGCTCAAATCTCGCGGCGAACGGTCTGAACTGATGATGACCTGCTTGCGTTCTTCCGTAAGCGAATTAAGTGTGTGAAAAAGTTCTTCCTGGGTGCGTTCTTTGTTGGCGAGAAACTGTACGTCGTCGATGATGAACACGTCGACTTCGCGGTACTTCCTGCGAAACTGTTCCATCTTCTGGTGCTGAATCGCCTCGATGACTTGGTTCGTAAAGTCTTCGGTCGTGGTGTAGAGGATCGTGGCGCTGGGGAGCGTACGAAGAATCGCGTTACCGGTAGCCTGCAAAAGATGTGTCTTGCCGAGACCGATTCCTCCGTAAATGAAGAGTGGGTTATATTTGCCTCCGGGCTGCGCGGCAACGGAACTACAGGCGGCGTGTGCCAAACGATTATCAGAACCCACGACAAAATTTTCGAGTGAATAGCGCGGATTCAGGATTTTGCTGAAGATTCCTTCGGCGATTTTTACTTCAGCCCGGCCAGCGACTTTGCGGCCCTTTTTCTTTTCTGGAAAATGTTCGAGCAGCCGAAGCGTGCGCAAAGCGTCATCCTTAAGACCGATGTCCACTTGGTACACTATCTGATCAATGCTCGGATAAATCTCCTTGAGCGCCTCGATTGTCATCGTGCGGTAATGCTCCAAATGCCAGTTTAAGAACATCGGCAGCGGCAGACCGATGATGACGTTGTTGTTTTCGCGGCCAAGGATCGCGGTGTCCTTAAACCAAGTGATGAACTGCCCGCGCTGCAGTTGTGGCTCGATTTTCTCGAGAACTTTCAGCCAAAGATCGAGGTCGACGGAGCTGGTCATTTAGAAAAGGTGAATGACATCATTAAACGTAATAATGATGATGAGCCCAATGAGTAAGAAAAATCCGATGGCGTTCGTGATGAGCTCAAACCGCTGGTTAAGCGGGCGACGAATAACCATTTCCATAAACACGAAGAGTATGCGACCTCCATCTAGTGCCGGCAGCGGCAGAATGTTTAGAATCGCGAGACTGAGACTAAGAAGTGCTACAAGTCGGAGATACGTCATGAAGCCTTCCTGGACCGAGCTATGGGTCAGGACCGCGATACCGACGATACCGGTAATTCCCTCCGGAATGTGTCCGGTCGTCGTCAGTGATTTAAAGAGCTGGTAAATGCCTTTCACAGTCTGCTCGGTCATGAATACTGTTTCTTTGCCGGCGAGTTGAGTAGCCTTACCGACCGAACGTATCGGAGCAGATAACTTGGCAGCGAACGGCGAGATTGCGACTCCGGACTTGCCGTCCACGAGCTGTACGTCGATTTTCCGGATCTGCTGCTCCTTGCCTTCCATAAGCTGGTAAGTGACCTGTTGCTTGCCCTTCTGTAACGCAATGACGTCCTCAGGCCTAGCCACGCTCACGCCATCAATACTCTGGATCGCACTGTCCTTCACAATGCCCGCCTTGGCCGCCGGACTGCCCGGAAGCACCTCCGTAATGTACACACCGGTCTCGAGCGAAATCTCCCCTTTTTCGGCTGCGATTTGCAGTTCTTCAATAGAACTATAAAAATTCGGCACCCAGCGGCCAACCGAAAAACCGATCGTCAGGAGCACGAAGGCCAGTGAAAAGTTCATCACAACGCCTCCGGACAAGATTAGAAGACGAGCCGGAATCGACGCCGAAGCGAAGCTGCCCGGGACAAAGCGTTTCTCGAGGTTCATTTCATTTTCACCCTTCAGACGAACAAATCCCCCGAATGGAATCCAATTGAGACTGAAAATCGTGCCCGACTTCTTAAAGAGAGTCATAGCCCGAGGCGGTAATCCGAATCCGAATTCCTCCACTTCAATCTTAAAGATCTTTGCGAGGGTAAAGTGCCCCAGCTCATGAATAATAATCAGGAGCGTGAGCAGAAGAATAAAAGCGAGCGCGGAAACCACAACTGTCATGGAACTAGGGGGAGACTTTGACGTGAAGCAGGAAGCGAAAGTACCAGAGGTGTGGACAGTACAATAGTTTTCCACACCTACTTCATGTTGCATACCACTGCAAAAAAGTAGGCAATGCTGAAGTGTCAAAAAAACTGGAAGAGCGGGAGATCTAGGGAATCTCTGAAAACCTCCTTTTACCCGCAGCCGCGATTCTCAAATCGTGGTTCCGGTGCATCTGAACAGCGGTTTGCGAACCGCTGCTGCGAAATGAGGGGGGGGCCAGAGGTTCCCTAACGATTGATTTAATAAACCACTCCCCGTAGGCTTCTGGCGCTTGACGGGCAATTAGCTCAGCTGGTTAGAGCGCCACATTGACATTGTGGAGGTCACTGGTTCAAGTCCAGTATTGCCCACCATCCATAAGATTTACTGACACTTCGGCATGTACGTTGCGCACGCTCCGGGTCTGCGGGGATGCCACACGCAAACAAAATCACTGCCGATACTTCATAAGAGACTTCAGGAAGCTATGGAATTGTGTCTTGAAGTAGCTAGGTGACGTTCTTCAGATCATGAGAACGCCAAAAACGACTGAACTCATAGCTATTTCGTTCTCCGACAGCACCTAATGTCATAGATGATATGGCACGCTGCAAGACTAGTTTTATGCTGTACTCATGTTCGACATTCTCCTCGATCTCTTGTTCCCCCGCCGGTCTCTCACGGGTACCGAAGGCTCGTGGGTAACCGAAACTGAACGTAGCAATCTGCGTCTCACTCCCCTGCTCCTGCACCAAGACGTTCTCCGGAAACGCGGACTGCGGCATATCGACTCTATCGTCGCCGCCGGGCGGTACGACGAATCCGATGAGCTGAGGAAAATGATCCTCACGTACAAATTCAAGCGCGTTCCGGCGTTCGCGGATGAACTTGCACGGATGATGACGGACGCGATCAGTGGAATGCTGCTATCTTCAGCCGAGACAAAAGGCGCACCAATCCTGTGTCCGGTCCCACTCCACTGGGCGCGCGAAAACGAACGCGGGTTCAATCAGGCTGAACAATTGGCTGAAAGAATTGCACGCGCACAGAACTGGAGGATGGAAGAACTCCTGTTCCGCACTAGGCGCACCGGCCACCAGACCCGGCGCAACCGTGACGAACGCTTGGTTGCTCTCATCGGCGCGTTCGCGGTGAAACCCAATACCAAGGTACCGGAATGGGTGGTGCTGGTTGATGATCTGAGTACCACTGGAGCGACACTGGAGGAATGTGCCCGGATGCTGAAAAAATCCGGAGCCAAGCAGGTCTCTGGTCTAGTGGCTGCGGCAGGCTGAAAAAAATGAGCCGCTAAAAGTGCTTTCGGAGCAAAATTTGATCATCACAATTCTGTAATAGGTCAATAGAGGCCAGGCGCAAAAAAGCCAATTTTGTGGTAAAATGCTCAGATTTATGAATACAAATACCAAAATACTTCTGGAGTGGCAGGCTGCCGCGCGTCCGGACCACGAGCGCACTGAAAAGTGGTACGTCGCCGCAGGCTCGTTCTGCGCGATTATGATCGGCTACGGAATCCTTTCGGGCGCATGGAGCATGAGCCTGATCTTCGCATTGATCCCGGCGCTCTACTACTTGCTCCGGAACCAGGGACACAAACAACACCAGATCCGGATCCTAGCAACGGGAATTGAGTTCGACGGACGGCTGACTGGTTGGGGCGAACTGAAGGAATTTTGGATTCTGGAAGGCCCCGGTTACTACGAGCTGCACATCGCTCCGGTAAAACCGATGAAAGGCGACATCGTAGTCATGACCGGCGCAATCGACCCGTTTGTCGTGCGCGACACGATCGGAGTTTTCCTGCCACAAATCGCCCATCGGAAAGAAAGACTGCTTGACGCCATTATTCGTTTCTGTAAACTATAGATGCTGCGCCGTGTCCACATTGCGCGCCTTGCATTCACTCACTCTCCTGAAAGGGAGCGGTGGTTGCTGCAGTTTGCGGAAAAGAAAACTGATTCCAAAGAATCAGTGATGAGGAATAGAACAATCAACCGTCCGGCACCCGCGAACACAACTATTGAAGGAGGCCAACGCTTTACGCGTGAGCAAGCGACCAAGCTCGGCATACTACAAGCCACAAATCCTGAAGAGCAAAGAATATTTCTTAAGGAAAATTCTAGAACTTTGGAGCAAAATTTCGGCGATATTGTTGGATCAGTCGATCTCAACAACGATGAAGAGGTTGCTGCAATGATCGAATTAATACGTGATCAAGCAATACGAGAATTGAATATCGAATCAGTAGAAAAGCAAAAATTTTTGCAGGATCTTGCTGGACTAGATACTGAGACGTCATCCGAAGAAGACATTGATACGTTTGTCGAAGGATACAAAGACATCATCGATCGATATATCGAATTAAACGAAGATCGGTTCCATACAATCAATTCCCTCCAGGGAATATTCACGTACCACAACGAATTTCCTCAGAAAATCGAAAAGAGAATAGTGGGAATAAAGCAGGATCATTTATTTGGTGAAGCATTTAAGAAAAAGTACCTGACGCTCGCAAAGGGGAAACAGGCTTACAAAGAATATTTGGCTGCCGATGATAATGAGAAAACTCTCTACCGCTTCCCAAGTGCATTCCGAGTAGGCAATAGAACAATATTCAATATCGAGCACTCTGACTTTCGGGATGCTCAGTACGGTGCAACGCGTCGGGCTAGGGCAGTTGTCCATGAAACGACACATGCACTGCTCGCTTTGGATAAAGTAGACCTCGAAAAGATACAGAGTCTCATCCGTAGCCAAGGTCATTGGGAAGAAATTAAAAATGCTGTAATTGGCGTGCGTACGTACGATACGGCAATTTTTGAAGATGATACAAAATCAGCACGCGAGTATGTGACAAGCGAAGCAATAGCCATCTATGTCGCAGACAAGCTCCACGGTGCCTATGAAAACGACATTCGAGGAGATCGCCAGAAACCAGTCCATGACATCATGCAGAAAATATTGGACGAAGGACAGAATAATACGTATCTAAGAAAAATTATTGATGGTGTTACAAAACGCGTTCAAACCGAGGTCGACTCAAATGACTTCATTGGAAAACTAGAAACTGCCGTGCAAGAGAATGAACAAACGAACATAGATTTGCAAAACATCGAAAGTAACTTCGGTGACAGTCGCATCGAAGCAAACACCGCTGAAGGCAAAGCACTTATTGATGAGGAACTGAAAAATGAAGAGAACAAAGAGCCACCTTCGCCAGAGACTTTACTTGATGAAATTAGGGAAACGAGACAACAAGTAGAAAATCTGCACAAAGAATATCCTCCGGTTCTAGCATTGCTTCAGGCTCAAGACATCAATGATGATCAGCGAAAAGAAAATGCATCGATATTCGCTCAGAACATAGAATTCTTAAATGAGGAACTCAATGACCTAACGATGGCAGAAAAAATGGCAGATACACTGCGACGCTGGTCGTTACCCGAGAATGAAGGTGGACTAAGCCTAGAAGAGAAAAATGACTTTGCAGAAACGCATCTAGTACACAACCCATACCATGGACTCAAGTCGGTAAATGCGTCAACCATCATCGCCGCTGACACCACAACAAAAGAAAGTCGTAATAGCGCCCTCCTAGGACTCAATACAGCCGTAAAAAACATCAAAGCACCTTTAGAAACACTCCAGAAAACAATCGACTCTGCCAAAGGGATCGAGATAAAACACAGCAATGAGCAACAGGGATCTATGTGGGGAGTGATTAAGGAAAATTTCTTCAGCGAGAACGGCTACATCATGTGGCGCACGCCCCGCAACCTAATTCACATCTTTAAAACCTTTAAAGACGCCATCGTCGAAAACTACACTTCCAATGAGAAAGTGAAAGAGAACAATGACGCAAAAAAGATCGCTGATTCATTTAGTATCTTTAAGCCGATACGTCACACCATCAAAAAATTGGCCCGTTCATCCAATAGCGAAGAAAGTGATAAATTTTTGGATTACATCAAAAAAGAAGGCTTCACGTATGATGAGCTTTTTGGTCCAGATGGAGAGGGAAATAGCGGTGGTTTACTGTATGACAACCGTCACAACTTCAACCGTACTAAAGCGGTTCTGGAGTATGCAGCAGACAAGGCATGGCTGTACAAACTTGATCGTTTCAATGGCCACAGCGTCTATGGCGTCGACTACATCAAACAAGAGGGTCACGAATCATTCCAGGAGCTTGTACAAAAAAATGAGCAAGGGAAGAAACATGAAATTGACCACGGTTATGAAAAAATCGATAAGGATGCTGACGTGCCTCCGATCATCGACGTTCTCATCCATGAGCTGGAGGAAAAAAAGATCTTTGCCGCTGTTGGAGTACTCAAGAGATTGCAAGAAAAAGCCAAATACTCGCATAGTAACGCTTGGGGTGCCGTCACCTTCATCAATGCGATGCGCGGACTGCATGATCACCATCCAGGTAAGGTAGAAAAACTTCTAAAGGTGATGGATAAAGGTGCCCTAGACCAAATCGGAAACATTGGTATTGGTCAATCGGCATGGACACTGACAATGTTCAAGACGTTGCGTGACCAATTAGAATCCTGGAAAAACGGCGGTCCATTCGTAACTGAGAAAAACTACCTGGCAAGAGCTATAAAGATGATTGAGGACAAATTCGATTCGAAGCATATAAAATTCAAAAAACAAAAAGATAAGGATGAAGCCATAGCAATGATATTGGCGGGCAAGACGTATAAAGACGAATCTACAGGACTGGTCATTTCCATTTTCAATTCGGAGTTTAAGTACTACCGTGATTATTGGAATAAAGCATCAACAACGACAAGTGCGAAAGATTCCGACGACGACTGGTTCAATCCCGAAAACGGCGGCGCAGATATTCTGCTCTTAGGTAAAGCTGGACTACTTGAAATCGCTGGAAGACAGTCACAGGGACCTTTTGTTCATGGTACCAAGGCACCAAACTACTTTGCACAGGTTTTCATGCGTGATAATGATCTAGAAACTCACGGACTTCAGGATGCAAAAAATAATTTCCGAAATGAAATGCGGGAAAAAGTAAACTCTTACAGCTATCAGCTTCAAGCGGCTGGTAAAGATCAGTTTCCTCTGGACACAACACTTTCTTATACAAAACCTGAGATCCCAAGCAATGCAAACATCCTCATGGAACTACTAAATCGAGACATGATTTCTGAAAAAGCATACCGTGAATTGCTCGAAAGCATCTCTGCAAACAACAAGCCACGTATTCCGGACATACACAAACAAAGATATAAACAAATGACAGGAAAAGAATACCTCGCAAAATAGTCACATATCACCCCCAAACCCGCCCCGCGTCTCCGCTTATTTGTACACACCTTGTCGGTGGCCAATATCGAGGACGTAGATCGTCAGTTGTAAGTCCAAACCCGTATTCTTTACAAAGAGCCTGAATTTCTCAGTGAACACCCGCCCTCAGGCAGCCTCAAGCACGATCAGTCGCCGCTCGAGGTTCGCTATTTCTTCCTTGTGAACATCAAACGCATCCACCCTGGTTTGCTCGCACATAAAATCAAAATGTCGCCTGTTTTCTACGGCCGTCTTGTCGACATGCTTGATAATCTGAGAAGCAAAACCTTGAATCATCTCGGACACATCGGACTTGAACGTCTTCATATCGGAACGAAGAACTCCAAACTCCGTGCGTAGATCACCAAACTCCGTGCGTAGATCACCAAATTCCGTGCGTAGATCACCAAATTCCGTGCGTAGATCACCAAACTCCGTGCGTAGATCACCAAATTCCGTGCGTAGAACTCCAAACTCCGAGCGCAGAACTCCAATCTCGGAACGAAGACTTGAACCCAGCAAGCGCAAATCCCGTTGGGTGGCAGGCCGAGAAATTTTTACTCGTTTCGATGCAGGCTTGAGCGACTTCTTTTTCATGAAGCCAATGTATCATCTTCCATGAAGCAAAAGCAACGAAATCCCCAAGAAATCTACCCCCTACTCCCCAACCCGCCCCTCGTCTTCGCTTATTTGTACACGCCTTGTCGGTGGCCAAGAGTCACAATTGTTACCGTAATTTTCTTACGATCAATGGCATAAATGATGCGATATGGCCAAACCCGTTCAACATAGTGTCCCTCCCAATCTCCAGTAAGTTTCTTTCCTATGAACGGATCGCGCGCCAGCAAGCGAACTGTCTGAAGAATTTTATTCTGAAAACGTGAAGGAATACGTCTCAATTGTTTCCCTGCTTCGTGTGTAAAAACGACGATGTACATTAGCGCTTCAGAGAACGCTCCACTTCTGCGAGCGTCAGAACACGTCCGGCTTTCATATCCTTGAGTCCGGATTTCAAACTCCGCAGTAGTTTCGGATCACTCTGAATATCACAAGTCTCTTGCCACCCTTCGAATTCATCAAAAGACATCATTGTAACCGACGGAAGACCTGCTATCGTAATCGTGACGAAATGTCCCGGCGTTTTGGCTTGCCGTAAAAGTTTGAACAGATCCTTGCGAGCCTGTGTTGCAGTCACTGTCTTGGTCATACGTAGTACGGGGAAGCTATGTACATTATAACGTACATACTTTAAAATACGCAACAAGATAAGCCTACGTACACTGTACAACCTCCAGATCATGAACTGATGAACAAATACACAAAAAGTTTTCATATGCCTCTGCAAAATACCTAACACCAAAGGAGCATCCCGTTCGCGGGTGCGGTCGGCTAGAATTCCAGCATGTTCCAGAGGCATCCAAAGCAGAATGAGGCTCTCATGTTCATTACGACGAATTGTGCGAAGAGGAGAAAAGTATTTGCCGATCCGACTTGTGCCCGGGAAGTAGTAGAAACACTGTATCGAGTGCAAGGATTACATCCTTTTTTTCTCTTTGGATTCGTCATCATGCCGGATCACTGCCATCTCCTGCTAAATGTTCCTCCGCCCGAATCGATCTCGAAAATAATG
>CAZLUK010000104.1:0-12245 GCA_964562735.1 uncultured Candidatus Peribacteria bacterium
TCGTCGAAGGATTGTGAACAGAGAGATATGGAGGAAGGTGGCGGAGGGGATTATCCGCCAACGGCTGTGACTTCAGGGACTAGACCAGCAATGAGTTGATCGATATGTGAGAATGGGCTTCTACTAGCCCTTCCCACGAAAAAATGCCCGCAAGCACAATTTTCTGTCCGTTCTGTGGTGTCCTTGATCCTCGAAAATTCGGTCTCGATCGTCGAAGACGACAACGATATCAATGTCTGACGTGCTGCAAGGTTTTTACTAGGCGCACTCGTACTCTTGCCAGCGGCAGCCAACTTTCCGAGCATCAGTGGGATGAAGCCATTCGTAAGTTCTGCAAACGTGCCGGCGAATCAGCCGAAGACATGGCACGCGAGATGCGGATCAACCGAAAGACGGCGCAGAGACTGAATCGGACATTCCGGGCACTCGTGAAAGAACTCGAACCGGAAGTGCTCTCCGGTCCCACCGAGTG
Source organism: uncultured Candidatus Peribacteria bacterium (assembly GCA_964562735.1). Taxonomy (GTDB): domain Bacteria; phylum Patescibacteriota; class Gracilibacteria; order Peribacterales; family Peribacteraceae; genus JAGORY01. The sequence continues at coordinate 473 of CAZLUK010000104.1, forward strand.
GGATGAGTCCGTTGCCATTCGTTTTCAGTGGGTGTCGGGTGGAGTCTCACGGGCATTGAAGCAATGCCTCATGCGAGTGATCCCTGATCGAAGCGAACGCACACTTGTGCCGTTGGTTGAACGACACACGGACGGCGCGAGTCCCATCTTCACGGATGAATGGCTTGCCTACGGTAACCTCCTGAATCGCTGGTCGGTGTGTCATGCCAGAGAATTTGTTCGTGCAGAGGCTCGATTCGTTCACACGAATGGCATCGAAGGAGCTTGGGGGCACCTGAAGCCTCTTGGAAGGCATGTCTACCGAGGATTTCCTCGCTCTACACTCGATTCCTACCTCTCAGAATTCATGTTCCGCTACAATCTTCGCGACTACGAAACTCGAGTCTCTGTTCTTTCTGCCCTTCTCACAAGAAAAATCAACTCACTTCTGGTCTAGTCCCGCGATTGGGGAGAGGGGAGCACGATTCTTCTTTCTGTTAGGATATCAACATGCTCAATACTATTTTCCATAAAATTCTTCGCAAGGAGGTTCCGGCGACGGTCGAATACGAGGATGACGAGGTGCTGGTGTTTCGGGATATTCATCCGAAGGCGACGACGCATCTTCTGTTCATTCCGAAGCGCTTCGTCGCATCGATTGCCGATCTCACTTCCGAGACCGATCATCTACCGGGGCTTCTGATTCTGAAGGCGCAGACATTCGCGAAAGAGAAGGGGATTGACGGCTACAAGCTGACCTTTCACGTCGGCAAAGGCGGAGGGCAGGAGGTGATGTATTTGCATCTGCATTTTTTGAGTGAGAAGAAATTATAGAAATCCGTAGCCGAGACGCAGCGTCTCGGGGTTGTCTGCGACGCGACGTCGCAGCTACGGGGAATAAATGACTTACATTGATCTCAGCCTATCCAGATTTATTTCCCGAAGATCCGTCACAACGACATCAGCCATCGACAGATCCTGCCCGCTGCTAGCGGGCTTGAAGCCGATGCACATCATGCCTGCGGCCTTCGCCGCCGTTACTCCGCTGCTTGCATCTTCGATGACGATGCACTGATTCGGTGCTACTTTCAGTTTTTTGGCAGTGAATAGAAAGATATCCGGAGCCGGTTTGCCGTTCTTCACTTCGGTTCCCGAACAAATGACGTTGAACCAGTCTCGTATCTTTAGTTCGTTGGTGACGATGTCGATAAATTCGTGTCTTGAACTCGAAGCGATGCCACACGGAATTCGGGCATCCTTTAGCTCTTTTATCAATTCGATGCTTCCCGGAATCGCTTGAACATTGTTCATGGAGATGGTTGAGAGCAGAGCAAATTTTGTATCTGCCAATGTCTTTTGTGGCGGCGGAGCAATTCCATGCTCACGGAATAAAATTTCCCACACGTTCTTTTCCGGTACTCCAGCAAAGCGATCGCTCATCTCCTGTACCGTTACACGAATGCCGTATCCGGCGAGCATCTCGCTTTCAGCGATGCCATGCAGACGTTCGGTATCCGAGATCACCCCGTCCATGTCGAAGATGACTGCATCCATGCCTGTATTGTACCTTTTGTTCACGTCAGACATGTCAAAGTAGAGACGCAAAATTTTGCGTCTCTACAACGCTTCCATGCACTATTTCGCATAGTCCGCCTTCTTCGCTTCCTCCTCGGTCTTGAAGTACACGCGATTCTCTTCGACGATTTTCTCTGCGGCTCCGCTGCCTGCGGCATAGAACTTCTTTCCCGTTTTGCTCGCTATAAACCCTTCGGTTTTGACTGAAGCTGTCGAGCCCGAAACCTGTTTGTTCGTTGTTTTTTGCTCCTCCTGATCTTTCTTGATGCGTTCGAGGGTCGCGGCGTCGATCGGCTTGAGAGCTTTGATCGAGAGGCCGATCCTGCGTTCGTCGATGTCGATGTTGATGACCTGCGCCTCGACTTTCTGGCCGATCTTCAACGCCTGGGCAGGATCCTGAATTTTTTCGTGGCTGATCTCGGTGACATGCACGAGACCGGTGATGTCTTTCTCCAGACTGAGGAAGGCGCCGTAGTCGGCGAAGCGGGCGATGGTTCCTTCCACTTTCTTGCCGACGGGATAGCGCTGCGCGATCTCTTCCCACGGGTCTTTCGTCATCTGTTTGATAGAGAGCGAGAGCTTTTCGCCGTCGATCCCGATGATCTTCACCTTCACTCTGTCGCCGACTTGAGCGAACTCGGACGGGTTCTTGACGTGACCCCAGGCGATTTCGGAGATGTGGACAAGGCCTTCCAGGCCGTCGAAGGCAACGAAGAGACCGAACTTCACGATGCCGCTTACGAGGCCTTCTTTCTCCGTGCCCACCGCGAGATGCTCGAGTGCTTTCGAACGCTCTTCGGCCATCGCCTCGCGTTCCGAGACGACGATCTTGCCGGCGGCCTCGTCGAGCGTGATGATTTTCACCGTGAATGTGTGGCCGATGAATTTGGCAAGACGGTTGATGATCTCCGACGAATCGGCGTTGTTGACGCGCGGGTAGTTGGACGGTGAGAGCTGGCTCACGGGGAGGAAGGTGCGGATTCCATCGATGTTGGCGAGTAGGCCGCCTTTGTTGGCTTCCTGGGCACAGAATTTCATCGTCTTGTCGTCAGAGATGAGCTTGTGGAACCGGCCCCATGCCTTCTGTTGACTGGCCATGCGAAGTGAGAGCACTACCATGCCTTCGTCGTTCTCTTCCTCAAGCACAAGGGCTGCTACTTGGTCGCCCTGGTTGAGTTCGCGGAAGGTATTCATGGAGTCGCGTAGTTCGCGGCCGGAGACAATACCGGTGGCGACACCGGCGAGATCGATGAGCATTTTGTTTTTACCCTTGAAGATGATCGTACCTTCGATAAGCTCGCCCGGTCTGGCGCGGAACACCGGCGGTGAATCCTTCAAAAGCTCGATCATCACAGCAGACGGTGGATTCTTTTTTTTGGAGGCAGTTTTGGCCATAAAAAATATGGGGTGCAAGGAGAGGAGTAAAGGTGTTCAGCAGCGTTCTTGCACGAGCAACGCAGGAGAACAATCGGATATTAGATTCGTTTCTTATTCCGGTCAAGCCAGCCGACCGAATGAACGGGCACGAATTCGCTGAAGAAACAAAAAATATACTGCAATGGAGCGTGGCGTTCGCGCCCGCGGTGGCCGAGGTATTCCGTGTTACGCCATGAGCACCGCACCCGCGAACGGGATGCTCCGTTTTGTTGAAGCTTTGCCTCGGTCAGAGAAAATCCTCGTACAAGAAGAAATCCTGCTGGTGCTCCTGGCCGGGCCCCGGAGAACTGTGTTTGATCGCACAGGAATAGACTTCGGTCCGGTTAGTAACGACTTTGAGCCAAGCGGCCACTCCATTCCCGTATGCGCAATACATACAGCCTATTTTTTGAGCGATATTCAGTTTTCGCAGTCGATTTCGGTCGAAGATGATGTATTCGCTGATACGGGCTTTGGGGATATCGTAAATGGAGAAGTAGATTTGATGGTATATCCAGACGGAGAGGTGAATCAGTAGAACCGCTGGCAGTGTTGACCAGATGGCAATGCATGCAACGCACTGCAATAAAATTCCACGCTGTCTCAATGGATACTTTGTGATGAGACATTTGTCGTAGAGCATGCTGACTGGGTACTGATTTTACGTGGTTGGATGATCATAGTCTTTCAGATATTCATCTATTTCTTTCTGCTCAGGCTGTCCGATTGATGCGCGAAATTTTTGGTATTCGGTGACCACTGTATTGTATTCTTGTGCGGTCAATGATTTCTTGACATGATCCCACATGGGAACCGTGTCTCTTTTTAATTCGGCGAGATACAGAATCGAAAACAAAAGACGTTGCTTATAATCCAGCCTACTGTCGCCATCACTTACGGCAGTTGTATATTCTCGAATTCCCTGTTTCAATCGTTCCAATGAGTACATGTTTACCGACACGAATCCTGGCGGCTGAAACCGGTTTTGCGATGAGATGCCCGTGAATACGTATGTTCGATCATAATTCTTTCCGAGTGGTTCCCACGATGCTTGTTCCGTTACGGTTTCCGTTTTTGGTTTTTCGAATACAGCCGCTCCGATCAGGGCAAGAACGCTCGCTGCGGTTGCTGTGATAATATGGGATACAACCCGACGTAGCTTCGAAGACTCAGTGTGAAATTCCGCGCGGTTGTCGAGCACGATGCCACCACCATATCCTCCATGGTAGTACTCGGTATCGCCGAACCCGAATGAGGCACTCGCCCAGCGCATTATCTGACGCTTTAGTTTGCCTTCTTTATCGTATTTAGGAATCACTTCTGCTGTTCCATAATAGGACACTTTGACGTCAGGCTGTACACTGAGCCATTCGAGGACATCAGCCTTTACATGCGCAGTGAGCCCTCGATCAGTAGGCATGGTATTTCCAGGGCCGATGTCTTCAATTCGTATGGAATCAGGATCATCTTCGATCCCTATATGGACCACTTCGACACCATACTTTTTTTTGCGTTCATCTATCCAAATACGTAATTTCATCATCATCTTCTCTTTTGCTGCCGCTTCTTCCAAGTCCTTCAATTCTAGCCAGGTCAGACAAGGAATGGGTTTTTTGACCTGCTCTTTTGTAGTCGGATCAATTCCCGCCACCTGAAACGCTTCAGACTTATCTGGATGAAGAATGCCGATCATCATAAGATCCTCTCTTTCCAATAATCTTGTTGCTCCCTTTGGACGAAGCTGATTGAGGAGTGGATGGTTGACTCCTGTGACGACTGATCCCCAAATGGCATGTCCATTAACCGCATCAGTATCTCCTGGATTATCATGACTTTCGGGCACCTGAAAATCCGGATGCTTGTCAAAGTGAACGATCAATGCTTCCGGGTGTACTTCTTTTAGGGCGAGCACTCGGCCTATTGCGTCATGCGAGGCAGCACTATGGAATAACCTTTCCCCTAAGCGTAAGTGCTCTAGTGTTACATCGAAATTTGCCTGTGTTTCTCTCTTGAAATTTTTATAGTGACGGATCGCATCAGTCTCCTTTTTTGTTCTCATTCCAAATTTTGTCAAAACATGTTGTGTATTGGAACGTATTATTTCAATAATTGGGTGAGCTCGCTTTGGAGTCGTAACAATTTCGACTGTATTTGGAATCCCTGCTCTGTCGAGAAGTTTCTGGAAAGACTCTCCAGTATATCTTGCTCCTTTTGCTATTTCTCTACTTTCAGGATGGCCATGTTCTCCTGGAAATATGACAATGCCATATTGGTCTTTCTGTATTTCTGCATTTTCGGGCGGAAGACAATCGAAAATCGGATGGTTTAGCCTGTTGTCAGGTTGATCGTGATACATGCAATCTAGAAGAGAACCGCCTTATCCGCATTCAACTCCGCAAGATTTTTAAACTTCTGCTTCTGGCTCGTGATCGGGTTATAGATGCCATAGTAGAGCTGTACCAGTTCTTCGGTCTTGAGGCGGCGCATCGTGATGCCGACGTTCTCGAGTCCGGACTGGATCAGTGTCACGCGGTCGCGGAGGATCTTGGCGTAGGCGTGAAACTCGCGGCTGCGTTGGAGTGCCTTGGCGCGGGTGTCATCGACATTAATCCATTCCAGGAAGCGCTGGATGAGCCCGCGTTTCGTCTTGCTCGGGGCGTCGACGGGAACGATGATATAGAAATTTTTCTGCATGATGTCGGCGATGTCGACAAGCTTCTCCATGAAGTTGGCGTAATCCAGAGTCTGATCCTTCATGAGCGGGCTGGTCTGGAGTTCGGCTTTCTGTCGCAGGCTCTGGATGTACGGATCGATGTTGAGCCGGGTCGAGCGAATGAGAATCTGGATTGGAAAGATGATCGTGTTAACGAATGCCTGGTAGCCGGCGATGATTCCCTGCTGCTCAATTTCGCTTTTCAAGTTAAAGTTGAGCGAGTTCACTTTTAGCACGGCCCGCAGTCCGCCGTTTTTGAGGACGACGGTGTCTTCCTTGATCTCGGCGATCGGCAGGTAGCGCTGGGTCGATACCGAAAACGACCGCTTTTTCTTACGGACGGTACTCGGCACGGCTGCGCCTTGTCCGATGTCCCCCGATGTGACGGTGGATGTGTCCATGGTCAGGCTTGGGAATCGCGAAAGAGGTGGTCAAAGCGTCCGATAGTCTGGATGGTGTCGACGGATTTTGAGGGGTCGAGTCCTCCGGCCTGTACCAGTTCAGCTTGCACTGCGGTCGGCTCGGGGGAGGAAACTGGTTCACTGGCTTCGTGTTCATACATGCCATGCTGCACGTGCTGGCTTATTTGGGTACGGACGGCTTCCGTGTTTACGGGGCTCGGATTGTCGCGGGCGGTCAGCTTGTTCAGTTCCTCCTGACGCCTTTCCAGCTGGCGCGTGATGTCAGCCAGCTTGTTGGCATTGCTTTCGGCCTTGGCACTGGCTTCCACAATCTCCTTGGCATGCTGGCTGGTGATGAGGTTGATGCTGATGCCCGGGTATGAACTCCAATAGCGCTGGGATGGTTTGTTGAATCCTTCGATGCTGAGCAGGATGATGTTAAACAGGCTCAGGTCATTGATCCTGAAGAATGCAAACGCCGCCGCCACCAGTGCTGGTGTCCAGCAGGCGCCAAGGATCAGTAAGTTAGTAACACCGGCTTTTTGCGCCGACGCGAAGATAGCATAGCTGATACCAGCGCCGATTCCCATGATGAGTAGGTGCTTTAAGGTGATCGGACCGATGATGCGGTCCTCCACGTACACGTTCTGGGGGATTTTGACGGCTTCGATGGGCATGGGGATCTAGGGTTTGGGTTAGGAGGGAAGAGGGACAGGGAAATCTCATTAGTATAGCAGAAACAAGTCCAAAAAACCAGCGGGAGCAAATGCTAAGCGGTAACGATTCGCTCTTCGCTTTATTATACATTCACCGTCTTCTTCTCTTTCCTCTGTGGTTTATCGGCAGTTACATCATCATGCATGAGGATGATCTCGTCTTTGTTCCGGCCGACGACCTTGATGGTATCGCCCTTCTGGAACATGCCCTTCAGGATGCTTTCGGCGATCTGGTCTTCCACTTTGTCTTGGATGGCGCGACGGATGGGGCGGGCACCGTACTCGGGATCAAATCCGAGGGTGCCGAGAATTTCGATGGCCTTCTCGTCGGTTGTCAGCACGTAGCCCTGTTCCTTTAGGCGCAAGGTGAGCCGATCCACGTGCAGCTGGACAATTTTGCGGATGTCCTCTTGGGTGAGTGCGTTAAAGACAATTGTGTGGTCGATACGGTTTAAAAATTCCGGACGAAAATGATCTTTTAGATCGCGGAGGACTTCCTGACGCTTCTCTTCGTAAATGAGTTCCTCGCGACGGGCGTCGTCGCCCAGCTTGAAGCCGATCTTGCCGGCTTCTTTGGTGAGTTTTTCGGCGCCGATGTTACTGGTCATGACGATGATGGTGTTTCGGAAATCGACCGTTTTTCCCTGACCGTCGGTGAGCTGACCATCTTCCATGATCTGGAGGAGAATATTGAAGAATTCAGGGTGAGCTTTCTCGATCTCATCGAACAGCACGACTGAGTAGGGTTTGCGGCGCACGGCTTCCGTGAGCTGTCCGCCTTCCTCGTAGCCGACGTAGCCGGCGGTAGTGCCGGTGAGGCGGGAGACGTTGTGACGCTCCATGAATTCGGACATGTCGATCTTGATGAGGGCGTCGTCGCGTTGGAAAATTTCGGTAGCCAGAGTCTTCACGAGTTCGGTCTTACCTACACCGGTTGGTCCCATAAACAGGAACGATCCGATCGGCCGACGGGCATCGGCGATGCCGACTCGACTGCGACGGATGGCCCGAGCCACTTTCTGGAGCGCTTCGTCCTGGCCGATTATATGCTTCCTGAGCACGTTCTCGAGCGAATTAAGCCGCTTAGTCTCGGACTTCATGAGCCTAGAAAGGGGGATGCCGGTCATTCGGGAGATGACGGTAGTGATGTCATCTTCATTGATATCCACCGGTGAGCGGTTGTCACCGTCTGCTTGCGATAGTAGGATTTTCTTCTCTTCGACGAGCTCTTCCTCCTCCTTGCGGAGCTTCAAGGCGAACTGGTACTTCTGTTCACGGACCGCAAGTTGTTTCTTGCTCTCCAGATCTTTGAGTGCCTGTTCCACCTCCTTGAGACGGGGGGAGTGGTTGTCTTTGATGTGGATACTCTTTCCGGCAGCGGCTTCATCTAACACATCGATAGCCTTGTCCGGCAGGAATCTCTCAGTCAGGTAACGCTTACTGAGTTTCACTGCGGCCTCGATGGCGAGGTTATCGATATTAAGCTTGTGGAAGCGCTCAAACGTGCTCTTGAGACCATTAAGAATCTTAATCGCATCCTCGACTGATGGTTCCTCGACCATGATGGACTGGAACCGGCGCTCGAGCGCGCGGTCTTTCTCGATGCTGGTGCGGTACTCGTTGGTCGTGGTAGCTCCGATGACCTGCAGCGCACCGCGGCTGAGTGCAGGCTTGAGAATATTGGCGGCGTCGAGCGAACCTTCCGCGGAACCGGAACCAACCACGGTATGAAGTTCGTCGATAAACAGGATAATCTCACCCTTGCTCTGCGAGGCTTCCTTGATGATGTCATCGAAGCGCTGTTCGAATTCGCCCCGGTACTTGGTACCGGCGACAATGCTGCCCATATTTATCTGTAGTACGCGCTTCCCGTTGAGACTCGGTGGGACCGTGCTTTCGAAAATGCGCTGCGCCAGGCCTTCGACGATGGCAGTCTTGCCGACGCCGGATTCGCCGATGAGCACCGGGTTATTCTTAGTTTTACGATTGAGGATGTGGATCAGGCGCTCGATCTCCTTATCGCGTCCGATGATCGGATCCAGCTTTTTCTCGGAGGCCTTCTTGGTCATATCCTCTGAGAAGTAGTCGAGGACCGGGGTTTTGCTTTTGCCCTCGGCCTTGCGGCGCTTCAGGCTTTCGGCATCACCTACGGGGCCACTTTGCATGCCGGAGAGTGCGCCTTGGAGGCCGTGGAAGAAAGACTCGAGTGAGGTCTCGAGGTTTTTGTTCTGCTGACGGAAGTTTGAGATTTGTCCGAACATTTCTTCGATGTGTACTTTGAGGTCACCCGGGTTGATCTGCATGCTTTCCAGTAGCATCGTGGCGGCGTTCTTACCGCTCGAGATGAGTGCGTACAGAAGATGTTCCGTGCCGATGCTGGCGTGACGAAACTTGTGCGCGGTCATCACGCTCTGTTCGATGGCAGTGTTTAGGGAGAGCGAGAGTCCGTGCTTCACATTCTGCCCCTCGTCGTCCGAGTTCTTCTGGGCCCTGAGGAGGATGCGGATGTTCTCATGGGTGACGCCGGCTCCGGTCAGGATGGAGAAACCGAGTGACTTAGGAATACCGAGCAGACCGAGTAGCAGGTGCTCGGATCCGATGTATTGTGATTTCATAGTTTTCGCCTCCTGCTCTGCTAGTTGCAGTGCCAGCTTTGCATTCGGAGTAAAACGATCAAAGGGATGCATATGAGATTGAGGAGGTGTTAGCACTCCTAATGTGAGAGTGCTAGTTTTTTATAGGTATCAGACATGATAACATATCATCAGAACCATTGGGAGTAGATTGGAATTGATATTTATATAAAGTAGATTTGAATGGATAAATGTTGAAAATAATAGACATAGAGGTCACTTCCGTCGGCGGAGCAGATAAAAGTCTTGAACGAAGATCGTGATGACCGCGGTCGTGGGAACAGCCAGAATGATGCCGACCACCGGATGTACGGTGTCTGGGAAGCTAATGCCGACTAGCATGCCAAAGATGATGGCGATTGGGGAAAGACCGACCGAGTGCTTCATGATGAGCGGGACGAGCAGATTGTTCTCACAGAGCTGAATGACGTAGTACATAATGGCAACCACCGCAGCCCACACGAACCCGTACTGCGAGAGAGCAATGATGACAGCCGGGATCGCGCCGATGAGCGGGCCGGCGTATGGGATGAATTCGGTGAAGCCGGCGAGGAGGGCCAGTGTTTGGGCGTACGGCATACCGAGAATCTTTAGTGCCACGAATACGAGGATGCCAATCGAAAGGCATAGCAGAAGCTGGCCGCGAAACCACTGTGAGATCTTCAAGTAAATGGCTTCGGCTTTGGAGTCGTAGTAGCCGCGATACTCGCGCGGCATGACCGAACGGAGGAAGTCAAAAATCTTCTCGCGCTCCAGTTGGATGAAGAATGCGAGTACGAGGATGAGTATCGAGTTTACCATAAAATTGAACACTGATCCGGCGATCTGCACCGCAAATCCGATGGAAGTCTGGGCTACGGCGGACAGATTCTGGCCGAACTGAAACAGCGCGGAGGCGCGGTCCTTGATGCCCATTTGCTGCAAAGCGTTCTGTGTTATGGCCGTCAGACGATCATTCATGTTGTCTGAGAGAAAGGTGAAGTGCACATTCGGATCGATGAGGAATGTTTCGGCTGAGCTATTTATGTAACGAGCGATATCCTGCAACTGCGAGGCTACAATCGGAATGAGAGAGGCTAGGAGGAGCGCGGCAGTAGCGATGAAAATGAAGTACAGAAGCAGCACGGCCACGCCGCGTGGAACGTGGAACCGCTCGAGCCAGCGGACGTTGGTGTCGATGACGATCGAGATGAAGAACGCCAGGAACAGAATGATCAGTTTGTCGCGGATGACATACAGTAGGAGAGCGCCGGCGATGACCGTGAGCAGCGTCAGGGTGGCTTTGGCCACGGTACCAATAGTGAGATCTAGTAATGTGCTGCTGCGGGTTTTCTGTTCGGGTGGCAGTATGGTTTGCGTGAATTTGGCTTTTTCATACTTCATCTTCGCTTTCGCTTTCGTCCAGAGTGACTGGGCTTTAGCGCTCAGGATCTGGATGGACTTGAATGAGTCGGCGGCGGGATTGTTCTTCGGCATAGACTATTGGGTAACGTTAGAAACGATTGTATCAAGAATGATGTAAGTAAGAAGCGAAACTGCAAGGCCGACTAAGGCCATCGTGATGCCTTTCTTGGCTTGATCCGAGCTGCCGCCGGGGATCGCCGGTCCGATCATATACCGAAAACCATTGATCATTAGCATGATGAGCGAAATAGATGCCGCGAAGGCGATGACGACGAATGTCAGATTGGAGATGTATTCGGCGATGCAGACGAACCCGGTGCCGGGCGCGGAATTTAGGCCGCCAGTCAGAAAAATGTCCAGACAACTTCCGCCGGACGGCATTAGGTTGGCCGGCTGTGCCATGGCGACCGGAACGAGGAGACTCAGGACATCGACCATGGAAATTAGTATACGAGATGAAAGCGGAAAGCGGAAAGTGGAAAGTGGAAAGTGGAAAGTGGAAAGTGGAAAGTGGAAAGTGGAAAGTATCGATGCACGAGCGGCAAGTTTATGCAATACTCGGTACTCACTTCATAGTAGATGCTGTAATTTTCCACTTTTCACTTACAACTTTCCACTCGCATGTCCTTCTCCTGGTCCACCACACCTCGGCCCCTTGTCGCGCTCGCTCCGATGGCGGGCGTCACGGATGCGTCGTATCGCCAGCTCATCAAGAAGGTGGCGCCAGCAACCGTGGTCTTCACCGAATTTCTCAGTACGAACGCCATTTCCTACGGTGCCGAACGAACTCTCAAGATGCTGGAGTTTGATCCCGCAATCGAGCGACCGTTCATCGTACAGATCTTCGGATCCGATCCGCAGAAATTCTTAGACGCTTGCCGCATTATCGAACAAGCCGGCGCTGACGGTATCGATATCAACATGGGCTGTCCGGCC
>CAZLUK010000105.1:0-3635 GCA_964562735.1 uncultured Candidatus Peribacteria bacterium
AGTGGGGAACGTCGTGCTCGATTCCAAAATCGTTTCAAACGGAATTATCGTGAGCAGCTTCGCCGACGACACCGGCTTCTCCGTGGCGCAGTCCGGCACTGGACTCGGTGGTGACGTGTGGGTGACCATCGATGGCTTTCCCGGTTCGCCGCTTGGTTTCTCCGTCCAACCGCAAGTGAAGGCTGCTGCGGTCGAACCCGGAGGGGATGATGCTGTGGACAATGGTGGAAACGGGAACACGTATAGCAATGTCCAAGTCCCCGTCGTCGGGGCGCCTGCGGCTCAGAACACACTCAGAACGCCGAAGATGGTCAATGTCACTCCGCCGGCGCCCGTCGTCGCGCAGCCTGCTGCCGGAGATGCCGGAGCGAATATGTATTACATTGATTTGACGAAGTTACCCAAAAATGAAGTATGTAAAATCAACCCTCAGGCTTTCCCGTGGCTGAATTGCGGTTCGATTGATCTCAGTGGCAATGGACTCATCAGGGAAAACGTGCCTCCACTGGAAGAGCAGTTTGATTGGAGGAGTTATCAGCATGAGGGGGGTGATAAGAGTGCGCCGGGGACCACTGTCATTGATACGGATTTCACGGGGCATAGTGCGGCGGAGGTGGATACCTGTTCGGATGGACGCGACAATGATAATGATGGATGGGTCGATGGAATGGATCCTGACTGCGTTGAAAACATTGAAATGTCAAATTCTTGCTCTAACGGAAAAGATGATAATGATGACGGTCGCATAGATAAGGGCGATCCAACGTGCACAAGACCAGAGGCACATCTTGACGATGAACCCGCAGGTCATGCTGCGGGCGGATCTACAGGTCTGTATTGAGATTTTATCTAAAAAAAAGAGGGCCCCCCAGTGGGGCTCTTTTTTCAGGAAAAACTTGACTTTTTTATTTTATCCAGTATATCTTCCCTTTGTGGCAACGGATATTCCTACAACCGGCTCGGATACTCGGCAGGAGCCACCAAGAGAAAGGCTCGTTCAGAATGTGCCGCTCGGCGAGAGGACAATATCGGTCGACAAAAGCGCACTACATGTCGAACAAATAGCTGCCAGATATAGAAAAGTGTTCGAACTTATCGCTGATGTTCGGATACACATCAATGATACCCTTAGTGCTGTGGAAGCAGTGGAAGAAACGGAAAAACTTGTGAAATTCAAGGAGATTTTCTGGGCGAAATTTCATGATCATCCTGTGTGGGGGAAACTTTTCAGTGACCACAAACGCTTCGCATCTCTTGTGAGTACCATTGAGAATCCATTTATTTCCGATGAAGAGTTACTCACACTCGAAACCAGTGCAGAAAAGACAATTGGAGGTGGCTTTGGGAAAGTTTTACTCGATGAAAAACTGGGTACTGGCATCAAGTTTTTGGATACACACCAGGGAGATCCGAAGACAAATGTCGCCCGTTTCGAGCGGGAACAGAAGATCATGCAAATTTTGCAAGAAACCGGTATTCTACCCGAATTCTACGGCGGCGGCGTTTCACCGGACGGACGACATTTTTTTGTGATGGAATTTCTTCGCAGTCAGACACTTGAAGAAATGCTCCAGGAACCGCTGACAATCTCTGACCGGTACGCCCTGATTGCCGAACTCTACCGTACAGTCAAAGTCATGCATTCCAAAAACATTGTGCACAGAGATCTGAAACCCAGAAATATGATGGCGGAAAGAAAGGACGGCCAATGGGAAGTGAAAATCATCGATTTCGGCTTGGCAAAGCAGAGAGATACTGGTGATCCAAATGCAACAAAAGATATCGGACTGACAACCGCTCTTCACGATAACGAACGACATGGTCCGCTCCTTGGTTCGGTGCGGTATCTTTCTCCCGGTCAGGCGAAGAATGCGGCTGTGGTCACTTTCGAGAATGATATCTACAGCCTCGGACTCATCGCTGATGAGATTTTGAAAGGCAAGGCAACGCGCGATCATATCCGTGCCGAAGGAGATGCGTACGCATTTGTGGACAGAATGGTGCAAGACGACTTTGAAGAGAGTTTTTCAGATTCCGGCATTGATCCGCAAGCTGCGTATGCCATTGAGTCCATGTTCGGCATACATTCGGAAATGGATATTCCAAAAGTATTCGAAACATTGGAAGCTGGCGGACCAATGAAACGAATCGTGCTTCAGACGCGGCGCAAAATGAACAGAGCAAGTCGTGCATCAGTGAAAGCTGTGAAGAAGCATCCTGTGGCTGCCTCGCTGTTGGCATTAATTATTGGAGGGGGTGCGGTGGGTGTTGGTGCCTATGCTCACTGGCCAGACTCGCCTCCCAATGGAAATGGCAATGGACATGTCGATCCTCCTCCACCATTACCGTCTGCGGTCGTAGCCCGGAAGCTGAATACCCCGCATCCGGAGCGCAGCACATGGGGGTTCACGGAATATGAAGACGGTTCCAGAGATCTCCATGCGAATTTGCCATCGGGGAAAATAAGTGCAGAACCACTGACATTCAAACGGGGTGCGAGCTTGTGGCGAAAGAATAAAGACGGAAGCAAAATGAATATCGGATTGATTAGTGCTATCACGTCGGAGCAATGGTACGACTTCAACAAACAGGATCGAAAGAAGTTGAATGCCACGGTTCTTAATTATTTAGAACAGGAAATCGATGGAAAGAAGGTCGGCTTTATTCAAACGAATTTCGGTTGGTTCATGGTAGGAAGCGGAGAGGATCAATACCCATATGGCGGCCTGCCGTTTACGTTCCTCGATGGTTTTACGCACAAGCGCGTCAGCGGCTCGAAACGGCTTGAGAATCCGCTGTACAGAAAATTTATCGATGCCTTTGATACGAATGGGATTGAGGCAGAGCAGATCAACAATGGGGAAGTATTCAATCGTGCGGGATACCCGACCAGTGCTGATCACCATAGAGATATTCTTGTAGATCAAATGAATATATCGAAAGAACATCTTAAGAAATGGAGGCAGGAGAATGATGAAAAACTGTTTAACTCGATGCCGAAGGAGGTGTCACAAATGCCGCGAGATAACAGTGGCAATCTCCGTGGCTCTCACGCGGTGCACGTTGTGCCGTACACCCGTGAACAGATGCTTGCGGCAATCAAGTCGCGAGATCCCGTCAAAAAGTACACTCGCATCTGAGACAGGGGTCATTCGGTCGTCGCTACCCCAGAAGATATCGGTCGGAACAGCGATCAAATGGAGCAGGGGAGTGAGATCCTCGGCTGAAACTTTCCGCAACGTCTCGCGCATCACCGGACTCGCTTTCTCGTAGTCGTGGACGCGGACGAGCTTGTAGAGGAATGCTTTGCCGAGAGGCTGCAGGAGTTTCAGACCCGGAATCGACAGGAAGAATTTTCCCGTCTTCGCCAGCATCAGGCCGATGATCCTCTTGAAGTGCCGCGGATGGCGGATGCCGGCGGCCGCACAAAGATACAGGTGATCAATCGGAATGGTCGGATGGTCAGATGGTCGGATGGTCAGGCGGGACGCGAGCTTGATCGCGATACGTCCGCCGTGGGAATGACCCAAGACGAAGACTCGATAATTCGTTAACTCGTTAACTCGTATCTTGCTATGGAACCAGTTCACGACCCAATCCGCATACTCATCCGTCGTCCACGGTCGCGGGGGCTC
>CAZLUK010000106.1:0-1704 GCA_964562735.1 uncultured Candidatus Peribacteria bacterium
GTAAGCCTAAATCAAAGCTCCTACCAAACGTCTTCCTTGGTACAGTGGCAGCTGCTAAGTTGGTAGCACCTCTTATGCCTGGGGAGAGCGTAATGGGTGTTCAGAATGCACTTAGAAACTGTTGAAAAAGTCACGTTTTGCATAATCGCCGCACCATCAGGTGCGTCATGGCGATGTAGATCAGGGCTTCGCTTGTTGCGGGATGATACTCATAGTCCTTCGAAAGTCGCCGGTACTTGTTGAGCCAGCTGAAGGTTCGCTCGACGATCCAGCGCTTCGGAAGCACGCGGAATCCCGGTTTGTCGGAGCGTTTGATGATGTCAATTCTCCAGCCGTAGCGTTCTCGTGCGAATTCGATGAGCTTCCCCGCGTATCCGCCGTCGGCCCAGATGACCTTCAGTTTGTAGAAGTATCTCTTGATACGCTTGAAGACGAGCTTTGCGCCGTCTCGGTCCTGGACGTTAGCAGCATGAACGACGACTTCGAGGATGAGACCGAGCGTATCCACGAGGATGTGGCGCTTCCTCCCTTTCACTTTCTTGCCAGCGTCATACCCACGAAGCCCCCTTTTTCAGCCGTCTTTGCGGACTGGCTGTCGATGATGGCGGCGGTCGGTTGTTTTTTCTTCCCGAGTTTCCTGCGCAGCTTCGTACGAAGGTGATCGTGAATATCTTTCCAGGTGCCATCTTCTTTCCATGCTCTGAAGTAGTGGTACACGGTGTCCCACTGGGGAAAGTCATGAGGAAGCATCCGCCAGTCGCAGCCTGACTTGGTGACGTACACGACCGCGTTCATGACTTCGCGCATGTCCGTGTCGCGCGGACGGCCGCCCGCCTTCGGGGGCGGGATGAGAGGCCGGATCACTGCCCACTGTTCATCGGTGAGATCGGTGGGATATGGTAGACGATCCTTCAGAGAAGAATGCAAAGGTTCCTTTTTCATTCGCTTCGAGTGAGGCTGATATGCCTGAATGATACCGCTCAAAGATGCCCAACGGGGGCTTTTTCAACAGTTTCTAAGAAATTGAACACGGGCTACCAGACCCTCTGGCGCTAAGATACATATCACGCTACACTCCCCGCATTACCTAGCAGCTAGAAGCTAGCTACCCTAGAAACTATCCCATGGCCAACATCAGCCACAAACCATCGAGGTACATGCTGAACCTGTTGCATGTTCTCTCGCCGTATGCCGACGAAGAAAAGGGCATCTTGAACGGGCTCGTCGAGATAAATACGAACTCGATCAATAAATACGAATTTATAACCGAATCCGGACAGCTGAAGCTCGACCGTGTCGGCTACTCCTCGCTCACCTACCCGGTCGCATACGGACTCATCCCACAGACATGGGATCAGGACAACGACATGCTCGACTTCATCATCGCCAACGTTACAGAACCATTAGTACCGGGATCTTTGGCCGAGGTACGTGTCATCGGCATCATGAAATTCGAAGATGGGGGCGAGCGAGATGACAAAGTCATCACAGTACTTTCCGACGATAAGCGGATGGATCATATTGATTCGTTCGAAGACCTCGGCGAGCACTGGCAGAAAGAAACAGAGCACTATTTCGAACACTACAAAGACCTCAAAAAACCTGGCACCTGCAAAGTCCTCGGATTTTATGATGTGAAAGAGGCGTGCAACATCATCAAGGAGTGCGCGGAGAGGTACGAGAAAGAGTACAAGCCAAGACTCG
>CAZLUK010000107.1:0-1813 GCA_964562735.1 uncultured Candidatus Peribacteria bacterium
CTGCCCGCAGGCGCGCGTGCCTACGGCGGTATCGATGTCCAAAACATGTTCACATCGATCATAACTGCATTTGCACCGCTCTGGATCACCGTCGCGGTGCTGGTGCTTGTGATGGCCGGATTCGTCCTCATGACCACCCACGACGAAGGACGGCTTGAAAAAGCCAAGGCAACCCTCATCGCGGTTTTCGTCGGCGGCATCCTCACGACTGTCATCCTAGTCATGAAACCGCTCAATTTCATCGGCATCGTTTACAACGGCACATACGGAACAAGCTTGATAAGCACCACTCCCAGCACCATTGGTCTGGAAGCGATCGGCATTTCGCAATGGCTCTCAGCCGTAGCAGTCATGCTCGGTATTCTGTTCATCATCATCGCGGTGCTCAGGGCGGTGGCCAGCCTCGGCGATGAGGCCGCCTACACGGCCGCCAGACGCGCATTGTTACACATCATCGTCGGCGTCGTGCTGATCGCGGGAGCGTTCCTCGTGCAGCTTGCATTCTTTGGTTCCGAACCAGGGCCGGGGGGAGTGGTTACAGGACCACTTGGCATTGAGCCTAATCCGCTCATCGGACTTATATCCGAGAAACTGCTCATCGTTCTTGGGATCATCACACTCATTGCGGTCGCGATCCTAATCTACGCCGGACTGCGCATGATCGTCAGTTTCGGCCGCGAGGAAGACTATACGGCGGCCAAAGGACTGGCGCTCCGGGTAGTGCTCGGCCTATTTGTCATCATCCTGAGCTACGCACTCGTGTTCATCGTGGCGTCGGTTTTTACCTAACGATTCCAGCAATCGCGTCGAGTGCCGCTCGGGTCGGCTTTACATCGTGCGTCCGTATGAAAACGGCGCCGTTCAGTGCGGCCAGACAATTTGCAGTCAGCGTTGCGGCCAATCGTTCGGATGGCGGAAGTGTGGAAGGACCGGCGAGAAAAGACTTTCGGGACGGGCTTACGAGTACTGACCCCAGGGATTTAAACTCTGAGAGCCGTGTGAGAATTTCCCACGAATATACCGGATCGGAAGAAACAAAATGACCGAGTCCGGGATCAAGAAGAATCTGACTGATACCGGTCTTTTTTGCAGCTTCGATACGTTCGGCAAGAAACGTGCTGATCGTCCGGATTACGTCATCGTACCGAATATTGCGGTTTGTCGTACGCGATGATGAATCCTTGGAATACATCAGCACAACGGGGCAAGCAGCCTGCGCCAGAACCGCAAACATGCCGGTGTCCCCTCTGCCGGCGGTTATATCATTGATCATATCCGCGCCCACGGCCAAAACTGCACGCGCGACTTCGGATTTGTACGTATCGACTGCGATCCAAGACTCGGGAAACTTTTTCCGTATGAGCGTAACGGCAGGTAGCACCCGTGCGAGTTCATCGGAAACAGAAACATCTACTGATTTCGGTCCGGTGGATTCTCCGCCAATCTCAAGAATATCAGCGCCCGCCTCCAGAGACCTGCTCGCAGCCTCCAGAAGTGCTGTAGAGGAAGATAATTTCCCGCCATCAAAGAACGAATCGGGCGTGACGTTGATGACCCCGACAATTCCGGTCTTGCGATGCAATGCCAATGTCCTCCCCTGGGATCTGAGTTCCATGCCGCAAGCATGCAGAAAGGCTGATCCGGAGGCAACCGAGTTCTGCTATGATGGACACATGTGGCCTTTCCGAAAACGTCCGAAAGAAAGCAAGCTCCGCACTGTCATGCGACGAGCAATTATTGGATTTATAATCGGTGGAGCCATCAGTTCAATCGTGGGAAATCACGTGCTCAAAGAACGCCGCCGGCAGCATTT
>CAZLUK010000108.1:0-11918 GCA_964562735.1 uncultured Candidatus Peribacteria bacterium
TTTGGTCCCCGAATCAAACTCACAACTTCCTCAAGTGAAAGTCCGTCCAAGCCTTTGCCATCCACCTTCACGATGATATCCTGCGGCAGAAGTCCGGCTTTCTCGGCCGGAGAACCCTTGAGTGGTGCGACGACAACGACGTTGCCATCCATGAGATCAAGCTGCGCGCCGATACCCTCGAGTGTGCCGGAAAGCGCGTTTTCAAAATTCTTCGTGTCCGGCGGTGTCATGAACACCGTATACGGATCTCCGACGGAAGCCACCAGTCCGCTGACCGCTCCATAGATCATCGTATCGATTGTAAGATCCTCCGGAGCGATGTAGTGCCGTTTGAGAAGACGCCACACTCCAAACAAGAGCGCGAGATTGACCTCCTGTTCCGGATCGTTCTGCACGGTCTGCCCGCTACCAGAGAGCGTGTAAAGCTCATCGACCCGGGCGCGCTCGGACGAGAGTTCGTGATACTCGTAACTGGAACCGATTTGGAAGCCCAGCGCGAGTGCGATGAGCGGTAAAATGCCTAGGATCAGTATGCGAACAATCTTCATGAAAATCTCGTATTCCGGAAGGCGCGCAGCATATACTACGTCTATGCCGAAGAAACGACAAAGAACTGCGTCTGCCAAGCCTAAACCGGCGAAAAATACCAGAAAAACCGCATCTTTAACCAAAATTCAGGATATCAATGCCGGGATGAATGTTATGGAAATCATCGCGCTGCACCCGGGAGCAGCGGACATTTTGGGCGCATACGGACTGCACTGTTTTCAATGCGCTTTCAACACGCTCGACTCATTGGAGGCCGGGGCTAAATCACACGGACTCTCAGACACGGATATCGAGAACATGATCCAAGACCTCACTGAACTCCTGAGGACGTCTCCGGTTCTGCCACAGGAACTGACGCTCACCGAAGCTGGAGCGAAAGCGCTTCTTGAGATCGCAAAATCGGAAGACAAAACTTCGTGCCTGCTCAGAGTGGAAAGTGATGACTCTGGCGGGTTCTGCATGGAATTCGCCGAGATAAAAACACCTGAAGACCGTGAGTTCACGAATACGACGGTAACCGGTGTGGCGCTCATCGCAGCCCCGCAAGCACTCCTGCGGATCGGTGGCGCCACCGTGGATTTCCGCGAAGGACGGTTCAAGTTGGATCTCTCAAATAAGACCTCGTGTGAATGCGGAAAAAATGAGTGCGCATGCAGATAAGAGTGTAAAATAGAAATGAAATTCAAACTTTCCACTTTCCACTTTCCACTTTCAACTTGCATGATCCGTCTCCCCGTCACCCTAGAACGAAAGCTGCACACCGTGTTCCCCAAGGCGCGCGAACGTGATCAGTTCGTCGCCGAGGTTCTCAGTAAGGCGCTAGAAACGCGCTCATCGGTGGAAGCTGATCAACCGCTCGCGATTGGCGGAACGCTGCATCTCTTTACGGACGGCGGTTCGCGCGGCAACCCCGGTCAGGCCGCAGTAGGCTGCGTTCTTATTGATCCATTGAAGGGCGAAACACTTCGCGAGTATGGCGAAGCCATCGGCATCGTGACGAATAACATCGCCGAGTACCAAGCGCTCATCACCGGCCTAAAAATCTCCAAAGAATATTGCCCGAACCATCTAATCTGCCATTTGGATTCCGAGTTGGTGGTAAAACAGCTCAGTGGCGAGTATCGCGTGAAAATGGTAACTTTCCAGCCGCTGCTGCAGGAAATCACGGAACTGAAATCAAATTTTCCGCATATTTCGTTCGTATACGTTCCCCGTCAGCTAAACAAACGCGCCGACGCGCTGGTGAATAAGGCGCTTGATGAAATGAGGAGATAAGAAAGGCCTTTCCTTGCTACACTCGATCCATGCGCCTCAGGATCGCGTCTTTCGGCATCGGTTTCGGCCTCATTCTATATTCTGCTCCCGTTTCCGCAGCAGTACCGGGCATCGTATACACCTATGGCCACCACATCATTTCGGTCTCAGTGTTGTCTCATCCCGAGTGGCGCCAAACCAAACGCGTGTGGACATACCGGGGAGTGGAAGCTATACCACCCGCGCGATTCAAGACCTGCGGTGACGATGAAATTTCAGATCCGGAATGGACATGGAAGGAGAAAAATGGATGGGATGCACATATGATCCGGCTAACAATCGAAACCGAAGTGTCGTCTAAACTGGATCGGGCGGCTGGCAGTGTAACAATCAGCCGAAATGCGTCCGGAAGCATCGTATTCCAGGGCCTCGGGCTCACCGGCCGCAGGGTCGATGCCGGGCTCGCGGCATCGCTGACGCTTCAGGCACTCGAGAATGATGTCACGTCGGTCGCTCTTCCGATGGAAGAAACGCAACCGGCGATCGATGTGCAAGCCGAAGATCTGAAGAATATGGGCATCCGTGAAGTCGTCACCATCGGCGAATCCGTCTTCAATAAATCACCGGTGAACCGCAGGCACAACATCAAAATCGGCCTCTCAAAATTTAACGGACATATTATTCCTCAGGGGACAGTATTTTCGTTCGATAAAACTCTCGGCCCCGTGAACGAGAAGACTGGCTATCGAAAAGAACTCGTGATCCAAGGAGATGAGACACTCCCCGATTACGGCGGCGGCCTCTGCCAGGTGAGTACCACTGCTTATCGCGGTCCGTGGGAGTACGGCATGCCAATCGTTCAGCGCAAGAACCACAGTTACGCCGTCAGCTACTACAGCCCCCAAGGAACGGACGCGACGATCTATCCGCCAAACGTCGACATGAAATTTAGAAACGATACCCCCGGAGCACTCCTCATCCAGACTGCATCGGATGATCAGGACCACGCATTCTTCATCTACTACGGTACTAGAGATGATCGGCGTGCTGAAGTCCTTGGACCGTATATTTTTGACCGCATCGCAGCACCGAAAGAAGAGAAAATTTCCTACACGACTGAAATCCCCGTGGGCGAAAAACGTAAAGCCGGCGAACTGCACGACGGCATGAAGGCAATCTGGTACCGTGCGGTGCAAATGCCGGGAACCGGCACCGTCATGGAACGCTTCTACTCGTCGTACCAAGCCCGTCCGCTATACTGGCAGCTCGGAGTGACGGCCGAAGAGATGCAAAGACGCACCCTGGGGGATTTAAGCGAGATACCGAGTTGGCTGCCGAGCAAACCCTGAAGAAAACGTCCGATCTCGATCAAGAGAGCATCGCCAGGAATCGTGTTATCCGTAATGCGGATATTGTCGAGAACTCCGAGAAGCTCCGTAAACATCGGGGAAAGCCGAACTGGCGAGGATTGCACTGATGGAAGAAAGCCAAGCAGTTTGAGAAGCTTAAGAGTGTACAAACGAAGCGCAGTGGTTGGGACGATCAAACCGCACGCCCGCAGAAACTCCACCGTGAGGTCGTAAACGTCCGGCATA
This sequence comes from uncultured Candidatus Peribacteria bacterium, assembly GCA_964562735.1. Classification (GTDB taxonomy): domain Bacteria; phylum Patescibacteriota; class Gracilibacteria; order Peribacterales; family Peribacteraceae; genus JAGORY01. Next base: position 3,399 of record CAZLUK010000108.1, read on the forward strand.
TCGAGTCCGTCCTCCGTAAGCACGAGTAAAAGCTCGATCCCCTGCATAGCACACGAGAAACGTTCCGGATCTTGCCACGCCGCGCTGTTGGCATCCATGCACTCCACCGCGGTGACGAAGTTTCCAAACGAGTGCTGCTCCCACGTCACACTGATCCGGTGGAGCGGCAGCAACCCACGTCCGCGGCGACTCTGGATTTTTCGCGCACCGGTCGCACGCACCGTAATCCGGCCGCTTCCACGCGTAAAGAGCACACAGAAACGATCGGTCTCCCCGACGTTGTGGCTCCGGAGCACAATGGCTTCATCGGTAAATAAACGCGGCACAGGTCAGTGGGAAGGCGGAGACGACAGCAGTAAAAGTGACATCTGATTGCGCAGCACAACTAGCGTACCAGTTGCGGAGAGTACCGCCACCAGTAGCAGTTCAAACAATATCGTCCATGGCAACCACTGTAGCAATACTGATCTGGCTGCCGAATTCCACTGGCCAAACACCCCGTCTATTCCAATCACCGGCAGGAATAGCGGCAGGATAATGACGATTACGGCGCTGAGCATGATTGATGCTGCAAGTGCAGTTAGCAGCATACAAGCCATCTCTATCATGAACGGCAACAGAATCTCCATTCGGCCGGCACCCACGAGCTGCTGAACGAAAAGCTCCTGGCGTTTGCTTAATGCCCGGCGACGGATGAGCTCGACGACGATAAACAACAGTACGACAACCACAAGCGCCACAATGAAGATAAGAACGATGCGCGCGCTCGAGATAACGTTCGTCAACTGCCAAACTTGCTGTTGCTGGTCCGTTGTGGTGGTGAGGAACGATGGATCGACGACCGCAGCGAACACCGGCTGCTTCAGAAACTGTAGAAACGCCTGATAGTCCTGGAGTTGTCTAAGACGCACACCCATCGTTTCCGGAAACGGGTTGTCGATGCCAAATTTCGTAAGGAAATCGATAAGCGTCGGGTCGCGCTTCTTTTGGCGTTCGTAGGCCTGCTCGCGGGTGACGTATATGATATCCTCCACGTACGGCAGCTGCCGGATATTCTGATACAGATCCTGAATCTGCACATCGGTGGCCGTATCGCGGATCTGAAGCCTGAGATCGGTGCGATCCTTGAGGAGCACCAGTCCGCCCTGCACCCCGACTGCAAGTAGTACGATGATCTGCGCGAGCAGGATAACTCCAAAGAGCGCACCCATCGCGGTCCCGAATCCTTCCTCCCGAAATATGTTCACGATGCCGCGTTTAACGGCTCTCCGGAAGAACATCGTTGCCATGAGCGTTTCCCGCAGCATGGATATAAGTATAGCAAAGAAAGGAATGAAAGGAGTAAAAGGAATGAAAGGAAGAAAAGGAAAACAAAGATTAGCCTTATACGGCTTTGCGATTAAAACATTATCAATCATTCACCTCATGCTTCACCAATATCGGCGTAGCAATATCGCTACGCCGCTATAAGTGATGGCACACAAAAAAAATAAATCATGTTTTTATTGCGAAGCCGTATTAGATCCTTACGGTTTTTTTGTAGAGATACGCGAATCGCACGTCTCTACAAAAACTTCCTTTGTTTCTTTTTACTCCTTTTTATCTTTTTCCTCGTTTTACTCCTTTCCTGTCATTCCTTCCTCTCCGCAATCCTGCTCGCCATCTCCAGACACTCTTTCACCCGCAAGTTCCCGGGGTCGATTTCGAGCGCCCGCTCCAGCAGCGCCCGGGCCTTCAGAAATTCCTTCATCTTGAGATAGACGACGCCCAGATCGCAGAGAATCAGTGGATTACTATCCTCCAAATTAAGTGCGCGCTCGAGCGTCACGACTCCTTGCACCGTCTGCCCGGCGGAGAAAAGTGACCAACCGAGGCAGCGCAGGATTTCAGAATTATTGGGCTCGAGCCGATTGGCAATCTTTAGGTAGTTCACGGACTTTTCCCATTCCTCACGCACCGATGCAACAAATCCGAGAACGTAGTGGGCATCAAAGCTGCCCTGGTCAAGTATAAGCGCCTGCTTGGCGGCGATTTCTGCGCGATTGTATTGCTCCAAACTGAGTTCATTGTCAGCCACTTCCTCAAGCGCCGTAATATTGCCTGGATCCTTCGCCAAAATCTCCTCTAAGATGACTAGAGCCTCCTCGTGACGCGCATCAAACTTCAGCTGCAGAGCCTGATCCAACAGGTGCCGGGTGATGTCGTTATTGGGGGTCGGCATTGGGGATACCCAGTATAGCATCCGGATCAACCGGCGATGAAGGTCACCGCGGTGGAAAGAATAAGCCACGAAGACAGAATGATCGCAAGTCCGATGAGCGATGCCTGCATTATTTTCTTTCCGTTACTGAGAGTGGCGTCGTTGCCACCGGAACCAACCATGAGAATGCAACCAAGAAGAAACAGCGCCGTCGCCATAAATCCGCTCCACAGGAGAAGAGTATTCACGATGCCAGCAAAAATACTGGGAATAGAGCTATCGACACCCGTTTGGATCAGAACCGGTGCCGCGTTTGCCGTCCCCGCCGAGGCAAGTAGCAACAGGAATCCGGCCGCCAGTCTGCTAGGTAACTTCATCAGACTATTGTACCACATTCAGCCCAGAAACTGAATACCTTCAGTGGAACGAACTCACGAATCGGCTGATGTAATTAAAGATTTCCCAAGCGGGAGGGCAGGAAGGTTGATGAGAGGGCAGGAAGGGCAGGAACGTTTTACCTTTCTGCCTTTCCTGCCTTTCCTCACTTTTCTGCCCTTTCTGCCTTCTGTCTACAGAAATATCAAATGAGCCTCAGCCAATTCGTGAGTTCATTCCTCCAGAGCCTGCATTGAGTCTCTCTGCCATCCGCTCTACACTGCCGAGTCCATGAGCGACTACGGATTCTCTGTCCGCACCATCGGCGAAGAGACCCCAGACGATCACTCCGTCCTGATTCTGGAAAAAAAGAAAGCGAAGCAGAAACCGCATGCTTCGGTGAACCACAAGACCGGCCATATTCGCCGTGTACTGCGGGATATCGTAAGCTGGGTGGGGAAACCCCGCACCCTCCGGGAATACGGCATGCTCGGACTCAAAATATTCGGCGGACTGACAGTGTTTGGCTTCATCGTAATCGCGAGCTTATGGTTTACGCTTCCCAATATCGATAATCCGGAAACGATGTTCCCGGCCCAGAGCACCATAATTCTGGACAGAAATGGGGTTGAGCTCTACCGGCTGTTCTCGGAGCAGGATCGCACGTACGTTCAAGGAGCGGACATCAGTCCATTGGTGAAACAGGCCACAATCGCGATCGAAGATGAACGCTTCTTAAGTCGCAGCACCTGTTTCGATATTATCGGTTTCGTCCGCGCGGCCCTGAGCCAGATCGCCCCCGGCACCTTTGTCCGCTCCGGAGGGTCGACCCTGACACAGCAGTTCGCGGGCAATGCCTTGGTCGGCCGCAAGCGCTCCATCATCCGTAAAATACGTGAACTCATGCTGGCGTGCGAGCTCGAACGGAAGTACGACAAAGATGAGCTCATAGAGCTCTATCTGAATTGGATCCCCTACGGCCACAACGCCTACGGCATCGAGCAGGCTTCCAAAAACTACTTCGGCATCGGTGCCAAAGACCTGACGTTGGCGCAGGCTGCCGTCCTCGCATCGCTCCCCCAGCGGCCGTCGTACTTCAATCCGTACGGCTTTCATCTGCGCACGACCGTTTCGGACAAGACGATTCAGGACATCCTGGCCGGAAAAATCACAGCGATATCACAGATCCCGGATGCCACTGTCCGCATCGGTCTCATCGGAACGAAAGTCGGATCAGGCACGATAACCGTCTACATCGGAGGCCGCACCGACCAGGTGATCAGGAACATGTTAAACCAAGGAAAAATCACAACCGACGATCAGACTAAAGCACTGGCAGAACTACAGAAAATGACATTCTCGGCCGAACGCCAGAACATCCGCGCGGCTCACTTCGTCCTACAGATTCAGAAAGAAGTACAAAATCTCCTGGGTATCGATGAAGCAATGCTGGAACAGGGCGGATTCCGCATCACTACAACGCTGGACTGGAACTTGCAGCAAGCTGCAGAGAAAGCGGTGAAGGACCACAAGAATGACATCCGAAAACGTTTTGGCGCCAACAATATAGCACTCGTGTCACTCTCACCTAAGACCCGCCAGATTCTCTCCTACGTTGGCAACGCTGACTTTGGCGATGACGAGCACCAAGGCAAGATCGACATGGCCCGCTCCCCGCGCCAGCCGGGTTCCAGCTTCAAGCCATTCACCTACCTATCCGCCTTCGAAGCCGGTTACGGTCCGGGGTCAGTGGTTTATGATGTACCAACAAAATTCGGAACTGATGAACCGCAAAACTACGACGGCACATTCTGGGGCATCACAACCATGCGCCAAGCTCTAGGAGGTTCCAGAAACGTTCCGGCCATCAAAGCGTTCTTCCTCGGTGGCGGCGAGGATATGCTGCTATCGGTGGCTACCCGAATGGGAGTGCCATCCCCCGCCGAACAAAAAACCGAGATCAAGAAAACCCGACCGGATTTTGATTACGGCTGGCCGCTCGCGATCGGCGCCGCGGAAGTGCCGCTGCTTGAGATGGTACAGGGTTACGCCACTATCGCCGATGGCGGCAATTTTCTGCCTGTGAAGGACATCCTTAAAATTACGGACAAAGACGGCGCTATCCGGTACCTGCCTAAGAACGAGGTTCCTCACCAAATAATCGACGAGCGGTTCACCGCACAGGTCACCTCGATCTTGAGCGATGTTTCGGCCCGCCCGAACGAGTACTGGAAGAGCATTCTATCGGTTCCGGGTTACGAGTCCGCAGCCAAGACCGGCACCAGCAATAAGTGTCTGGAACGTGACAAGAAAAACAACTGCACTCTGCGCCGCCCGGAAAGCGTGTGGACAATCGGTTTCACGCCAAATCTGATCACCGGTGTGTGGGCCGGCAACGCTACCAGCCAGTCTTTGTTCGATAAAGCCGACGGACTCACCACGGCCGCTCCTGTCTGGCACGACTTTATGGTGGCCGCCCATAAGAAACTCAATAACAAGCAGACCGCGTTCGTACTGCCCGCACGTATCTCTCGTCCGCAAATCTCACGGCTCTCGGGCCAGCTTGCTTATGCGTGCACGCCTGTAAATCTCCGAATCACCGATCTCTTCCTCGATGAAAACGTCCCGTCCTCAGAAGATCCAGCCTGCGTGCTTCTCCGAGTCGACAAAGTGACCGAGCTCCTCTTTTCAGCAAACTGCCCGCCTGAAGCGATAGAAGAACGTGCATTCTTCCTGCCGCAGAGCGAACTACCCACCCGCTGGCCGCTGTGGGAGCAGGGCGTACAGGCGTGGGCAACAAAACAAATGGAGGCTTGGAACGCAAATGAAACGCATTCCGGTTCGCTTCTACCACTGCCGCTTCCCCCCACTCAGGAATGCGACATGTCGCTCACTCCCGGTCGCGATGTCTTGCCCGAAATCCGGATCATTTCGCCGTCAGCCGGCGAAACGGTCCTGTATCCGGCCTTCCAGACGGAGCTTTTGCTCAGTGCTGGATCGGTGTTCAGTGAGGTAAAATTCAATATCGACGGCAAAGCTTCGCTGCCGTTCACCGAGCCGCCATTCAATCGGCGCACGATCCGTATCCCGCGAACGATAGACCGGGAAGGCACCCACACGCTCACCGTCACCGTGACGGACAAATACTTTAATACAGCGACCGCATCAACAACGTTTAGGTTTGCGGCTGAATGATCATGCAACAGCATCAGCGCTTTGACTACTCTACGTCTCTCATCTCCCGCTCTCGTTTCCACAGCGGATGCAGCATGCCTCCTTCGCCGAGCAATTCCTGCGGAGTACCGTACGCGACTACTTCGCCGTCCTTAAAAACATACGCTTCGTCAAACATCGGCAGGAGATAAAGCTTATGGAGCGATGACACAACACAACGATCCGAGAATCGTTTGAAGAGATTTTCGTAAATCGCGCGCTCGTTTGCCGGATCGACGGAACTGGTCGGTTCATCGAGCAGGATGATGTCGCTCTTCTTGGCCGCAAAGAATCCGCGCGCAAGGGCGAGGCGCTGCTTCTCTCCTCCACTGAAGTTAACACCCTTTTCCGCGGTATTCGTCTGGAGACCTTCCGGCAATTGTTTCAACACAGACTCAAAACGTGCGAGGCGAATATCTTCTAAGACATCCGCCTTTGTGTGGTGTGTGCCGAGCGTGATGTTGTACTCGATCGTATTCTCGAAGATCTCCGGCTCCTGCGGGATAAGTGTCACAGTCGAACCGACATCTTTGAGCCCATGCCGAAGCGGTTTCCCATCACAGCGAACCTCAGCATCATCCGCTGTCTCCAGGCCGCGAAGGAGCATCATCAGTGTCGACTTCCCGCTGCCGCTCTCTCCCACAAAGGCAATGCGCTTCCCGCGCGTAAGAGTGAGCGACACATTGGAAAGCTGATGCGAACGCTGCTCTTCATCTTGGTAGGAAAAATAAAGCTTGCGGATGACAATTTCCTTCCAGGATTGCGGAAGAACGCACGCATCGTGGTGGTCCGCCTTATCCGCACGCAGAATCGGTTGAACGGTCCTAAAGTTCGCATACTGCTCAATCATCTGTCCGTACTTCCACGCAAAGGTATAAAAAGCACCGCCGATTTTCTGCAGGTACTCATAGAGCATGAAGAACGTGCCGGCAAGCAGTGGCACCCCAGACGCAATATTGGTATAGGCATACCATCCGAGGACGCCGGCAGTCGTTAGTGAAATTGCCATAGTGGCCATAAACCACTTCCATTCATTGAGCGCCGTCTCTCGCCGGAAAATCGGAAAGTAGTGCGACATCCTCCTGAGAAGTTCGGTCTGCGTCAGAGTCTCCAGCCTAAGCGTGATCACCGTTGCGATATTCGTAATGTAATCATGAAGAACGGATGCAACCCCGTGATCCTTCTCGTTGATCTGGTCATAGAGCGGGAAGAGCACGCGATCGAAGGAGAATACGAGGATGCAAGCCGCAATCATCGCGCCCGCCGTGATGGCCGAAGCGATGGGAAGCAGAAGGGAAAGAGCGACGAGCGCCCCAAGTGGTCGAATCACCATCTCGATTAACTGATAACCGTTCTCACTGAAATCGTAGAGGGAATTCGTCGCCTTCCCGATCCGATTGATCGTCCTGCCGGAGTGATGCGCCTTGTGCCACTGGAGCGGGAGCGCGGTGATGGTGGTAAAGAGATGCTGCTTGAACACAAGCCGAATATGAAAAGCTGTTCGTCGCTCCAGCACGCGCGCCGGACCATGCAGCAGCCACGATCCGGCAGAGAGGCAAACGAGGAGGGTAAGATAGAAAAAGATCACCGTGAGTGGCGCATCGGTGGTAGCTGCCGCCTGCACACCATTGAGCAGCTGACCCACGGCAAACGGCTCGAAGAGCCAGATAATATTAGACAGCCCGAACATCGTTGCATACACCACGACGACCGGACGTCTGGAACCAGCGTATTTCCACAGAGCCGATGCGAGTGCGATAAAACCGCGCATGAGACTGATAGTTTAGACTTCAACGAAGTGTTTGACAAATAGATTTAAATGTTTAGAATATTGTTATATGGGCATCGAAGAAGATCCAATCTCCATAGGCATCATCCGAAAAGGCGCAGGCTGCGGACGACCGAGCGAACAAGGACCAAACAATCTAAGTCCGAAACAACGGATTGCCCCAGAACAATTGCAATGGTTCCGAGAACAAGTTTTAGCAGTACTGAGGAACGCAACCCAACCGATGAGTAATGATCAAATTTTGAAAGCAATACCAGATATTGACATAAACGAATCAAATAAGAATGCGACTAAAATTTCATTAAGGTTTCTATTGGCCTCAGAACAGGTGAGAAAAAAAGAAAAATCTGTAAAAATTAACATCGGAGGAAGTAGTACAATAACAAAAATGGTCTCAGGCTATGTGGCAACGAACAATGCAACGATTAACCAGTCGCAACAAGACGAATAGTTGAGTCTCTACGATGACACATCAGCCACCACCACATTCGTGTGCACCTCACTCACATCGTCATCTTCTTCGAGTACATCCATGAGCGCATGAACTTTTTCAAACGTTTCGCTATCCACCGGAGCGGTCTGCTTGGGGATATACTGCAAAACTGCGGATGCAATGTCGCACCCTTTTTCCTTCACAAAATCCCGAACGGCTGACAAGCGAGCCATATCCGTAATCACCCGCACATGGTCGCCGTCTTTCTGAATATCGTCGGCTCCCATATCTATCAACTGCAATTCCAGATCGTCAAAACCAGAAACCGGCAAACCAAAAACCAAAAACTCGACCACGCCTTTCCGATCAAACATCCACATCACCGATCCGTTCTCGGCAAATCGTCCGCCATTCTTCGACAATATCATTTTCACATTCGAAAGCGTTCGATTCTTGTTATCCGTCAGACACTCGATTAGGAATGCCGCACCCGCCGAACCGTACGCTTCA
>CAZLUK010000109.1:0-20832 GCA_964562735.1 uncultured Candidatus Peribacteria bacterium
ACAATTTTGGAACCTCTTCCCCTTTGGTATTCTGCACTTCAACTTGAAAGAGGGGGCCGGGAACGGTGTGAATCTGCGCTACATCCCCCATGCGCACGACGTAGCATCGTGCATCTCGGACGCGATCACCACGTTCCAGAGACGCAAGGATCTGCGTCGCTACGGCGGTACCTCGGAAGACGAATAGAGAAGAGTAGGTGAAGCTCCTTCGTTCGCAGAACCCCGTCAATTGGTATCGAATAGCGGCAGGAAGGGCCAGCATTTCTCTCTATGCTTTTCCTTGTCTTGAAAAAACTTCGCTCGTGCCTGATGAAGGCAGGCAGTCATAGGCTTCGCGTTTTGTTTGAAATCTATGTACCAACTTCCGTTTTTTTGCAGCGATGTCGTTGGTATGACGAAATAAAAACCGTGAGCAAGCTTTTTATAGATGATTGCAGGTCTTGAAAAGAGATCGCTTTTTCCGTTGATTTCTGAGCCAATATTTTCACCAAAACTTACCCACCAAATTTCTCCTTCGGACACGAAAGGGGTGCCGCATGCTGCTTGTTATGCATTTTTTTAAGACCGAGGATCACATGATTCCTTGGTGGAGAAAGTTTTTCCAACACACAATCAGATGACCTACATTGCTGCGTATTGGAATGCTCTCCCCCAGCCCGCAGCAGGGACGTCGCGTCCCTGTTTCCGTCACCATAACTCCAAAGGATCAACTACCGACGGAAAATGGAGTGATGTCCATGGCCAATCGGTGATTTAATTGTGATGTGAAAAAGGCCGAATTGCTGACGATGAATTTGTGGCATGCGGTTGCCATTCTATCATCACAGGGACGCGACGTCCCTGCTGCGGAAAGGAGTGCGAGGTCCCTGCAGCGGAAATAAAATTGCGGCGTCCCGTCTGCGCCACGGGCGGTCACGACCGCCTAACTTCCCAAAGTAGAGACGTGCGATTCGCACGTCTCTACTCTTTTCTCCAGCAAAGAATCATGTGATCCAAGCCCAATCCATGTCAGAAATCGTTTTACAAACATACTGCGCATGATACATTGGAAATATGAATCTAAAAGAAGATGATCTCGAACAATGGGCGCGGGAAAAAACTATGGATTTCTAAAAACATCGAAATTATGACCCCTCACCTACTCGCTCCACCGATCATGCTCAAGAATGCAAAGGTCATCCCCGGCCGCGGACGCGGCAAAGGCCTTGGCATCCCAACCATAAACATTGATCTTGCTGCAGTACCCAATAGTTTGGCACATGGCATTTACGCCTGCCGGATCACGCTCACGGGGAAAAAATACAAGGGCGCGATGCACTACGGTCCGAGGCCGGTTTTCAGGGACACCGACGCCTTCGAGGTTCACATCATCGACGAGACTGTTGAAAACGTTCCCGATACCGCAGATATCGAGATCATCGGATTTATACGCCCTGTGCAGGATTTTAAAAACTCGAAAGCACTCGTAGAACGCATCCAGCAGGATATTACGGAGGCGCGTGGTATGCTTGCTGCATGAAGAAGTTACTCAAGCAGCTTATTCCAGAGACATCTCTTCCGTGGCTCACATTTCACCGGTCGAAATCGCTAGTTGCGGCACTTATGTACGGTTTTCCGGCGAGAAAGCTCACGGTGATCGGCATCACGGGCACCGACGGGAAAACGACAACCGTTGGAATGATTGCGCATATTTTGAATGCGAATGGCATCAAGACCGGTGCGCTCTCGACGGCATTTTTCAGAGTCGGCGACCAGATCCGATGGAATGCCACCCAAAAAACATCTCCATCGCCATTTCTGGTTCAACGATTCTTGAGAGAACTGGTCGATTCGGGCTGCACGCACGCGGTCATCGAATGCTCGTCGCACGGACTATTGCAGGGCCGATTGAACTTTATCTGGCCGATGGTCGCCGGCATCACCAACCTTTCTGAAGAACATCTGGATTATCACCGAACAATGGATGAATACTTGAAAGCGAAATCACGGCTGTTTGCCATGCTTCGCAAAAACACCGGAGTCGCGATCCTCAATGCCGATGATCGGAGCTTTGAGGAGCTGAGAAAAATTCCTGTGCCGTGGACAATTGAATATTCGGCAAAGAAATCTTTCGAGAAATCGGCGGACGAGTCACCGCCTAGCGAATGCGCGCTGTGGATCACCGACACAAAGGCCACGACCGGAGAAGTCAGTGCCATGCTGCATTGCAACACCGAAAGCGACACCCATGAACTCTGTATTCCAGTCTCGGGCGCGTTCAATCTGTCCAATGCGCTGTGTGCCATCGGCTGCGCGCATGGAGTGAACGTCAGGCTTGTCGACTGTGTGCGCGCACTTGCGTCGTTCAAAGGAATTCCCGGCCGGATGGAAATGATCGACGCTGGTCAGGCTTTTACTGTGTACATCGATTTTACTGTCACGCCTCAATCCTATGAATCGACGCTCTCAATACTGAAAAGTACCCTGCCTCCCTCCGGAAAACTTTTGGTGCTCACCGGCTCTTGCGGTGATCGTATGAAAGAGAAGCGGCCTATCATCGGAAAAATCGTGAGTACGTATGCCGATATTGTCGTCGTCACCAACGAGGATCCGTACACCGAAAATCCCGAGCGGATCATCGCTGAAGTGTGGGCGGGAATCGATCAAAGCAAGACCGAAGCACACCGTATTTTTGACCGGCGTGAAGCGATTCGATTTCTTGTAAAAAAGGCCCAAAAAGACGACATAGTAATTTTCTGCGGGAAAGGCAGCGACACGACGATGTGGGTAAAGATGGGACAGATACCGTGGAATGAGCGGGAGATTGTTACGGAGGAACTGGGAAAAGTAGTAGGTAGTAAGACGTAAGTAGTAAGTACAGATGCAAAATACAAACAGGAATTTTCTTACTACATACTACTTACTTCTTACTACTGTTTCATCGTCGCACCACTAGCACCACACACCCCAAACAAAACACCGGCACTGTGAGAAGCTGACCTCTACTCAGCTCAAGGCCAAGTATCAACGTGTATCCGTACGGCTGGTCGCGAAAGAATTCAACGCAGAAACGAAGCACCCCGTACAGAACCAGAAAAAGTCCGGCTGTCAGCCCGGATGGAATTTTTTTGTCAGCGTTTCGAACGAGATGAAAATAACACGCAGAAGCAATAAAAATATCTTTGAGAATTGCATAAATCTGGGTGGGATGCCGAATGCCTTCAGCTCCAGGAAACTTCATGCCCCAGGGAAGTGTCGTGACAGTGCCGTACAATTCGCCGTTGATGAGATTGCCGAACCGCCCGAACGCGAGGCCGATTGCGCCCGGGATCACAAGCACATCGGCAAGTCTGAAAAAATCAATGTACTTTCGGACAGAGAACAACATGATTGCCAGTAGAACTCCGATTAAACCGCCGTGCGAGGACATGCCGCCTTCCCAGACCGCGATGATCTTTCCGGGATTATCCCAAAAATATGACCCTCCATAAAACAAAACAAATCCGAGCCGACCTCCCAAGAGAACGCCGAGAAAAATCCAGAGAACCAGTGTTTCACGATCCTGTGAGCGCAGTGTAATTTTTGCGATGCGTAATAATCGCGGCAGCAACCACATGCCAAGCAAGAACGCGAGCGCGTACATGATGCCGTACCAGTGGATGGAAAGCGGACCAAAGGTGAGGGCGATGGCGCGGGAGGGGAAAAAACTCATGATGATATTTGGTAGGTAAGATAGGTATGATAAGTTGAGTAGGTGCTTATCCTTGGGATCGAAACCTCGTGCGATGAAACCTCGGCCGCCGTCGTGCGCGACGGAAAGTTCGTGCAGAGCTGCATCATTGCGAGCTCCAAAAACGATTTTACATCGCTTGGCGGAGTCATTCCAGAAAATGCGGCCAGAAAACAGCTGGAAAGCATTCTGCCGATTATTGAACTGGCACTTAAGCAGTCTGGCGTAGCCCATGAAGAACTTGATGCGATTGCCGTAACGTACGGACCGGGTTTACTAGGATCGCTGCTGGTCGGCACATCTGTGTCGCGCGTACTTTCCAAAATCTGGAACAAGCCGCTTCTTCCCGTTCATCACACGCTCGGGCACCTGAGTTCGGTGTGGCTCTGTGAAGCGGATAGTGGGAAGCGGATAGCGGGAAGCATGAACGACAGTACGCCAGTGTTTCCGATCCTCACACTCTCGGTTTCCGGCGGTCACACGGATCTATGGTATCGCACGGCGCACATGAGCGGCGGGCTGGTCGGAAAGACACACGATGACGCCGCGGGTGAAGCGTTCGACAAAGGCGCAGTGCTGCTCGGGCTCCCCTACCCCGGCGGACCAGCGCTGGCCAAATTAGCCGAAAGCGGCGACGAAACGGCATTCGAATTTCCACGTCCTTTGCAGCACGACAAAACGCCGGATTTCAGTTTCTCGGGCCTCAAGACGTCACTCAAATATCTCCTGCGTGATATTAATCCGAAAGCCGATGATCCGAAAGTTCGTGCCGATATTGCCGCAAGTTTTCAGTTCGCGATCTGTAGACATCTCGTCAGCCGGATCTCAAAGGCACTCGAAATCCATCCAGATACGAAAGAACTTCACATTGTTGGAGGAGTCTCAGCCAATGAACGTCTCCGGATACTTGCTGCCGAAACCGGGAAGCGTGCAGGAGTGACTGTTCGATGGCCAGTGACACTGCGGTATTGTACCGATAATGCCGCCATGATCGCCGCCGCCGCTTTTTTTGAGCAAAAAGAAAAATCCGGAGCCGACCGTAAAGAATTCAAAACGCTGGCGACGTGTTCACTTCAGGATCTTCTGGTGCCTATACGTCCGAAGCCGTGGAAGGCTGCTCTCCTTGATGAGGGTTTGAAATAAGATACGTCTGCGGACACTGTATATATCCAAAGCCATGAACTGATAAACAAATACACAGAAAGTTTTTAAATTCCTCTGCAAAATACCCCACACCAAAGGAGCATCCCGTTCGCGGGTGCGGTCGGCTAGAATTCCAACATGTTTCAAAGACATCCCCCAGCAGGCGATAGAAACACTGTATCGAGTTCAGGGATTACATTCTTTTTTCTCCTTGGATTAGTCATCATGCCGGATCACTGCCATCTCCTGCTAAATGTTCCTCCGCCGAAATCGATCTCGAAAATAATGAATGTGTTTAAATCAGGATGGTGTTCGGCCTCTGGTAAATGGGACATCACTCCGCTGGATAACTGGTAGGACCGCACCCGCGAACGGGATGCTCCGTTGATGGGGGGATTACTTTTCCCAGGTTGTAATTTCTTCACAAGATAATCCTACACTGTATATATCCAAGGTCATGATTTGATAAACGAATGTACAGAAATATTGAAATTACTAGACCGTAAAAATAGAACTAGGAGAACGCCCTTCAATACGCGATCGAGCCGAGCGCCGGGAGCAGTGCCCCTAGGATTATCGCAAGAACGCCTGCGATAGCGATGCCTCGGATTATGGATTGTGACTTCATTATTCGGTGACCGAAATAGTAGTGGATTTAGTGCTCTTAAGTCCATCCTTAGTAACGGCCGTGAGCGACACCGTAAACTCCCCCGCTTTCAGGAACACGTGGGTCGGATCACGAACGTCGCTCTGTGACGAATCTCCGAAGTCCCACGTCCAGGTCAGAAAATCTCCGGTAGAACAGTTTGCGTCAAAACGTACGCCCAGCGGCGCCTTACCATTCCGGCGGCTCGGCAGAAAACAGGCATCCAGAAGCGGCACCCTCACCGTCAGGGTCTGCTTATTACTGAAAGTCTTGCCGGAGGTGGTACGGACCGTAAGCGTGATTACGTACGTACCGGGTTTCGTGAATAGATGGCTAACGCGCGCGCCGGAAAACTTGCTGGTGTTCGGGTTGTCGCTGTCGCTAAAATCCCACTCGAAACCCGTGATCTCCTCGCCCGAAGAAATGAACGTGTCGGAGGCATCGAACTTCACGCTAGCCGGAGCGGTAGGGGTGGCAGGATCCATACTGAAGGACACCAGCGACATCGGCGGCAACGCATTAATTGTGATGCGCTTCCTAAAGATATTCTGATCTGAATCGATGCCGATGAGATCGACAAAGTATTTGCCCTCGTCACGATATACGGCGTGCAAAGTATTGTCCGTAATCTCGGATTCGGCGGCGTTCCGCGCGTCCCAAGAGAACGAGATAAGCGGTTGCTGCGTGACTGGCGTGATGTCCACAGTCAGCGGCACCTCACCGTCGATAACGAAGTCCCTCACCGATGTCCCCTCGAACGTGAGATCACGGATCTCGAGCGGATTCGTGACGCGCACGACTTTGGATAACTTGGCGATACCGCCGCTCTGGGACCTGACGGCGACATTCACAACGTAGGTACCGACCGCAGTAAAGACCTGCGCGACGCGGAGTCCTTCGGTAGTCTTCTGGTTGCCGAAATCCCACAAAGCACTGGCGATCGGCTCCTTGGTTTTTAATGCGAATAGAACGCCGAATGGCGGCGGCCCGAGCAGCATCTGTGGCTCGGTATCCAACGTAATCGTAAACGGCTGCTCGGCTGGCTTCACGACCTCGAAGTTGCGCTGAAGCGATGACTGCGACTGGTTGGCGAGTGCCAACGCGACCGTCACGTTCATTTTACCAAGCTTGCGATACGTGTATGACGCCGTCAGTTTGTCGGTCTCAAAATCGGTGGTTCCGTCCCCGTCAAAATCCCACTTGGCCTTTAAAAGTTTGGTCGCATTGTCAGCGGTTTTCGGGAATAAGTGCTCGATAGAAAATGTCGCAGGCTCGTCGATTACCGGCTGTGCCGGCTGGATCCCGAAGCTGGCGCGTGGCACAACAAGACGGTAAACAACCTGCTTCACGGTTTCATCGGTCATGGTAATTTTAGCGACAATATTGAAAATACCAGCTTTCGTGATAAGATAAGTGGAAAACGGTTCGAACGTCTCCTGATCGGTTGAGCCATCGTTATTGTAGTCCCACTCGAATTTAAGCGGTTTCAGATTGGCCTGGGTAAAGATCTTGAGCGCGGCGTTCATGCCAAAAGTTACCGAGACTGGCGCGACTAAATCCGCCGCTGTCTTGGGGGCAATCACTTCCAGCCGAAGTTTGGGCTTAACGTTGATGATGAACACCGTGATCGCGCTCAAGACTATAAGCGGAATCGCGATGCCCGCAAGCCGTAGCAAAGCGAAGAACTTCATGCGGGGATGATCCTTAATATTAGAGATGCGCAGAAAACCAATTATGACAAACAGAAGCCATCCCAGCGCGCCTATGCCATACACGAACGTGCCAATGGTCCTGATGTCTCCCATACTGCCATCCGGTCGCGGAAACATGGCTATGAGCGCAAACGCCGCTATGGCGTACGTGCAAGCAACGAGGATGAGCAACGTGAAAGCGCTGCTCAAAGCTTTTTTCTTACCGAAAACGGACTGTTCAGCAGGAGACTGATCCAGAACTGGATTTGCCTGAAACGAGGACGGTTGAGGAGAAGAAAGCGTTATACCGTCAACTGGAGATGGCGGCGGAGTTTCTGACATAGGGACTTCAGTATGCATCGAAGTCGCTGATAGCGAAACTGGCGACTACGACGAAAAGATGGCAAAGATACTCTCAAGCGGAAGTGTCGATGCCGAGCCTACCGGTGACTCTATCTGGGATGCAGAATCGTAATCCGAAAACAATGCATCGATATTAAGCGTAATGAAACCAAAAGACGTGGGAACGCCGCTCAAGAACCATTTGGCTCGCACCAGCAAAAATCCGGTGCTTTCGATCCACAGTTCGCCATTGGCTCTGAGTCTGTTTGTCGCTTCCGACGATCCGCCCTGCGGTATGGAGGACAGTGTTTCCGGTTTCAGCGTCACGCGGTAGTGATACAACGTTCGGCCACTATCGTCCTGCTCGGTTCCGAGATTCTCCTCTACAACGATGGCATCGGCGTACGACGACAGCAGCACAGGGTCAGGTGTGCGCCGTGGCACCGGTTTAGAACCGGAATCCTGACCGTATACCATCCAACCGCTACTACTTCCCGTAAACGATTTTCGTAGCAACTGGCCCAAAACGCCTTCAGCCGATTCCAGCCGAATGTACGTTCGGCCCGTTCCCGGCGACACTGTAACCAGCCGTCCAGACGCACGTTCGTGTCCGCGCTTCATAGTGGATTCCAGATTGAACGACGTGTCGGCAGACCACGCCTGGCTGTCTGATCGGATAATCGCCTGCACGATGACGCTGCCGGACAGCGTATCCGCGTCTTCGGTTTTCATATCAGCCGAGAGCGCGACCGCCACTGATTCCACGGTATTGCTACTGATGACCGCGCGGCGAATGACTTCGTTCGGCGGCAGATCGGCTTGCTGTACACAGGCAGCGAACGCAAGTGTGGGAAGAATAGCCGCGATAATAGGACGTACGGTAAACATGAGACGCGAGTGTACACGGAACCCTCAACGCGAAGGGCGATAAAGCGTTGAGTTCAAATCGGAAGGCTCTTCGATCATGAAATCCACCTTCCTGGGCTGCGAGGCGTTGATCTGGGCCTTCAGTAGAAAAACAACCGTCCGTCCGCGTTCCAGAACGTACGTCGGATCGAAGAACACTGTCGCATATAAACCTCGCATGCGTTGAGTCAGAGGACTGAGGACGTCACCTCTCCGCGTCTCGAGTGTAAAATTGATAAGATTCATGTCACGCGCGTCGCCGAGGTTCGTGAATGTGATGCTCTTCAGCAGATGGTCGTTCTTACTGTCGGCGGTGAGCTGCAACCGTGCCACGGTCTCGCGGCGTCCGTACCGAAGTGGCCCGGTAATCGGCAGAAAATTAACGGTAACAGAACCGGCTTGTCTGGGTGAAGCAATAACGCGCTGCGTGAAATCAAAGTGAAGCAGAGTCGTTGTTTTTGCAGATGATGTGATGGCGGACGCATGATCGATCGTGATGCCGTGCTCAGAAGCCACCGTCGCATCGGAAGAAATATCGACGAGCACCTTCACGCGGACGGCCTCGCACCTGGGAATAGTAAGCGATGTCACACGCAGATCAGCCGCACGTGAGCGCTGGTCAAATTTTCGGGAACGCGAAACCCTGCGAAAACCTTCATTTATGTACACCCCAATGATGTCCGATGCATCTCCGAGACCCGTGTGTGTCACCGTGATGCCGTCAAGTTTGATGTCCGCCTCGCATGACGCAGAGATATTGAGCTCAGCCATTTCAAGTCGGGTAGCTCCCCGCGGCACGGAACCGAGCAGAGGCGCTGATTCGATACTGACCTGCAAGTCGCCTTTGCCACTCTCGGAGTACGCCGTTGCCGACGCCGTAGGTGCTGCCGTGTGCACAGACTGCATGAAATCAAGCAGCATGAAGGAGACGATAAGAGGAGATACGATGTTCATGACTCAAGTGTAGCCTACTACCACCGTCCGCTCGCACCGCCGCCGCCGAAGCTGCCGCCGCCAAAACCGCCGAATCCCCCACCGCCGCCGCCGAAGCGTCCGCCGCCGCCCGGACCCCAGCCACCGCCGGCCCACCAACTCGTAGTCCCGCGAGAGACATAATTACGTGAGACTAAGAAATCCAGCAACAATCCCAGAGGAACCAAAACCGGAATTGCCAGCCACCAGCCAAATAAAAATGCGATGGTCGCTCCACCGACACCGCCTAAAACTCCCCCCAGCCACCAGGATTTGGTACGACCTAGAATGGCGACAAGCCACTGTAAGATCAGGAGCACAAAAAACAACCCGAAGACGCTAAACGAATTCTCACTGGCTGTTGCGTATCTGTCCGCCGTGTACTCGTTGCCGATGTGTTTCTCAAGAGCGTCAATCGCGGCCTCGATACCGCCCGCGTAATCGCCATCCCGGAAGTGCGGGGTGATATCGGTATCGATGATGCCTTGCGCTACGATATCAGGAACTGCGCCCTCCAACCCATAACCGACTTCGATGCGGATCTGCTTGTCCTCGTACGAGATTAGCATGAGTACGCCGTTATTTTTTACGGAGCCGACCCCCCACTTACGGCCGATATCGAGCGCCGCATCTTCGATCGCATAACCGTCGAGCGACTTTAGAATCACAACTGCGATTTCATTCGTGGTTACGTCTTTGTAAGCTTGCAACTTCTGTTCGATCTTACGCTCGCTCTCCTGACTGATAATACTGGCCGTGTCGCTCAGAAATCCGTCGTTTGGCGGGACTGAGAACTCCGCAGACGCCGGAGTCGGCAAGAGTAGAAAGGCTGCCAACGCTGTGACCGCAAACCCGCCGATCGGACGATGAAAACAGTGCATCATGCGTGAGGGATTCCTTTACTTCGTAAAGTCCACCACCGGAACCTTATCGCTACCCGGAGCGGCTTCGAACGACTTTTCAGGTACAAAACCGAAGATCATGGCAGTGAGCTTGCCCGGGAAACGCTGGATGCCGACATTGTAGGAGAATACTGCGTCGTTGTAATCCTTACGAGAGACGGCGATACGGTTCTCGGTGCCCTCAAGCTGCGTCATGAGATCCCGAAACGCCTGCGTAGCCTGCAATTGCGGATACGCCTCTACCGTAACGAGCAAACGCGATAGCGCCGAGTCAAAGCCGGTAGCGGCTTGGATCGCCTGTCCACGATCACCGATGGTCCTAGCCTGCGCCCATGCGCTCCTGGCCGCCGTCACTTCCATAAATGTCGCTTGTTCGAATTTCGCCGCGCCCTTAACGGTGCTGACGAGATTGGGTAAGAGATCGACTCTGCGCTGATACTGGGTTTCCACCTGTGCCCACTGACGGTCGACATTACCTTTGGAGACAACAAATCCGTTGTAGCTCGCGATCAGCCAAAGACCGATGACGACAAGCAAACCCAGAACGATGACCCACGGAGAAATTTTTTTCATAATGATTGGAAGTTAAGGAATGATGTCAGGAACATATCACGGTTGATATTTTTGTGCCATTGTTTGCTGCTTTTATTTTAGGCTCCCAGGGCGTCAATGTCCCTACCGATGCCTAACGCGTGGTCTTTGGCATCAAAACCGTGATAAATTTTGCAGATGATATTGCGGGGATCAATGATGAATGTCACGCGTTTCGGGAAGATGACGCCGTCGGCACCGTACGCAGTGATTATCGTGCGATCAGGATCGGAAACAAGCGTGAAAGGCAGCTGGAACTTGTCCGCAAATTTTCTGTGACTTTCGACCGAGTCTCGGCTGACGCCGACGATCGTGATACGGTCGTTCAGCGACGCATAACTGTCACGGAAACCGCAGGCTTCCAGCGTGCAGCCAAGGAGTATCGTCTGCCGGATAGAAATAGAGGAGCAGCCATTTCCCAGCGAAATCCGCGGAAGAAACGTACTTTCCGTCCTGCTTAAAACCTTTCCAAGCCGGTGCAAATAATCCTACGTTGATCATGAGTGTTGCGGGAAATGGCGAGGGAAAAAGGCAGAATAGTCGCAAACACCGGAATAATAATCCCTACCCCGATCATATCGATCAGGACGGTGAGGAAGATCGGGAGGATTGAAAACTGCCGGGATGTCATGCTGCGATTGTAGATGATACGAAATCGGCTGATACCCATTTTACATTTCTGCAAACAGCAGGCAGAAAGGGGCAGGAAGGTGAGGAAAGGCAGGAAAGGCAGAAAGGTAAAACGTTCCTGCCCTTCCTGCCCTCTCATCAACCTTCCTGCCCTCCCGCTTGAGAAACATTCAATGACATCAGCCGATTCGTGAATAACTACGATCCCCTAAGAATTCTGTTGTAGAGTAAGCCTATGGTTGACGAAATGCCTGAATCACCCCCGTATTCGATATTCGCCCTCATCCGCGATTTGTGGGGGTATCTGGGGCGGCGTCGCTGGACATTTGTGCTGGCGTGCGTCATCGGGCTCAGCGGCGCTGTCGTATGGCTCTATCCGCCCTACGCGATGGCAACACTGGTGAATGTGCTCACGGCCGAGGCAAATGAAAGTACTCTGGATGTAATCTGGACGGTCTTTCTGTTTTGGGCACTAGCCTCGGTGTGGCACTACGGCAGTGATCAGATCGTCGACGCCATCGGCAACCGGATCGCAGAGCGGTCCGCGCTCGACATGCAGCTTGCAACGATTACCCACCTGCTGCGGCTCGATCTCGCATGGCACGAGAAAGAAAATGCCGGAGCGAAGTTGAAGCGAATTCAACGGGGAGTGGAAGGCATCAATCAGATCTCCCGCATCTGGTTTAGAACCGGCATACCAGCACTCGTGCGCTTTGGAGGAATGATTCCGATCCTCGCCGCATTTGATCTAAAGGTTGGTCTCGCGACGCTTTTTTTCCTCAGCTCGTACTTGGCACTTTCGTTTGTGCTCACGAGTTACGCGGGGCATGCATCGCACATTGCGAGCACGGCGGATGAAAATTTGCAAGGCATCGTCTTCGAAGGGCTCAGTAACGTGCGCAGCGTCAAGGTTCTCGGTATGCAGGAGGGACTGCTCGGCATTATTGGGAGCAACATCGAGCGGCTGTTTAGGAAAATTCTCGTCCGAATCCGACGTTTCCGAATTCGCAATATCGTGCTCAATCTTTGGGCGCAGTGCTTCCGGGTCGGGATCATGTTCTTCATCGCTCTGCAGGTTTACGATGGCCACCGTGACGTCGGTTTCCTCGTATTATTTTTTGGTTATTTCAATTACATCTGGGAATCCATCCAGCAACTCTCGGACCTCTCACTGGACTTCATCATCGCGAAGTACGGCATCTCGCGGATGCATGACATCCTGCACGAGCCCATCCGGATCGACGAAGACCGCGGCAAGGGGCCGTTTCCATCCGCGTGGGACAGTATAGATGTTCAGAGTCTCTCTTTTTCCTACGGGAAGCAAAAAGTCCTTGATAGAGTCTCGTTTACGATCCATCGCGGGGAGCGCATTGGGATCGTCGGCATTTCCGGGGCCGGAAAATCCACACTCTTCAAGCTGCTGCTTAAGGAGCACGAAAACTACGATGGCGAGATCACAATCGGCGGGGTGCCGCTCAGGAACATCCGACGAACGGACTTCTTTCGTAAGACGGCCGTGGTGCTCCAAGACACAGAAGTTTTTAATTTCCGGCTGGTCGATAACATCACCCTCGCCAATACTGCGCGCGCTGACGATCGCGAACTCCTAGCGCAAGCGGTCGAGACCGCGCACGTTCGAGATTTTCTGGATCGGCTTCCGGGTGGGCTCGCAAGCGTGATCGGCGAGAAAGGTACCCGGCTTTCCGGAGGCGAGAAGCAGCGAGTGGGGATCGCGCGAGCCATCTTTAAGCAGCCCGATATTCTCTTCCTGGACGAAGCCACTTCGCACCTCGATCTGGAGTCCGAAGCCAAGATCCAGGATTCGCTCCACCGATTCTTCCAGAACGTCACCGCCATCGTCATCGCCCACCGGCTCACTACTATCAAAGAAATGGACCGTATTCTGGTGCTCGAAGCAGGCCGGATAATCGAATCAGGCTCATTTGATGAGCTCTACAAAAAGCAAGGACGATTTTTCGAGCTGTGGGAGAAGCAGAAGTTTTGAGGGGTGAGTCACAGCGAGTTTAAAGAAGTATCACTGAAGCTCTGTTAATGACTGGCTAGATTTTACACTTGCAAGCGCCTTCTGTTTTTTGTGACGGCTCTCGACGAGCTTAATATACTCTGCGGGAGGAAGTGCTTCGGGGTAGATATCATTTTCTACAAGAGCTTTTCTCACACCTGTGTTGTTTTTCATATGTTCGAACTTGATCTGCCCTTTTCCCTGTAAATTTTTTCTTTTTGTATTTACGGTCGTCATTTCAGTTGCCAAATCTTTCGCTTTTATAGTTACAGTAGGCAGTACATCAGCAAGCGGCTTGTCATATTTCATGCCATATTTACGTTTCATTTGTTGAGTAGAATGACCGAACAGTGCTTGGTCACCAGCACTTTTTATCTCTCCAATCCCTCTACCATCAACACCGCGTTCATAGACAGTCTTAGCAAACTCCTTCTCTGTTTCACCGAGCTTTCGGCGTGAGACCAAACGCTCGATTTCCTCGATGTTCTTCTCCAATACCTCTTGCTTCCGAGTTTGCATCGCAAAGTACATCTGAGCGAAGGCTATCTCCGGGATGCGAGGATCGCCGTTTTGAGCAATGAGGTAACAGGCGAAGCGCGTGAGGAGATAGTCCTCCACTTGACGCTGCACTCCTTTGCCAACCTCGATCATTTTGCCGACGTCGGCAAAATGATATTTTGGCTCCTGCATGCTGTTTTTACAGGATTCCTTCGCCTTTGCTATCACCTCTGTGAAATTTGACCATTTCTCATACCCGAGCAACAGCTGCAAATCCCGCGCCGACCAACATTCAACCCCCTTGTGTTCGTGTGCAACGCTTTCAAATGATTGCCGGTAGCTGGCGATGAGATCGGGTTTCATAGGTGATCAAGCGTACACCCTATCGGATGGGAAGCAAAGCTATTGCGCGGACACTCGATGATCGGCGTTTTGTGCAGATGGGCAGCGCGGCGGAGGGTGGAGAGGAGATCGTGCATGCTAGGGTTGTGAATGGTTTTTAGGAGATTTACGGCTGTTCATTTAGGCTTCGGCAGTTCCTCTTTTGTTTTCTCTCTGTAGCTTCTTCACCTCTTGATCAAAATCGGAAAGATAATTTTTATCCTGATCTTTTTTGAATACTTTGTATTCACTGTCAGCCTTTTCTTCAGCTTCTTCGGCGCTCACCGTACCGGCATTTTTTAAAATACCTTCGCCTAATAGGGCCAGATACTCGTCGAGTTTGCGGGTCCAGTCTTTCATGGTCATGGCACGTTCACTTTTGGCCTGAACCTCGGCAAATGACAAATACGCATCGACGATTCGATTGAGTATCTCCAGCTCTTTTTCATTCAAATAATTTTTTGCTATGTAAATATCGCGCCGGATCATATGGAGACCGGAGAAATTCGTAAGTCCCATGAGCGGTTTTTTGCCGTTCGAACGCTCGACGATAAGTTCGGCGGCAGTTTTCCCTGTCACCGCAAAGTGCATCTTGTTTTGTACTGTTTTGAAAAATAACCCTGTCTCTTCTGAATCCTTGCGATAATCAATGCTCGTCGCATAGATATCGGTCACTTTTTGGTACAGCATCCGTTCGCTGGAACGAATGTCACGGATGCGTTCCAACAATTCCTCAAAATAGCGCGATTTGTAGCCCCCCTGCTTGAGACGTACATCATCCATGGCAAAACCTTTTACCATGTATTCTTTTAATCGATCTGTTGCCCATTGGCGGAAGAGAACGCCACGATCTGAGTTCACACGGTAACCGATGGCGATAATGACATCCAGGCTATACATTTTTGTTTTATACTTCTTCCCATCCGAGGCAGTTATTAAGAATTCCTTAATAACTGAATTTTGCTCAAGCTCTGCGGTTTGAAAGATGTTTTTGAGGTGAATATTGACATTGGCAACCGTTGTCCCAAAAAGTTCCGCCATGAGCTTTTGCGATAGCCAGACATTTTCGTGTTCAAACCGAACTTCAACGCGAGTTTTACCATCTCCGGTCTGGTAGAGAATAATTTGTGATGGGGGTAGTGGAGTGTTCATAGGTGGATGAATGTACACCCTATTATGGGCAGATACAAGTGGATGATCAAAAGTATGCGGAGGGCAAGCTCGAATGATACTGTGGCTTGCCATGAGAAAATGCAAAACATTTTCGAATGGTCGTGCTTGGGCAGCCCAACTCGAACGCATGGCGGGAACGGCTCAGTGAACACACGAATCTCGGTAGACGTTGTATCGAGATAATCCGTGAGTTCGACCCAACATTTACCCCAATGAGCGACCGACAGCTGGCAGAAGCAAGCCAATCCTTGCTTACTGTTTCTATAACCTGACCCCTTCTCGCACCTCAAACCCTCTAGATCGGGTGTAAGGCCGCTGGTAGAATCGCGGGCATGGAACAAACAATCGACATTTCAGAACTGATGAGGGACGCGGGTATCGACCATCAGGGAAAGATCGCGATCAACGAAAACATGTCTGGTTTGGAGCCAGAGCCGAAGGATGACTGGCTCTACGTTGGATTACTTTCGATCCGCGATGTGGCCAAGCGAAAAATGGATGTTGCGTCGATGGCGTGCATCGGCAGCGGGAACGGTATCGAAACCATTGCGGCACTCAAAGTATTTCCAGCGCTACGGGAAATCATCGTGACGGACATCGTGGAGGACATTCTTGAACTGATCAGGCGCAACATCGAAGAGAACATGCCAGCCGAATCGAGGCGTGTGGCCATCAGCTACGTTGCGGGAAGGGACTGCGAACCAGTGCTGAAGCCCGTTGATCTGATCTACGGCAACCTGCCCTTGATCATGGTTGAAGATGACGGCTCACTCGGCACGAACCGTGCAACGACTACACTGACCGACGCGGGCAACTACATGCCCCTGCAAGAGGGCAAAGATGATTTTCTCTACACATACTCACTGCTTTCCCAGCTCGGCTTCCTCCTGTCGGCAAAAGCCAAGCTGCGCGACGGAGGCTCGATCATTACGCTCATCGGCGGCAGAGTTCCCTACGAAGCCATAGATCAAACGTTCAAGAGGGCAGGCTTGGCATACAAAGAACTGTACTGCGCCTTCAAGCGTCAAAGCGACTCCGAGTTCTTGAAGGAATACGCGGACTACGAAACAAAGCACAAAGCAGAGTTTCTTTTCTTCGATTATGCAAAGGCCGCTGCAATACTAAAAAAGCAGTTGAAGGTGGAGGCTCCCGACGTGATTCAGGGTTACAACGGCCACCAGCTCAAAGAAATGCTTGCTGGCGTCAGCTTGAATGCAAACGAAGCCTACAACCTTGCCAAGCAACAACAGCCCATAGGTCACATCGCTTTCGCTTTCGAGGCAACAAAACAATGAGGGACGGTGTGCTTGCCGCCATCGGCGATACTCCGCTCGCGAAGGTGGGCTTCGACAGCCTCGCGACGTTCTATGCAAAGCTGGAATACCTGAATCCTGCGGGCAGTATCAAAGACCGCTCGGCTTTGTACATGATCGAGGAGGCAGAGCAGAAAGGGCTACTGAAACACGACGGCACGATCGTAGAGGCATCGTCGGGCAATCAGGGTATTGCCATCGCCATGATCGGAGCAGTGAAGGGCTACAAAGTCATCATCACAGTGTCCGAGAAAATCAGCGAAGAAAAACTGCAAACGATCAAAGCCTACGGCGCGGAGGTCGTCGTTTGTCCCGCAACTGATTTCATCGAAGACCCCGAAAGCTACCACAGCAAGGCGGTTGAGATTCAAAGTGACATTGCAAACTCGTTCATGCCCAACCAGTATTTCAATCTGTCGAATCCGCAGTCGCACTACGCATGGCTCGCGCCAGAACTGTGGAAGCAAACGAAAGGAAAGATCACTCACTTCTTTGCTGCGGCTGGCACAGGCGGCACTGTAAGCGGCGTTGGCAAGTTCCTGAAAGAGAAAAATCCCAACATCAAGGTCATCGCCGTTGATACGGCAAGTTCGTTCCACGCGACGAACGGTTACCCGAAGCCGTACAAGCTCGAAGGTATTGGCATCGACTTCAAGACACCCTGTCTCGATACGTCGGTCATCGACGAGTTCGTTCCCGTCACGGATGACGACGCGATCGGCATGCTACGCACGATGGCCACGAAGTTTGGACTGCTCATCGGTACGAGCAGCGGAGCAGTGGCCTTTGCCGCTCATCAATGCGCGTCAAATCTAAAAAAAGGCGACCTCGCCGTTATGATCTTTGGCGACTCGGGTAGGGCGTACCTGACGAAGAATTACTACGCATAATTTTTGGTCGGAGCGAAAGGACTCGAACCTTCGGCCTCGTGGTCCCGAACCACGCGCTCTACCAACTGAGCTACGCCCCGAAATTTTGGTGGTATAGAAAAGCGATTGAAAGAATGAACGTGCACCCGAGTATAGCTTCCGGTTGCTCTTCGTTCTAGCTGAACAAATAATGTACTCATGTTTACTGGACTTTACATTGGCTGACCCTAGAATCGCCAACCCCCTATTTTATTCCAAACCCCTATGAACCGTCCTTATATCTTAGGAAACAGGAACGTGAAGTCGCTCATGCTGGTGCACCTGCTGCTCATCATCATCGTCACGGTGGCCATGGTTACGACACTGCCGACGCTCGCACTAATCGGGTAAGCTAGAAGTTACTGCGCCGATGCGGGTTCTTTGATCGTACCTTGGGCAACGAGAATGCTTTCACCCTTACCTTCGCGCAGTACATTCACTGTGAGAGTCTCGGAAACACTTTTCTGCGTCTCATTCTTCATTGTATGGCGTACATCGCCAACGATGCTTTTCAGTTCAC
The DNA here is from genome assembly GCA_964562735.1 of uncultured Candidatus Peribacteria bacterium. Classification (GTDB taxonomy): domain Bacteria; phylum Patescibacteriota; class Gracilibacteria; order Peribacterales; family Peribacteraceae; genus JAGORY01. Next base: position 18,349 of record CAZLUK010000109.1, read on the forward strand.
CGATTTTGACTGGTAAATCGCCAGTACTGTTATTTAGATAGGCGACGTACCTGGTGCCCCTCCTCGAAAGCTCAATGTTCAGGTTGACGGTGACGATGGATGTTCCGTCTTCAAAAACGTGAACGTATGCAAGCCCGTTGGCGTTGGTACCGTTGGCACCGGAAACCGCTCCATAGTAAAACTTAACTTCTTTGCCATGCACGGGATCCACGAGATCTTTGCCAGTCTGCATGATTTTAGAATATTCCTGGACTTGGAGAATCTGGTCCTCTTCGGAAGGCGAACCGCAGGCAGTGAGCACGAGACAGAAAACGACAGGCGCGAACAGTAATTTTTTCATAGACGGTTAAGAAGAAAATGTAGAATTACCATAGCATACCGCGTGGGCGTGAAGCCGTTTTGGCTCGTTCCTCATTGGCATGAATCTGGGATCTGCGGGCAAGCTGACGGTAGGCATCGGCGTCGGCTGGGAATATCCCGGCCAGAATATCGCACATAGCCACAAGGTCTTCAACGTTTCTACCAAGTGCGATGAAGTGCGTATTTTCCTCAATCGCTAAGCCAAATTCGTTCAGCAGCATGTCGAATTCATGACGACGAGCCAGCAGTTCCTCGACATCCTGATCCTTCAAGAGATAGATGAGGCCGCGGGTGATTCCGATGTCATTATACTTGGCATAGACGTACGCCTTCTCGTATGCCCGTAGCGCGTCGTGACGTTTATTCCAACGCAGATAAATATCGCCAAGCAAGCGCCAGGCACGGCCGTCCTGCTCGTTATACCCAAGCGACCTGTCCACCGCCTCTTCGGCCTGCGGCAGCTGATTGAGCGCAAGCAGCATCACGCCACGCGCCAGCAAAGCATCCCGGGGGAAAAATGATCGATCGGCGAGCGCATACCACGAGAGTGCCTCCAGTGGATTCCCCTGCGCTTCGGCTCGGCGAGCGCGGGAGGACAGCGCAAGGTTCAATCCTTCAAACACAGTAAAGAGCAGCAGAATGATCGCAAGAACGACTTCGATCCGGCGATGCAGGATGCTCGGTTGAGCTTTGTACGGACGAGAAACCAGCAGTCCGACCGCAATCCAGAACGGCAGCGCAATGCCGACGAACTGCAGATTATAATCTATAAGGTTGTGCGCCATCACGCCTGCAACCGAAAGCATGAGGAAGAAATCAAGTGGTATCCCGGATGTTGTGCGTAGCGACACCCGGAGGCCCGAAAAGAGTGCCCACGCAATGATAATAAACAGAAAAACTACAGACGGAATGCCGCGCTCAGAAGCGTACTTAAGGAAAATATTATGCGGATGATCGGATGTCCGGAGGACGCCATCCTGAATATGCGGCTGAAGAAACCGGAACGAATACGGACCCCAGCCGAAAAACGGTTTCGCTGACACAAGTACCAGCGCCTGCCGCCAGAAGGCTTGACGCTCGGACACCGACGAGGTTCCTTCATCCGACGAAAACGTGGCTTTGCGGACGACGGATTGAACGTCATGAAATGGCTGGCGAACGGCGTTAACCCCGACGAATAGAACAACGGATGTCACGACTGTCACCAGCAGGGTAACGAGTACGCGTTTCCACTGGATTATCCGACGATGAAACACCGCCGCAAGCACCGCGAGTAGAACAATCTGACCTGCGAAAGCGATGAAACCGCCGCGCGAGTAGCTGAGCATCAGACCAACCAAGACTAATCCGAGGATCGCGCCTTTTATCCAGTCGTGGTTCAGAAAAGTCGGAAGTTTTTTCTCGCTCCTGGTGAAGATGACCCACAGCAACATCGGCCACATGAGCAGCAGAAACTCCGCCCAAGCGTTCGGCCAGTAGTCCGTATGGAAACGTGAGTCGAAAAACGTCCCGACAAAACGGCTCACAGGCTGCAGGATATACACTGCGATCCCGATGCCGCACGCTATAATCCCGGCGAACGATACCGTCTGCGCAAACTGACTGGCGAAACCTTTATTCTCCTGATGCCTTGATGATGCCCACAGCGTAAGAAATGTCAGAGAAACAGTCTGCAGCACTTCATCGAATCCGTAATTGAGTGTCGTAGAGAACATGAAACTGAGAACCGTCCACAGGAGCAGCGCGCCGAGTGCCAGAAGAAACATCGGCGAAACTGCACGGCTGCTTGCGGTACCGGAAAATAGGATGACGACGCCGGAGAGCAATGCCAAAAGCCATACTGCGTCCAGCGCCTTACCGCCTTTCCACAGGATGAAAACGACGAGAAGTGCGAGGACAAGTCGCTGAGTATTCAGACCGGAAAGGCGCATGGTGCGATGGTACCTGATACGGCTTTGCGATTAAAACATTATCAATCATTCACCTCATGTTTCACCAATATCGGCGTAGCAATATCGCTACGCCGCTATAAGTGATGGCACACAAAAATAATAAATCAGGGACTGGTAACTTTTTTGGTTGGTAAATCATGATGATTCGAGAAGAGAAAGATGGAGCGCGATG
>CAZLUK010000110.1:0-20280 GCA_964562735.1 uncultured Candidatus Peribacteria bacterium
TGGCAGGAGAATGTCTTTTAGCGGGATGACATCGGCCCACATGGCTGCGCCGGGAGTGCGGGCATTTTTCACATTCCATTCCCCTACTCTTGTTCTCCGAAGTGCGGAAAGATATGCGCCACAACGCATGCTTTCGCCAAGATCATGCGCAAGTGAACGAATATAAGTCCCCGAGCTGCAATTCACGGAGAGTTTGAGTACGGGATAACCGTATTCGATAACTTTGCATTCGCTGATAGTAGTCTCGCGGGCTTGCATCCGGACGTTCTCCCCCCGCATCGCCTTGCGGTACGCCCGTTCGCCGCCGACGTGCACCGCGGAGAACGCCGGTGGCACCTGCGAAATTTTTCCGAGAAAACGATCATCGATTAGCGCCTGAATCCGGGAAGCATCGCTGTGAGGAATCCATCCGGCCTTCAGTTTCGTCTCGGTGATCATGCCTTCGGCATCATAGGTCGTGCTTTCGGCACCCAGCGTCAGCTCGGCGATGTACGTCTTCGGTAGTTTGCCAAACAGCTCCACTACTTTAAGTGCCTTGCTACCGACTGCCAACACCATGAGGCCGTCAGCAAGCGGATCCAGCGTACCAAGATGTCCGATTTTTCCCTCTCCAAAGGATCTGCGTACGATTGCCACGATGTCGTGGCTCGTTGGACCCCGAGGTTTATCTATGAGGAGGAATCCGTGACGCACAAAAAAGCGGAAAGCGGAAAGTCAATGTAGCGATACCATAAACGAATGTGTCCATATTTTCCACTTGTAACTTTGCACTTTCACCTCTTTCCGCTTTCCGCTTGCCGCTCGCCACTGACCACCCGCTACAATTGGATCATGCTGCAGCTAAGTCTGAGTTGGGATCTGTTCATCGTCGTCTTCTTCGCCATCGTGATGAGCTATTGTTTCATCATCGGCAAGCAGAAATCGATGAAAATCATCATTGCCGCTTACATCTCGATTATTACCGTACAGGGCATCGGCTACACGCTTTCTCGTGTTCTTCTGAATTCCGGCATGACATTGGAAACGATCGGAATTCCGATAGACATTACGATGATTGCGCTCGCCAAGATCTTCTTGTTCGCGCTGTGCATCATCATCTTCGTGCTCCGGTCCGGCATTGAAGTCTCGTACAACAAGGAAACTGGCTCGATCCTGACAATGGCCTACACCGGGCTCTTCGGATTCTCAGCAGCGGGGCTCATCGTTTCCGCAATCCTGACGTACGCCGCCGGAAATGGAATCCAGGGCAGTACGCTCACTCAGCTCATGATCCTCAATCAGGACCTCTGGTATACGCTTCCCGCGTTCCTCATCATCGCACTCGGTTTCCTGCACAATGATTAGTAACGCCAAAATCCTCCGTTTCCGTGTCCAGTAAAAATGCACTTGCGGAGTACCGCACCTCCCTAGATAATGACCAACGTTTCCTCTCACCAACCCTTATGAAAAAGTTCCTCGCTCAAGTGTCCGGTGCCTTTGCGGCAGGGCAGTTCGCAGTCGGCACGGCTTTCGCGCAACTCAAACCTCCGGAGCCTATCCCGGGTCTTCAGACGGGAACGACTGTCGCCGAGATTAAGCTTATCATTGTCAAAATCATCGGCTACGTCCTGGATTTCGTTCTCCTCGTTGCCGTCATCTATGTCATAGTCGCCGGTATCCGCCTCATTATCTCCGCCGGGGAAGAAGCGGAGAAGGACAAGGCGAAGCAGACGATCATCTACGTCATCGTCGGTATCATCGTAGTGCTTTTCGCACGTGTTATCGTCCTCCTAATCAACAACCTCTTCACCTCTGGTGCCTGATTCGGAAGAACTTTGAAAAACCTGCAAACCCTCCCCAGCGGAGGGTTTTTTGATCCTCACGTTTTTCTTCGGGTCTGCACAGTGGGCACCACATCTCTTAGTACGGACGCTGCAACAACTTCTTCTTTTTCTTGCTGCACCCCGGCACGGATCAGCCTGAGCGGATCTCTGACCCACACGGCCTCCGGCGTGACCTCCAGAACGTCAGCCATCGGAATCGGCTGGCGGGCTATGAAAAATTTTCGGGGAAATATCCACTCGGTAATAAAATGTCGCGTACTAAACTGCACATCCGAACAAATCCCAAGATTCCGCTTCGTATCCTTGATACGAATAGGCTGTCCGATAACCGGGCGAGAATTTCCAAGCACACTTTTCAGACGAATAAGTTCACCCGGTGGCGAAAGACAATCCTCACTGCGGACGTGAACGCGAGTGCCCCATGCCACAATATCGCTGCATTGCAGGAAGAGTTCTCCGGAACCCATGAAAGCAGCTAATACAAAAAACCCAAGAATGCGTCCGCTATCGGGATCGATGAGCGGAGTATTGAGAAATCCAACAATCTGCTGCGTGCCATCATCCACTATCGGAATCCCTCTGATCTGGGAAGAACGCAGGTGCATGCAATTCACTATACTCTAGTGCGGTGCAGACGCGGATGCGCTACCGATACAAAAATAAACCTGTGATTATGTGCTATAATGATCATGATGTACCTCTTCGCCGGATCATCGCATCCCGCTCTGGCAGCCGCTCTGGCAAAAGAGTTGGGAACTGAACTCGGAAAAATCACCCTCAAGCCGTTTAGTTGCGGCGAGCGCTACGTGAAGTACGATCAGACGATCCGTGGCAAAGAGGTCTATATCTTGCAGACTGGAACACAGAGTCCCAATGAGGATCTCATGGAGCTCTTTCTGATGTGCCAGGCCGCCAAGCTCAGCTTCGCCAGTGCGGTGCACGTCATCATCCCACACTTCCCATACGCCCGTCAGGATCGCGTGGCTCAGCCCCGTGAACCTATTTCAGCCAAACTCGTCGCGCAATTGCTGGAAAGCTCCGGTGCCGACCACGTCATAACGCTCGATCTCCACTCGGATCAGATTCAAGGATTCTTCTCAATCCCTGTAGACGCACTCGACGCACGGATGATCTTTGCGGAGTACTTCCGCAAGCAGAATCTGAAGAACACGGTCGTCGTGGCGCCGGATACCGGTGGCGCAAAACGTGCCAAGAAGTTCGCAGATTTGATCGGCGCAGGGCTGGCCATCATGCACAAAAATCGCACAGCGCATCATGAAGCCGAGATCGTAGAAGTTGTAGGTGAAATCGAAGGCAAGACCTGCATCATCTTTGATGACATGATCGATACCGGTTCCTCGATGATCCCGGCCAAGCAAGCACTCTTGAAACGCGGCGCAGTGGCCGACGTGTACGCCGCCGTGACCCACCCGGTGTTCTCCGGCAAAGCGCACGAGAATCTCAGGAAAGTCGCATTCAAGGAAGTGGTTGTCACCGACAGCATGCCCGTGAAACCGGACGCGTTTCCGGGCCTCACTGTCCTCACTGTCGCCCCACTACTAGCCGAAGTGATACGGCACGTAGAAAGCGGAACCAGTGTCACCGAAATTTACAAGCAATAGCCCCCCAGTCCTAACCAAGCCAGAGCTTTCGTATTGACCAATGTGCCCCCAGTTCGTACCCTTGACGGGCTACTGGGTAATCAGATCCCGCCCTCACTAAAGGTTCATTCCATCATCGTAGTTTAATGCGGGCGATTAGCTCAGCTGGTTAGAGCGCGACACTGATAATGTCGAGGTCTCAGGTTCAAGTCCTGAATCGCCCACCAATCTCAAATAGGATATGTATCATGTGTACGTTATTCAAAATCCAAAGGGAGTTCTCTACAAGGGCTATACAACGGATCTTGGAAAACGTTTGATACAACACAATTCACATGATGATTTTTATTCGTATGCAAACAAAAAAGGTCCTTGGAAATTAGTGTATAGCGAAATTTTTCAGGAAAAACAGGATGCAATTGATAGAGAGAAGTTTCTAAAAACAGGACATGGAAGAGATTTTTTAAAAATCACCATCGGGCGACTATCCGCCCAAGCGGATGGTTAGAGCGCGACACTGATAATGTCGAGGATCCGCCTAGGCGGATCAAGTCCTGAATCGCCCACCACCAAAACTACCCTTAAACCGCGTTTTGCCCACTCAACTAACAGTTCAGTGTGGCTTACGGAATCCACAATGTTACCCTCCACAAGTACGTTCAAGATGATAAAGAAAGACTAACGAGGGCGCAGCTGCTTGATAAGAGTAATGAGCCTGTCCGCATAGCCCAACTTCTCATAAAACGTGTGGGCATCTTTGTTTGGCGCGAGGCACTCAACCTTTATCACGGAACAATCATGCAATGAGAAATAGTCCTCTATTCGCTGCATCAGCAATGCGCCAATGCGCTTCCCCCTGTGCTGCGGAAGAATCATGAGTTCTAAAATCTTGGCATCAATGGAAGGATAGCCATCTAAACTACCAGCCGCCGGCTGATGGATGACTCCTACGATGCAGCCCACTATATCGCCTTCATCTTGAGCCACATAAATGACACCATTGTGTTTCGCTACTTCGACGAATGTGCGCTGCAAGTAAGCCTCACAATCAAAATCCTTGAGCCTGCGAATCCTCTTTAGCGGGTCTAAAGATGCAACATGCTCCTGTAGCTGCCCAATGCAGTGCATCAGTTCAGCCTTATACTTTGCCTCATATTCTCTGATAACAACAGCCATACCAGCATCATAGATGTCTCTGTATACCAATAGAAGGTGCAAGTAGGGGTCAGGCTAATCGGTAATCAATACCGCCACAACAGAGCGTCCCGTTCCCGGGCGCGTCGGCTGCCCCCACTTTTCAGCAACCGCGCCAGTTTTTCGAAAATCGGTTATAATTATATGGCACTTATATACTTGACACACCCAACTGACAGGAATAGTATGAGGTTACTTTCCTCCTATTCCCATGACAGAAGCCGTAAATCTCATAGAGTTCCAACAGCAGTTCGGAACTGAACAGAAGTGCATCGACTTTCTATCTAAATCCCGATGGGGCAACAGCCCAGTATGCCCACACTGCAAGACCGACGGAGCTTACAAGTTCAAGAGCGGCAGACTCTTCAAGTGTCGCAAGTGTCGTCAGCAATTCACCGTCCGAATTGGAACGATATTTGAAGACTCCCGACTCCCGCTTCAAAAGTGGTTCCTTGCGATTTATCTTCTCACGTCCATGAAGCGTGGAGTTCCTTCTACGCAGATTGCCAAATACCTTGGTATCACACAGAAGTCTGCATGGTTCATGCTCCAGCGTATCCGTTGGGCTGTTACTCAAGAGTCATTCAATGCACCGCTTAAGAATATTGTGGAAGCCGACGAAACCTATGTAGGAGGAAAGAGACGCGGTACTAGAGGTCGAGGCGCAAAGGGCAAGACAGCAGTTTTTGGAGTTATACAACGCCAAGGTGAAGTGCGTTGTCAGCCGGTAGAGAACGTAAAGTCAAAAACGATTGTTCCTCTTATTCGTAAGAATATCGATATTACGGCTACTGTTATGACAGACGAGTTTTTGAGCTATAGGCCACTCACTAGAAACGGCTTTGAGCATAAGACGGTGAAGCATGGCCAGAGGCAGTACGTTAATGGCGACGCTCATACAAATACCATTGAGAATTTTTGGAGTCACTTCAAGCGAGGGATCAACGGAATTTATCTTCATGTGAGCAAGAAGCACCTCGATAAGTATTGCAAAGAGTACAGTTTCAGATTCAACAGCCGAGAGTTGGATGATTACGAGAGATTTGATCTTTGGTTTGGTCGTTGCTCTGGTAGACTTACCTACGGTTCCCTTATTTCTAAATGATCAAAAAGAATCAAATCATGGTTGTTCAAGGAGCTGAGATTCCTATCACAAAAGTTAATGGAGAGGATTACATAAGCCTTACTGGTATCGTCCAGCAATTTGAAGATGGTAAGTTTTTAGTAGGAAAATGGATATCAAGAAAGTCAACCATAGAGTTTATTGGACTTTGGGAGCAGTTACACAACCAAACTTTTAAAGTTACCGAATTCGGTAACTTTAGGAATAGTGCAGGTTCTCCCAGTTTTTCTCTTTCTCCGCAACGCTGGATCGAAGGTACAAATGCAATTGGCATTACTTCTAAGTCAGGAAAGAATGGAGGGACTTTCGCACATCGAGATATAGCATTTGAATTCGCTTCTTGGTTAAGTCCTGAATTTAAGCTGTTCCTCATTAAGGAGTTTCAACGCCTTAAAGAAGAAGAACAAAAAGGATTGGCATGGGACGTTAGAAGAATGCTATCTAAGGTTAACTACAAAATTCACACAAGCGCAGTTAAAGATGTTTTGATTCCACAAACTGGTGTAGCGAAGAATAAAGAAGGGACGGTATATGCGGATGAGGCAGAGATGTTTAACGTTATCATCTTTGGGAGAACTGCGAAGCAGTGGAGGGATCAGAATCCAAAATCTGTATTGCGGGGTGAAAATATCAGAGATCATGCCAATATCCTTCAGCTAACGGTTTTATCTAATCTTGAAAGTCTTAACTCCATGATGATTCGTGATAGAGAGAATAAGGCTGATAGATTCACCAAGTTAAAAAAAGTAGCACGTCAGCAGTTGCAAAATCTTGTTAGTAGCCAAGAGCAATTGGAAGCTTTTGAAGAACAAGGAAAAGAATCGCCAACTATGAGGGAAGCAAAGCAGAACATTGGCGCACTTGGACAAATCAAATTCCCACACAGCAAATGAACTCAACTTTTGCCATTATCATCTGCGGACTTATTGGTGCTTGTGCCTCAATACTATGGGAGATCAAGAAGGCACTCGACGAACAGCACAACCTACTGACTCGCATAGGAGAAACACTAACTAAAGGCATGAATAAGCAAATCGGCGAGTTTGATTCAGCATGGCAGAAAAGACATATAGATGAAATTCTTCTAAAAGCTCTAAAGGAAAAAGAGGAAGGGAAGAAATAGCCTGTTCCTTGAAATGGAGGCGTGGGCAACGAAGCCCCCGAAAATTGGGTTGAATTAAATCAGGTCAGACAGTTCCCTCGACAGTGCAGGTTCTGCGTTGTCGGGGGGACTACTGTCTCCTGTTCTTTATTTCTTTCCCAAACCTTTCTATGGCCAAAACCAAGAAGGGCAAGAAGATAGTTGAGACTCGTTCTCACTATCGGAAGCTCAAGACTGGTCGGCGGGTTCTCGTAAGAGAACATCGCAGGTCTACTCCTAACTAACATTAGGACGTAGCCCCCGCGCCTCCATTTCAGAGAACAAAACTATAATGAAAAAGAACATTTGGGTGCGCTAAATATGTAAGTGCCATTTTTATTATGATCTTCGAGACAAAACACGCCGGCAAGTGGGTGGCCACAAAGGGAAGTAAAGTCGTAGATTCGAGTAAGAACCTCAAAACTCTTTTACGGAGAACAGGCAAACACACAGATCAATCTGGAGTGCGTTATTCTCTTGTGCCAAAAGGTTGCATAGCAGGCTGCTCCAATGGAATTTGATTATTCCACCTATCGTAATCGAGAAGGTACGTTCTACCATCCCTGCATTAATCTCACTTTCAAATATCAATCGAAGTCATTTCCTTATGAATCCGCCATCGTGGATGCCGGAAATGATTGCGTCATAAATCTTTCTGCTTGTACAAGGGAAAAACTTGCTCCGAACTTGCCAAAATTCTATAACGAGTTTGTTCTTATCCCTTCCCCACTTCTGTTATGTGTAATAAAAATCCTCTGGGTATGGTCGCCTGCGTGCTCGTTATCGTCGGAGCATTGAACTGGGGCCTGGTAGGCCTCGGATGGCTCTCTGGCGGTGCAGACTGGAACGTTGTGCACATGCTCCTCAGTTCCTGGATGAAAGTAGAGGCTATCGTGTACGTCCTCGTCGGACTTGCCGGAGTCTACAAGCTGGTCATGTGCTGCAAAGGCTGCGCAGGAGGCATCTGCTGCGACCCGCAGAAACCGATGTAATCGAAATACAGAAAGAAGCCCCCGTACGGGGGCTTCTTTAATCGAAAAAAACATCCGTCGGCACGGCGTTCGGAAGTTTTTTACCATCTCGGATGATGTCGGTGATCAATTTTCGCGAAACATCAACCGTGAAAGCATAGGCAGTATCAGTCCCCTGCTCCGCAATGAAAACGCCGGTGACACGGACGGTCTGAGTAGGAGTATCGGATGCAAGCTGCAGAGTACTGGCTATCAGTACGCCTCGGGATAAAAGAATCTCAAAAACGATCGCAGTCAGTTCTGCTTCGGACCAGTGCGTGGTCGGTCCTGGCATGCTTTGAACCGTATTTTCAATATGTGCATCCACGTTGTCACCGCGGGTGATGATAGCCAGATCCGCCTCCAAATCCGTTCGTTGCTTCCCCGAAAGTGTTGTACCGAGAATCGTTCCTACCGAGTAAAAAGCATGCTGCCAAAGGAGTGACTGCCTCGGATATCCGGCACGCGCTAATCCCTGCGGAAATCCAGAAAATCTATGAAAAACCGATATTATAGCGGCACTATCGGTAATACCGAGCGAGAGAGCGCTCTTCTCCCATACCTGAATCTGCCGGTCAGAAACCGGCTTTAAGAGAGTAGCGACGAGGAGCGGAAGTGTGGGGACAAGTTCCGATGCAAGAAATCTGTCCTGTGAAATGTTGTCTGCGAGTACCCGGGACGCATCTTCATCAGTCCACTGAGCCTCTTGCAGAAGCCGCAGAAACAGGAGCTCTGAAACTACCCCGGACGGATCAAGCAGTCGTGCAGTTGCCTCAGCACTGGAGAGAGCGACAGCCGTAATCCGACCGCCATCCGCCAGGAAGTGCGCAAGCTGAACCTGGGCATTACTCTCATCAGCAGGCGGAATCACAATCTCGGGCAGCAGTTTAAGAGCCTCTAGACGCTCGGCGTACCAGTCTGGAGGAACTGTGGAGGACGTCATTTTTCCCAGAGAATTAATCGAAATCTGCATGCCCGGGACGACGACTGCGATGTCTTCCCCACTAGTGACAATGACGGGCGCGGTAAGCGGCACAACGGTAGACGAAGTATCGCCATGCAAAGCGGCGTACGATGCAGCGAGGGCATGAACCTTCAGTTTGCCCATACTCAGTTCCGTCAGACCCGTGGACTTTATCAGCGCCTGACCCTTTAGTAGCTCTGTGTGTTCGCCGCTCTCATCGACACGAAGCGCTACATCACGTTCAAGCATCCCCGAAAGAATCCATCCGACTTGAAAATCGAGCGGAGTAGCATCGGTCTTGAACCGCACCGTCGGTGCGCCAGACACATCGGCAGCGCCGACCGGCAGAACCGACTGAAAGCCTGCAACGGCAAGCATCAACAGAATTGTGAGCGGAAGAGCCACGAAATGACGATGTATTTTGGTATCCATGAAATCCTCATATTCTAGCAGAAAAACCGGCATTTTTGAAGTGTGCTAGCACTCCGGATGCAGTACGATCACAACATGCGTATTCTGGGAGTTGATCCCGGCCTTTCTACCGCCGGTCTGGGATTGATTGAAACCGACGGAAAAGGAGCTGCAAAAGCCTTGGATTGGCTTGTGATCAGGACCGCACCGGCACTGGCACTCCCCGACCGTTTGTTGGAGCTTGCGACAGATCTGGAGGAGTTTCTCCGCGAAGCCAAGCCTGAAATTGCCGTAGTAGAGCAGCTCTTCTTTAAAACGAACAAGCGTACGGCCATGGATGTCTCGCAAGCCAGAGGCGTCATTATAGTGACACTCAAGCAAGTCGGCGTAGAAGTTATGGATGCAACACCGATGCAACTGAAGACTGCGATCACCGGCGATGGACAAGCGGATAAGAAACAGATACAAGCGATGGTGAAACGTATCCTCAACCTTACGGAAATCCCCGAACCTGCCGATGCCGCAGATGCATTGGCACTAGCCCTATTCGGGGCATACACGCTGCGCGGCCTTCAGGGGAGTGACTGTTCCTTCCCGCACGTTCCAGACATTTAGATCCTCGGTCTGAGCCACCGGATGCGTGGCCGTGATGATGACTTGGTGATCGTGCAGGTGCTGAAGAAGTGCTTTCTGATGATGTTTATCGAGCTCCGAAAGAATGTCATCGAGCAGAATAATTGGCCGTTCACGACGAATAGTACGAAACATGGCCGCGTTCACGAAGAGCAACGCAAGCAGAATCGTGCGTTGCTGGCCGCGGGACGCAACTACTGCAATATCTTTGCCGTCATCCTCGATGCGCCAATCATCGCGGTGCGGACCGGTGGTTGTGGTTTGGAGAATGATGTCACGTGAACGATATTTCAGGAGTGATACGAGCAAGGCATTCTTCGGATCATCGCCGGTTGTCGTACCAGCAGAAATCACCACGATTTTTTTGCGCATTTCAGCCAGCCGCGTCAGTTCATCCGGCAGAAAATTGCCAATCGTAGCGATGGCCTCGTTTCTGCGCGAGATAATAAGCGCACCAGCTGCGGCAAGCTCGGTATCCCACAGCCCAAGCTCATTCTCGTTTGATTCGCCCTGAGCAATGCGCTTCAGGAGGGCATTCCGCTGCTTGAGCACTCGCTCATACTCCAGTCTGAGAGTCGCGTAATCGGATTTTAGCTGTGAGAGAAGCGAATCGATAAAATTACGTCTGCCTGACGGTGGCCCGGTGAATAGATCCAAATCTTGCGGAAGAAAGATGATGGTCGGCACGACGCCGATGAACGCGAGGAGTGGCCTCCGGACATCTTGCACAAAATACGCCGAAGCACGCCTGGGAGAAATCTGGAACACACATTCCACCGAGCGCGATTCTAGGTCATCTCCCATCACGTTTGCCCGGATCTTAAAGAATGTCTCACCAAACCGGACAGTATCCGAAAGATCAGCCTTCAGACAGGATCTGCCATGCGAGAGTAGCGAGACGGCCTCCACGATGTTCGTCTTGCCACTGCCATTATCGCCACAGAAAAACTGCCGTCCTAGGTCCCCGAACTCGAGTTCGAGTGAATCGTAGGAACGGAAATGTTTGAGGGAAAGTGACGAGATACGCACGGGAGAGAGATTACATCGATCCAGTGTTTCGAGCACTTTTGGATCGTTCGTAATCCGTCAGAACGTCACGAATCACCGTCAGATACGCTTCACGCTTGATGTACTGCGGCAGCTGCTCGGGTAGTACCCACACGTACGCATCGACCTCATGTTCATCAACCGTTACTTTGGCGTCCTTGGAAGCCCGAATCACGACAAAGCACAGTTTCTGTCCGACATTTACAGGATGATGACGCCGCACGAACTCCGGCGGGAAATCGTAGGAATACTGACACGGACTGGAATGCGCCACAGTATCATACGAAAGTCTTGCTTCTTCCTTCAGTTCACGGAGCGCCGCTTGTTCTGGCGTTTCGCCTTCCTCAATGCCACCCTGCGGAAGCTGCCACGCGTCGTTCCGGCGCGGTTTATGCACAAGTAAAATCGACTCCAGATCTTTGCATCCATCCGGAGCACAAACCGAGGAAGGCCTCAGAACAAGTGCAGCCACTGCTTGGCGGTATTTCTTCACCGCAAAAGCTTACCGTGAACTCTTAATCATGAACAGTTTACTATTGAGGAGCCTCTAAAAAATCCCCTTATTTACGCAGCAGCGGTTCGCAATCCGCTGTTCAGATGCACCGGAACCACGATTTGAGAATCGCGACTGCGGGTAAAAGGAGTTTCGCAGAGGTTCCTTAATCGTTAACTCGAATGTTTCTCTTCCTTCAGCTTGATGTTCTGCCTCGATCCATGCTTGTTCCCTGGAATCGTACACACCCAGCAGAATTTCATGAGTTTGCGAAAATCTGCTTTCTTGGCCTTCTTCACACGAAACGAACCGATCCGCGTATTGCAGGTTTCACAATAGCCGGCATAGACAGTGGCCTTTCCGCGTGGCATAGCCGAAGTACTCTACGTGGAGAGGCCTAGGAGTGCAAGTCCCAGAAAGACGACCGAAAACGAACCAAATTTAATAGTCATACTCCGCTGAGTGAAGACTTCTTTGGCTGCAAATGACGGAAAAAACCAGGCGAGTATTGCGGCTAGGAGAATGACAACGAACGGCTGAATATTGCTGACTACAGAAACGAGCGAAAGCGGTCCATGAACGTACGAAAGCGCACCGGTATATTCGCCCAAGAAAAACGATGCGATTACGACTCCACTGATAAAAAAGTACCGCAGATCGATGCGCTGCATGAGTGCAATGATCCCCGTGCGGGTTCTGCGGATCATCCAAGGGAAGCAGAATGCGAAAATTTCACGGCTGAGCGTCATCCAATAAAAAACGGCTGCCGGACTTTGTCCATCGTAAATCGCAGCCTTCTTCATGACATAATACGGAAGGTAGATGAGTGCGAGTATGGTGAGGAGTCCGAGTGTTCGGCGTAAGGAAATGTGCTGGTTATAAAACGAGAGCAAGAAAGCCCCAATGATGATGAGCAAGGCCCCGACCGCCTGGATGATCGTCCAGGATTCGTGAAAGAAAATAAATCCTATGATGCTCAGAAAGATCGAAAGCAGCGGCCACGCAGCACTGACCACCGATACATCGAGTCGATCAAGCACATAGAAAAACCACAGATCACCTAAGAATGCGATAACCCCGAACGCCAGTAAAAGTCCTGACCACGTCGAATTAATGTTCACGAAAAACGGAAGAACAAGCAGAATTGGCAGACTAAAAAGAGACTGACTCCACATGAGCACGCTAGGATTTTTCTCGTAATGCTTCACCAGCAGAGAATCGAGTACATTCACCAGTGCCCACCCCAGCATGCTCAGAAACACAAAGATTAACCACATGGCAGTAGAGTATAGGCTGAGTCCACCGGAGACTACCGTCCCGATTGTAGAAAATTAAACGCGCTGTTGGCCGCAACCGTAGCTTCACCGGCGGCCGTCGTGAACTGGGCAAAATGATTGCTCGCACTCGTAAGGTCTCCGGCACCGAAGATACCGGACACTGATGTCCGCTGCGCAGCATCTACCTTCAGGAATCCGAGCTCGTCAATTTCGCAATCCAGCTTCTTCGGGAGATCGATTGCCGGGTTAGAACCGATCTCAATAAACACGCCATCGACAGTCAGCGTCTCGGTTCCGTTCCAAGGCTTATCAAGCTTGATACCCGTCACTTTCTGGTTTCCCAGAATCTGCACGAGATTACGCTCAAGCACGAATTCGACGTTCTTTTTCTCTTTCACCTTATCGACCCAGTACTGCTCGGCGCGGAACTCTGACCGGCGATGCACGAGATAGACCTTCGCAGCAACCTGAGCCGCAATCGCCGCTCCTTCCACCGCGCTATCCCCTCCTCCGATCACGGCAACCGTCTTATTTTTGTAGAAAAACGCATCACAGGTCGCACAGTACGTCACGCCTTTGCCGGAGAATTCGGCTTCGCCTGGAACGCCAAGATGTCGCTTGTTGGAACCCGTTGCAAAGATGATGGTCTTCCCGGTCACCCGCTCTTCCCCTTCCAATTCCAATTCAAAACCTTCGTCCATTTTCTTCACGTCTTTCACAACGGAAATTTTGAGTTTCACGAGATCCTCACCGAAACTTACTGCGTGTTTTTTAAACTTTTCCATGAGATCCGGGCCCGTTATCTCTATTTCTCCAGGCCAGTTGCCCACCTCCGCCGCTGTATTGCCCATGCCACCGGCTTCGGCTCCCACCAGCAATGTTTTCAGCTTGTACCTGGCGCAGTAGATAGCGGCAGTATAACCGGCACAACCGAGGCCAATGATGATGACATCGTACATACCTGAATATTGCCTGACCTTCTTCGGCGCAGCAAATACAGAAAAAAGACTCGGTCGCCCCTGAGAAAATTTGAAAATGTTATCAAGTGATCTATAAGTATACAAACTTTCACCCATGTCCGATCGACCCGAATCTGCTGGTAACAAATTAAGTGTTGATAACACAGGCTTGCGGGCTGCACTCAACAATGACCCAACAATCACGGCCTTCCGTAAAAAATTTGGCATTGCCTCGATGGAGATAACTCCAAACAAGGCCGGTTCGGTTGTTAGGTTTGAGGGATACGAACTGGACGATGAAAAACCAACCAAACCGATCCTGCATATACCGCTGCCGAAGGCAATGTCAACGGAGGCTATGGTGAGATTTGTTAGTGAAGCTTTCACCCACCGATTTTTTGAGAATCTGGTCGGTATGAGAACATGGATGCCAGACGTAACGGATTATTCCGAAAAAACAAAAAGGTTCACTAACGAAGCGATCATCGCCAACATCGCCAGTAAGTATCGAGGAACCGACGATCTCATATATCACCATCTTTCATCGGATATATTTAGCCCAACCGACGTGGGGGAATCAGAGGCGTCTCCCACCGTTTGCTCTGGAAAACTCAACCAATGGCTGCAAGACCGAAAATATTTTCAGCAGGAACTACTGAAAGGTGGAAAAATCGTTGCATACTGGTGGCGTGAAAATGACCTGTATTATATTCAAGAACATAATAAAAATCACGGTATCATCCCACTCACCAATCCACTTTCGGTCCCCGCGATCGTTGTAAAACAAATGCTAAGCGAAAGGCTTATCGAAGCTGGTCTTAAAGACCAGGTACAAATCATCGACTTTAAAGACGATGCAAGCGTCGGAGAGGAACTCAGTGCCAACGATAACACTGAAGATTTCCGGTATACCATGTACCTGACTACGAATCAACATGGAGTCTTACTCGTAGACAATTGCTCTGAACTCGAAAATCTATGCGAGTCACTCTGCAAGGCATGCGATGATTATGGCAACATAGTGGTATTAGTGGAGCCCTGCGAGCAGGATGATGATAGCGATTTTGATCCGTCTGAAAGCTGGCGGGGCGAGGATGAACCAAAGCTCAGC
This sequence comes from uncultured Candidatus Peribacteria bacterium, assembly GCA_964562735.1. Classification (GTDB taxonomy): domain Bacteria; phylum Patescibacteriota; class Gracilibacteria; order Peribacterales; family Peribacteraceae; genus JAGORY01. The sequence goes on from CAZLUK010000110.1 coordinate 14,788, forward strand.
TGGGAAGCCCGATGGTTCCGGTACCTGCCTCCTATCGCATTGAGCAAGTATCCTCAGGAGTGAAGCGCCTGAAAAATCCACCCAAACAGCCTCCGTGCGCCATCCGTTAGCCTCGGCCCCGGACAATTGATAAGCGAATCGTCGATGACGAAGAGATGATTTGCTCTGACCGCGCGAAGATCCTTCCATCCCGGGCGGCTTGTCAGCAATTCCTTCGACGCGACGGACCCGGCCACGCAAATACTCAAGACAATGAGATCGGGATCGAATGACTGAATTTCTTCAAGCGTCACCTCACGACTCGGCGGATTTTTCCCCTCATCCTGGCGGATGGACTCGTGGATATCCAGAATGGAACGCGGATCCTGGTGGATAACCGTGAATCCTTCCTTGCGTAACTTCTCCGCCAGCTTCGCCTGCATATGCCTCTATATTATCAGCATGGTGAGCTTACCTCTCGAAACCAGGGAAGCGGCCGGACGGATGCTGGCGGGCAAACTTGCGGCCTACGCCGGGAAGAAGAATGTTCTTGTTTTGGCGTTGGTCCGGGGCGGCATCGTCGTCGGGCATGCGATGGCGCACATTCTCACTCTTCCTCTCTATCCCTACGTCGTTCGGAAGATCGGACATCCCGGCCACCGCGAATTCGCGCTCGGCGCCATCGCCGAAGGCGGTTCGACGTCGTTGGACGAAGCAACCATGCGAGCCCATGGCATTGAGTGGGAAGATATTCAACCGATCATCGACGAGGAAATGAAGGAACTGAAGCGACGCAAAGCCGTCTATACTGTGAAACCGAGGCCGCTGCTCAAGGGAAAAACCATCATCCTGACGGACGACGGAGCCGCAACCGGTTCCACGCTCTTTGCCGCCATCGATGACTTACGGAAAGCGGGAGTGAAGAAGATCGTCGTCGCCATACCCGTCGCACCGCCCAACACCGCTTCTATCCTGAAGCTCCGCGCCGATGAAGTGCACGTCCTTGCCACGCCCGAACCCTTCGATGCGGTCGGCAAGTGGTACAAGCGATTCGAGCAAGTGGAGGATGAGGAGGTTCTGACGCTGCTTCGTGGAAAACAGCAGTAGCATGACATGAACGAGAACTCGGGACCTCCAAAACTTGCATGGACAGCCATATTCATGGAATAGTCCCTCTCCTATGAATAGCCCTCCGACCTCGCCAAAACAGACTGTCGGCATCTTCACGGGCGGAGGAATCGCACCGGGTCTCAACAGCGTGATTTCGCGTGCAACGACGGAATTGATGAAAGCGGATAACACAGTCATCGGTCTACCCGATGGTTGGGCGGGCTTACTGTCGAAACGAGATGATGTCATTGGGCTCTCTGAGATGAGTCGTCGGGAATTGAATGAACTGCTATATCGCCCTGGAACAATCCTAGGTAGTTCACGGACAAAAATTTCCCCTGATAAGTACAATACGATCCGTGATACCGCGAAGGAGTACGGGCTTGATGGCGTGATCGCCATTGGTGGAGACGACACACTGACACAAGCACGCGATCTGCAGAATGCAGGAATCTTGGATATCGTCGGCGTGCCGAAGACCATCGACAACGATGTGATCGGGACAGATCGGACATTCGGATTCGAAACTGCCTACCACATAGGAGCGCAGCGAATTCGGAACATGCGTCACGATGCCGAATCGATGCGCCGCGTGGCGTTCGTGGAACTGATGGGACGAAAAGCCGGATGGATCACGCTCTATGCGGGCAAAGCCGGTGCCGCCGACATCACGTTGCTACGCGAGTTCCCGATCCCGGAGGATCGCCTCCTCGACGAGATCGACAAGATTTACCGCAGGAGGAACGGGAAGAACCAAGCGCAACGCCACGTCGTCATTGCCATTGCCGAGGGATACATCCATGAGGGGTTCGAACCACAGGATGAATCGAAGGTCGACAAATTCGGCCACGTGAAGCTCCTTGGAGCAGCACGGCATTTGTCAAAAGTAGTAGAAGAGAGACTCAGCCTCGATACGCAAGTGGAGGTAGTGGGGTATCACGTGCGCAACGTGGAACCGGTCGCAGCGGACTCCATCTTCGCTTCCGAACTCGGTGCGAGCGCCGGACTGCTCGCGAATCACCGCAAATATGGCCAGATGGTGGCGCTCCGAAAAGGCACCATCACAAGCGTGCCGCTGTCGGAAGTGAAAGGTGGACGATTTGTGACCGAGGAATACTACGATCCGGAAACCATGAGCATGAAAGACGTTCCCTTCAACATCGATTCCGGCATTTTCGTAGCGCGCGGTGATATCCTCGAAGCACTTCGCGAAGAGGACGCGGATCATCAACGGTAAGCGCTTCGTCAACGCACACATCAGAACATCGCCCTTCGGATCGGCCTTCATGGAAGACAGGCGTGAAACGCTGTAAGCTATGTACAGAGTGTTCTTTGTGCCGAAGTGGCGGAATTGGTAGACGCGCACGACTCAAAATCGTGTACCGCAAGGTGTGAGGGTTCGAGTCCCTCCTTCGGCACCATAAAGGCTTAGCTGTATAACTATGATTCTAATTGATCTCATTTCTCTCGCTGGCCTCGTATGCGGTATTTGGGGATCATTTATCCTCGTCAACCATATATTTATAACGGACAAGGAGATAGAAAAATTATCTGCAATTCCGCTAGAGGCTTCCAATACAAATATGACAAACAAAGACTGCTCAAAGAATTTGCCTGTTGCGCTTACAGATGTAACTGCGATTCTCGATTATAGAAATATGGCAATTGAGAATAGAAAAATCGAGAGAGGTAATGGAAAGAAAGGACTTAGGTGGCTGATGATAGGATTCATTCTTCAGGCAATACCGCCCATTTTCAATCTTGCAAACTCAATATCCATGTGGATCAGAACAATCTTCAAATTTCACTGATAGATCGGCAGTAACCTGTGAAGCGTTCGACGCCATAGAGGCAAAAACAACATCCATCCTGTAGTATGGTGCTTCCGATGAAGCAATATTCCACCTTCCATTTCTCCGGCTACTCTTGGAACCACCACGCCGGGAAAATTTCGCTCACGTACTCACTTGATAAGGAGCTCTACTTTGAAGAACTGATATTCCTGCCTGAACCGATTTCAGACGAGCGGCTGGAAGCCAAGCAGTGGGAGATCGAGCGGCTGCTCTTCGCGCTGCACCTGATCGGCGGCATCAGCTACTTCAAAACCTGCCTGCCCCGCACTATCAGTATCGATTCCGGCAGTTTGGATCTGCACGAAGCCAAATTCTGGAATACGGTGTACGAGAAGGGCCTCGGCGAATTCTTCTACCAAAACAATATTGATTTCCGCGGACTCGTGAATTTTCCGGCTTTACGCGAAAAGGTGATTCTGGCGCCAGCCATGCGCAAGCAATCGGTTATAAATCCTCTTAAGCGCATCCTCGTGCCAATCGGCGGCGGCAAGGACTCGATGGTGACAATCGAGCTTTTGCGCCAGACCGGCGCCGACATCACACTGCTCAGACTGGAACCGCATCCGATCATCTCTGAACTTGCTCACGCCGCGGGGCTGCCAATCATCACCGTGAGCCGCCAGCTTTCCCCGGCCATCTTCGAGCTAAACCTAGACAGCGCACTCAACGGCCATGTCCCAATTACGGCCTATCTTTCGGTGCTATCAGCGCTGCTGGCCGTACTCTATGACTTTGACGCGGTCGCCATGAGTAATGAGCGCAGCGCGAACATCGGCAACGTCGAATTCAAAGGCATGATGGTGAATCACCAGTGGAGCAAGTCCGTCGAATTCGAGCGCATGTTCCGGCGGTTCCTGAACAAAGACATCGTCACGAACACCGAATACTTCAGTGCCCTGCGTCCGTATTCGGAACTCAAGATCGTTCAGATATTCGCAGGTTATCCGCAGTACTTCAACCGGGTCACGAGCTGCAATAAGAACTGGAAAATCATTAGCAACCCACTCAAAGCTCAAAGCTCAAAGCTCAAAGCTTCTCAATGGTGCGGCCAGTGCCCCAAGTGCGCGTTCGTCTTTGCCTGCTTGGCAGCGTTTCTGGACAAAGCGGATCTAATAAAGATGTTCGGCGCGAACTTATTTGAGAATAAAAAATTGATCCCCCTGTTTGAAGAACTACTCGGCATCCGCAACTTCAAGCCATTTGAATGCGTCGGCACGCCGGAGGAAACTAAGGCTGCATTTATTTTGGCTCACCGCCACGGCGAACTGGAGGATACGCCGGTCATGCAGATGTTCATATCAAAAGTCCTAAAAACAATCAAAGATCCGGAGACGCTCCTGAAGGAAACTTTTGAATCTTCCAAAGACCACTTCATTCCAGCCCAGTTTCAATCGGCTTTCCACTGATCATGCGCATCCAAGACCTCGCCGGCAAAAACATCTGCATCCTGGGGTACGGGCGGGAGGGCAAAGCGATGGCAGAGGCGTTGGAACAGTACGCGCCCGGATGCACGATTACGATTGCAGATAAGAATCAAGAATTGGGAATTAAGAATTATGAATTAAGAAGTGGAAATACATACTTGGATCGTCTTGATGATTTCGACGTTATTATTAAATCTCCGGGAATACCTCCAAGCTCAAAGCTCAAAGCTCAAAGCTCAAAGCTCACATCTTCCACCCAGATTTTCCTCGACTCCATCCAAAACTCCGGCGCCCTCGTCATCGGAGTCACCGGATCGAAAGGAAAAAGTACAACTGCGTCTCTGATCTACCAAATCCTAATGTCCCAAGTCCCAAGTCCCAAGTCCCAAGTCCTACTTATCGGCAACATCGGCGAACCCGCCATCGCACATCTCAGTGACGCAAAGCCCGGGGCAATCTTCGTTCTCGAAATGAGCAGTTATCAGTTGATGGATCTGACGACGAGTCCGGATATTGCCGTCATAACCGCATTCTTCCCCGAGCACCTCGATTACCACGGTTCGCTCGAAGCGTATCTGGAAGCGAAGAAGCACATCACGAGGTTCCAGACTAAGAAAGACATCGTCATCTTTAACGCAGGATCATCTGCAGCAAAAGAAATCGCCGACCAAAGTGCCGGAACAAAAATTCCGTTCTCCGCCAAAGATGCGCCAGTCGTGATTGAAGAAATTTTGCTCAAAGGTGAACACAACCTCAGCAATATCGCGGCCGCTTGGAAAGTTGCAGATCACCTCGGTATCTCCAAAGAAACGGCTGTAAAAGCGATCAAAGCATTCAAAGGTCTCCCGCACCGCCTGGAATCGCTCGGTGTTCATGACGGCATCGAATGGGTGAATGATTCAATCTCCACAACGCCACAATCTGCCATCGCAGCACTTGATGCACTGGGTAACCGCGTCGAAACAATCATTCTGGGCGGCCAAGACCGCGGGTATGACTTCACCCCACTCATAGACCGCCTCAAGACATCATCCGTTAAAACGGTGATCCTGATGCCAGATAGCGGAGTAACTATCGGAGCGATGATAAAAAAAGAAAAACTACAGATTGGATGCTTAAATGCGGAA
>CAZLUK010000111.1:0-2804 GCA_964562735.1 uncultured Candidatus Peribacteria bacterium
CTGCTGTGATGTATTTGAAACTTCCTTGTAATACATTCCCGAGGGGAAGACACCCGACGAAGGCATCTTCACACTAGTAGTACTGCTCGACGAAGACGAATGCTTCTTGATTGGTCTGCATCCGGTCTTCATGTTGCAGATACTGGCAAAAACCGTGGTGGCGAGGAGTATTCCCCCCACGCACACACAGGACAGGAGTAAGGATTTTGTCTTCATGGAAAAGTGGGGCAAGGTCCGGTTGACGGTCAGTCTATCATGTTGATGCATGTCGCAGAATCCCTGCAAATCCGTCTGAATATGTGCATGACCCAGTCGGCCCAATGGCGTCGCCATGAATCAGGTATACGAAAATCCATGGCAGTGCCAACAATGGCGCTGCCATGAACCCGAGCGAGCATAGCGAGCGAGTGGTTCATGGCTCCCCGACGTGGCTCCTTCTAGAACTGACGACAGTGTACCGAATGCTGAAAGGACTTCAATTTGAAAAACTCACTCTAGGTGCTGCTCTAGCTAGGTAGCTTGAAATTGTAGCTTTCGAAGTCAGCACCTTAAGCCAAAATTTCTGGCTCGACGTGGTTCAAGTTATTAGAACTCATCAAAACTTTCTAGTTCCAACTTCGGAAGTGATGATTGATTTCTAACGATTGAATACTTTGATTACTAATTACTCCTTGCATAATACTTTCCCAATCTACCCAATTCGATTGAGACATAAATTTTTCTAAGTTATCAATCTGTTCCGTGGTGAGGGAAGGGGGATCTTTTCTCCTCCCAGTATTTTCATACGAACTTAGTTTTGATTGCTTTAAGTCCAAGATATTTCCAATGTCAGCCTGCAGCAATTTCTCTCCTCCGTGACGGTAACGCATCACTCTTACCATACGAAATTGCTCCCTAGAATTTACAATCCGTAATCTTTGAAAAAACTCAGTCCGAAAGCGCACGCGATTATCTGTTTCATGGTCAGCAGGATTATTGATATTCGTTCCGATGCCAGATTCTGATGCAGGCACTGATGTGGACCCTAAGAGAATTGCATCGCCTTTTTTTATCACACCTGTTTTCAAAACACGAACACGCAAACCTCCGCAATTCTCGAAAGCATCTTTGAAACGTTGCCTGAGGTCTTCCTTTCCTGAAAGAATCCCAGGTCTGTCGCACGGATCGCACAGTTCTACTCCTTCGACAAGAACTTCACCGATGAGAAATTGTTTCCCAACGAGATCATTGAGGTGAATGCCGATGGTGAGCAAATTGCGTCTAGTATCTGCAAACGTTACTTCAAGATTTTTGAGAAGGCGCACTGCATCAATCATTTCACTTTCTATGAGAGTGATATGCCTGTCGATATTGCGCGGTGGTGGCGATTTCGAAAAAGCCCCTTTGCCTATTGCATATCGATCGCCATCAATGCCGGTTTCGATGACAGTTGCTTCCTCTAAAGGTTCCATCGCCTGACCTTTGTCTCTTGCAATCTGAATTTCGTTAATGTGTGGATGCATATGTGTATTATAATTATTCTACTATAATTGTCAATTTCTGGCTCCCCCGGCTGGATTCGAACCAGCGACCTTCTCGTTAACAGCGAGCTGCTCTACCACTGAGCTACAGGGGAATGCGGAACGATGATGGAAGGAAGGATCGGACCCGACAGAGCCGCCGAAGTATAGGTTATCGTTTTCGGCTGCGCTATTGGTTCAAATGGGACTGGCGGGCCCCATCCTCTGCCGGATCTGCGCAGCTTTAGCGATCACGGCCGGTGCCCACGGTTGCCCTTTTCCAAAGGCTTCCGTCGCCACCACCAGGAATGTGGCCCAGTAACCGCCGAGATCCTTCATCCCGCTCTGCTTGATGAACAAGCCAATCGTGACTTCTGTCGGTTTGGCCCGGAAATCTATGTCTGCCCGCGGCTCGTCCAGTGCATCATCTGCGCCTGTGGTGCGCTTCACCAAAAGATTGCCGCCGTGATCTTTGCGAATCTGCGCCGAATCTTTCGTCCGTCGCCCGCCGGGGAGCTTCTTGAGAATTTTTTTGCCGTTCGATTTGTGTTGCGTCATGAGTGTCTTTCGCTCCTTTTCAAACTTGTTCGTCGGAAGCAACACCTCTCCCTGCGCCCAGTCAAAATCACTCTCGGTATCCAGATCCGGCGAGTGCGGCAGCACGCCAAACGGACTAGTGCGCGGGTTGCCTTCGGAAAACTGCTGCTGGGTCAGGAGCACCGTGCCGTCCTTGGTCGTGAACAGAGCATCGCTGTGCAGATCGCGTCCGATCAGACGGCGGAGCACATCAGATGTGACGCGCGTCCCGACAACCAGGTGACGGATCGTCGGAAGGTCCAGCGCATCGCAGGCATCACTCGGACAGGTCACCAGAATTTTCGGGCCATCCCCTTCTCCCATAATGAACCATGCCTGCAGGGCTTCTTTCTGTGAGCGTCCGGCTGCGACAACATCTTTGCTCTTGGAATCAAAGCGGTGCACCTGCGCATCGAGCTTTGGCTTCTTCTCCTTATACATTTTCCGCAGCCGCAGAACGAAGAGGCTGATCAATTCGCGATGGACGACGAAGAGTGTGTTTCGATTCCACGGTGGCGACACCGCCAACGGAAGATCTCGGAAGAATTGTTCCAGAAGCTGCTCCACTGCCATTTCCGATTCCGGAGGATAGTGCGGCTCCTCGGCGGCGGGAAAGAGGTTCACACGCAAGCCCGGCAGTTGCCCTTCTTCGACCGCACGCATTTCGTCCCAGGACGGGGACACCCGGTCCCAGACCGGCGTCTGATAGACGATATTCGTTGCTCCGAT
>CAZLUK010000112.1:0-4998 GCA_964562735.1 uncultured Candidatus Peribacteria bacterium
CTTAAAGTCCAAGTGACGGGGTTTTGCGATAGCTTCTTTGATCGCACTCTCGGTGATTTCGTGGAACACGATGCGATTCACTTTCTCGGGGTGCTTCACCTTCAGTGCTTCAAGTAAGTGCCACCCGATCGCCTCTCCTTCGCGGTCCTCATCAGTGGCGATCCACAACTGATCGGCGTCTTTGAGCGCAGCTTTCAAGTTCTTAACCGTCGTCACTTTTTCCTTCGGAATGACATAGGTAGGTTTGAAATCGCCTTCGACGTCGATACCGATCTCGCTGGTCGGAAGATCGCGGATGTGGCCCATACAGGACTCCACCACGTAATCCTTGCCGAGGAAACGTTTAATCGTTTTCGCTTTCGTCGGACTTTCGACGATGACCAGGTGCTTACTCATAATCAGCGGAGAGCATCGGGGAAGAATCGTTCTTTGTCAAAGTAAGCACTTCGGTGGCATTTGTTTCAGCTCTGTATCGGTGATCATATTCGATTCCTATACTATTTCTTTCCAAGAATCATCTGCGATTTCCACTAACTGTGCTCACGAAGTGTTCATTTTTTTTGGCTTACACAAGCCAAATTTTTGGTATTAAGCGGTAATCAACAGTTTTGCAAGTAATTTTTGGCTTGCAGATGCGCTTTTGAACAGTAGAATCTAGATCATCTTATTTCTTTTACCCCCGATCCCATGTCCAAACAGGATCTTATTGCCGCCATCGCGGACGCCGCCGGCATCACCAAGCGCGCTGCTTCCGACGCCCTCGAGGCGCTTATCGGTACTATCACGAAGGAGCTCAAGAAGGGCCAAAACGTGACGATCACCGGTTTTGGAACATTCCGTATTTCTAAGCGCCAGGCTCGCACGGGTGTGAACCCCCGGAACCCGACTCAGAAGATCTCTATCCCCGCCATGAAGGTTCCGTCCTTCAAAGCTGGAAAGACTCTCAAGGACGCCGTTCGCTAGTCAGTTGTTTTCTTGAAATCGAAGGAGGGCGCCGTCGTGCGCTCTCCTTTTAGTTTGTAGTTTGTAGTGAGTAGTGAGTAGATATATCAGGCTTGTAGTTTGCAACTTCTAGTCACTACCAACTACTAACTACTCACTTCTCAAATCACTTCCTTCCCCTCTCCGCTCTTCCTCTATATGCTCTGCCGCGGCATGAACGATCTGATTATCCAAACCACGGGCAGTCTGCTAAAACTTCTCGGCATTTCTTTTACTGGTATCACAGTAAAAGAGGACGGCGATATTCTCAGGGTCGACGTGGTGAGCGATGAGGCGAGCCGCCTAATCGGCTGGCACGGTGAGACGCTCAATGCCGTGCAGCATCTGGTAAAGTCCATGATTCGCACCGCTAAGGGCCTGGAGCGCGCACCATTCCTGGTCCTCGACGTTGATGGCTACCGCACTATGCAGGAGGACAAGGTCCGCAAGATCGCCGAGGCCAAGGCCGATTTTGTCCGCCGCACCGGCGCCCGGGTCACCCTGCCGCCGATGAGCCCGTACTTCCGCCGCGTCGTGCACATGCACATCTCTGCTACTCCCGCGCTCGCCGATCTGGCTACCGAGAGTATCGGCGAAGGCGATTATCGCCAGGTTGTGATTCGCTTAAAGAGTGGCAAGCAGGCTCTGGAGCCGCAGTCCGAAACCAGTGAAGAGCTGTCGCCAATCATTGCGGCCGATGACGGACTGGAGAATTTGGATGTGTGACGCGATAGGATCACATCATTCTTTGGTGGAGCAGGAATGAACGGCATAAACGCAGCAGTTTATCTTCCCCCCGCCTCACCCCCGGCCCCCCCGCTGCGGCTGGGAGCTCTGTTTTTTTAAATACAAACTTTGTTGATTGAAGAACACGGGCCCCCTCCTCTCCCCTCCTCAGAGGGAGAGGAGGACGGGAGGTGAGGCGGGTACGAGAACAGCAACCGCCGCCCGCAACGTGCAAAACTTTCTCCACCAAAGAAAGATGTGATCCATGGGATATGTATTGAAGTACGCTTTTACGTGCGGTATATTGTGTGCATGAAAAGTTGTTCTATGAAGGGAAAAGCCATTGCAAAGGTTGTCCCCATGAAAGATGAAGGAGAATTGAAGCCTTCATTCGTCACAGAAGTGAAGAGACGATTGAAGCAAGAAAAATCGCTGCCTGCTGATGGTATTCTCCGGCGGTTATGGTAAAAACGCAAGAAGTCCAAACGGTAGAGTGTTCTTTGGTATGATAGCGGCATGTCCAAACTTAATGCTGCTTCAAAGGATCTGCTGGTCTACCAGAGTGCCGACGGCGGCTTACGATTACCGGTGACACTCCGGCAAGAGACGATCTGGTTATCGCAGGCTGATATCGCCCGACTCTTTTCGGTGCAGAAGGCCGCCATTTCCAAGCACGTGAAGCACATTTATAGCGCTGGCGAACTGAAGCCAAAAGGAACAGTTTCCATTATGGAAACTGTTGCCAAAGAAGGGAAACGTTTGGTGCGGAGGAGCGTAGAATATTACAACCTCGATATGGTGCTGAGTGTGGGCTACCGCGTGAATAGCAAGCAAGCCACCCAGTTTCGGGTATGGGCGACCCAAATACTCCGGCAGCATCTCATGCGGGGCTTCACGTTGAATGAGCGTCGGCTGGAGGCGGCCAAGTTGCAGGAGCTAAGGACCGCTGTAGGCCTGATTCGTCAGGCAATGAAGGCCAGAAGCCTGAGCGGAGACGAGGCTCAAGGTCTCCTCAAAGTTATTACGGAGTACACGGAGACATGGACGCTTTTGGATCAGTATGACCGGCAAGCACTCGGCGTTCCTAAATCCTCAAGGCGCTCACCGTACGTACTGGCGCATGCGGAAGCACTGGCCCTTGTCGGGGCTCTCAAGAAAAATCTTACCCGCCAGCGGCAGGCCAGTGATCTCTTCGGCAAAGAGCAGGGTGACGGTCTCAAGCGGATTCTGGGTGCAGTCCAGCAGACATTTGATACCAAAGAGGTGTATCAGTCGGTGGAGGAAAAGGCGGCGCATCTTTTGTACTTCCTCACGAAAGATCATCCTTTTGTGGACGGCAATAAACGAATCGCCGCGTTTCTGTTCATCGTCTACCTGACGCGAACGGAGCTTACGACCGCACGCGACGGCGAGAGGAAATTCAGTGATTCGGCGCTCGTGGCACTGGTGCTACTGATCGCGCAGAGCAAGCCCGAACAGAAAGATCTGCTCGTGAAACTCATCATGAATTTTGTGCATGGGGGGTAGGGTTGTAATTCCCGCAGGCGGGACGCGGCGTCCCGTCTACGGCGTCCTGTCTACGGCGTCCCGTCTGCGGTTTACTACTACTGCTTCCTCAGTTCCTCAAAAATCCTCCGCTCCTCGCGGCTGAGTTTTGTCGGTACCACGATATCTACTGTCACGTAATGATCGCCGTGACGTCCGGCATTGAGAACCGGCATACCTTTCCCCCTTAGCCTTAGCACCTGGCCGGGCTGTGTTCCAGCCGGGATCGAGACCGCTACCATACCGTGGACGGTGTTCACACCGGCTTCCGTTCCGAGCACCGCGTCCACCACGGACAGCGGCAGTGTCGAACGAATGTCATCGCCGACGCGCTGGAATCTCGGATCCGGTTCCAGGCGAATGTGAACCAGGAGATCACCACTCGGACTGCCCTGGCGTCCGGCTTCGCCATCGCCCGTGAGCCGCATCGTCTGGCCATCTTCGATGCCCGCCGGAATGCGCACGTTCACGGTCTTTTTGCCGCTGATACGTCCATCGCCTGAGCACTTTTTACAGGCTTTTTCGGGGACTTTTCCACTGCCGTGGCAGGTTTCGCAGACAACGCTCTGGCGGATGGCTCCGAAGAGTGATTTGGCAGTGCGGGTGACGCTGCCAGTGCCATTACACTCGCTGCACGTGACAGTTTTTGAGCCGTGTACGCCGCCGGATCCCGCGCATTCGTCGCAGACGATGTGGGTTTGGAATGTGATCGTCCGCTCGGCACCCTTCACCGCGTCCATCAGTGGAATCGAGATTTCTGCTTCTATGTTTCTGCCCCTCGTATCCGGTCCGCGCCGCCTGCCGTTTGCGGTAGCTCCGCCGAAGAAACTACTGAAGAGATCATTCAAGTCCCCGCTGAAATTCGCTCCGTCGAAATCCTGTGAAAATCCGCTGAATCCTCCGGAACCGCCGCCCCCGCCACCCGGTCCAAATCCGCCGAAGTCCGCCGACCCAAATCGGTCGTATGATTCGCGTTTTTTGGCATCTGACAGCACTTCGTACGCTTCGTTCACTTCCTTGAATTTAGCTTCTTTGCCTTTGTCGCCCTTGTGTTTGTCGGGATGAAGTTCCTTGCTCTGTTTCCGGTAGGCATGTTTGATCTCCACGTCTGTCGCGGATTTTGGAATGCCCAGGATCGCGTAAAAATCTTTCTGAGCCATCAGAGCAATCTTACATCATGAGAGCCATTTTTGCCGTGCGAAGTCACAAGTTTTGGATCACATGATTCTTTGCTGGAGAAATATTTCCCGCAGACGGGACGCCGCGTCCCGCAGATGCTACATTGCCCTTTGAATGCCGCAGATTCATTATCAGCAATGCGGGATATTCCATGTCACAACCAATACAAGGGGCAACATTCCTTGGTGCATGAAGGAAGGTGTTCCGAATCTCCTCATCGATCATCTCTGCAAAACACGGGATACCAACGGAGCGCTTCTGCATGCCTTCTGCATCTTACCAAATCATGTGCATCTGATTCTCTGTCCGGGACCAAAAGGTCTGAGTAAGTTTTTGCAATCATTCAAATCAAACAGCGTCAAAGGTAAGTGGGCACTGACCCTGCGGGAGAGGCAGTAGCACGGCCATCGTGGCCGTGTTAAATGCACACGGGCTGGAAGCCTCGTGCTACGCAACGAAAATGAGACAAGAGCATTAGTGCGGGATAAAATGAAGACCGTTTTTCCCCGCAGACGGGACGCCGCGTCCCGAGGGATAGGCATAAGTTTCCTCGTTCTAAAATTCATC
>CAZLUK010000113.1:0-2296 GCA_964562735.1 uncultured Candidatus Peribacteria bacterium
TGAAGCGCATGGAGCACGAAACCAATCGGCGCGCGAAGTTTGTCTGCTGCCTGGCGTACATCGATGCAGACAACGAAACGCACACCTTCGAGGGCGTATGCGATGGCGTGATTACTCAACGTCTGGAAGCGGACTATCTTCCCGGCCTGCCGATCTCAGCATGTTTCAAGCCTGATGGATTTGAACGAGTGTATTCAGCCATGACACTTGAACAAAAGAATAGTACAAGCCATCGGGGACGAGCACTGCGAAAGCTGCATGATTTTTTTACTCAGACGAGCGTAGAGGATACTCGGTATCTTGCATCGATTCCCGGTATGAGCAGTTCTATCAAGCGCGGACTCAAACAGCCGATAGTACAATGTGCCGAAAAAATTGATCTATAACTACCATCTGTATCAGGTAATACAAATGACCGACAGGGTCCCCCTTCTCTGCCGCCCGCCTTCGCCGAGGCTTCGGTGGGCAGGCAGCGGAGAAGGGTTGAGGATGAGGGCCTCGTAAGGCTTGCAGCTTGGATCGAAATCAGTAGTGAAAACGACAGGAAATAACGATGATCTTTTTACTTTTGACCGAATACACCAGTCGATTAGTTTTATCAATTCTGCGCGACCAATATCCCTGAAGATCGAATTTAAGCGGTTCTGGTTTACCAATTCCTTTGAAAGGCGTGCTTTGAATATCATCCAACAAACTTCGTATTCGTTCTGTCTTCTTGGAATCATGTTTTTTCCACCATTGATAGTCTCTGTCCGCTGATTCAGTAAAATGAACCTGCATTTTCTAGGATTGAAAACCCACAGTCCTGCCTGCTTTTACCTCTTGAAGAGATTTTTCCAAATGTTTTCTGTTTGCCTTCGTGGAAAAAAGATACGCAGTTTCTTGCAACGAAATAAAATAATCCAATGATAAAAGAACCGACTTTCGCCCCTTACTCCTTGTGACGATAATTTCCTCGCAATCCTGTTCTGTCTTATCAAGATAGCGAGCAAGATACTGTCTAAAGTTGGTGTAAGTGACAGTTGTCATAAAACTATAAGTACTTAAATACGTACCTATTTTAGCCTAACCAATCCACGCTAGCAAGACAAGAAATGAAGACCGTTTTTTCCCCGCAGACGGGACGCCGCGTCCCGAGGAAGAAGTGTAAGTTTCCTCGTTCTCACATTCATCACTAAAAACATGGCACTTTCTCGGTAATTCGATCAGTTTGATTTTTGTATAGGAATATCGGTTACTTTTGCGGGACGCGGCGTCCCGTCTGCAGGAATTATTGAAATTGTGTTTCTCCCGCAGTTTTGCTGTTGATCCGCCCGATACTGGAATCCAAAGTTGATCCGTTGGAACTACCTCCCTGCCATGGGCTCCTTCACATTCTGCCTAGCGACAAATCCAGTCGGGAGGCCTCCGAGGAGGCGACCTCTGGAATCCAGCTGAATCTCGAGGCCCGGAAAGTCCGGATGCCGCCACATACCGAGGTCTCCGCGGTGGTAATCGCGGCAGCTCAGGGGGATTTTCTTGGAGACGGTTCTCTGACGGCGCACAAAAGTATCTTTGTTAGTGCGGATGAGATCACGGGTCAGATTCTCGCGACTCACGCAGGCGTTCCAGACCGCATTTGTAGAGACCACGACATTTTTGACATTCAGGTGAACGATGACATCAGCCTTGCTCCGTTTCGTTGCGGCCTGCCTGGGAAGACAGAAAAACGGATCTTTCAGGGCGGGCATGATCTGGCTGACGTCACGACCCATGATGTCTGCCATTATCCCTCCCAGCCATTCGGTGAATGAATTGATAGTGTCGTATGGTATGGCCCGCTGCATGGAACAGATGTACTCGGATTCGGCCTTTGTAAGCGGCACGTCAAATCGTCCTTCGAACGCGCCGAAAGACGTATTTCCAACCCCCAAGGATCTTGCAACGAAGTTCGCCGAAGCGATGAACACAGCGGTGCCGTGACCCTGATGTGGTGCAACAGCGGTAGCAGCGGACGCGAGTGCAGGGATTGCAGTCATCACTGCAATTGCCAGCAAGCCATACCCGACCTTACGGACAGCCCGAAGCATCAAAGGAGTACAGGACATAGCACGTGAGAGAAAGCATTAATATCTCAATTGCACCACTGAGTGTGATGAAGATCAAGTTTATGGATAGTAAGTGGTCACTGAGTCTGTAATCGAAAAAAACTCATCATTCTTCAACGGGAGCGGGTTTCCTACCCGCGGTTGGAGAGTCTCAGCTATGATCAACAAACGCAGGTAGGAAACCTGCTCCTGTATGTGGAAGTGATTTC
>CAZLUK010000114.1:0-1624 GCA_964562735.1 uncultured Candidatus Peribacteria bacterium
CTTCATTTCCGAATTATAAAACGGCAGATAAGCGCAAAAAGTTCATCCCATCCAATTTTTTAGGAAGCAAGCCTGAGTTATTCATACATATAGTATGTCAAGAGCAAACTGAGCTGTAGAGCCGGTTTCGGAGAGCAGGTAGATTAGATGGGGTTGATTTTCTGGATTAGAAGTGACTGTCTGACTTGTTTTGATGAGATTTAGATCAGCACGACCAGTCTTGCTATCGGTGACAGCAAGACTGTAGAGCTAGATTTTGGAGATTCATCCGGCGCGAGCTAGTTTCCTGCAGAGGCGTAGGAAATCGGTGGTGTAAACGTAAGTATTCGAAAGCCCCCAGTACACGCGCCTTTGCGAGCATGTCACTGCTACGGAAACATTAATGAATCGTTTGCGGACGCTATCGAGAGATAATTTCTGGAAACGAACGGGAAGGAACCCCCGGAGATGATAGAGCAGTTGGTAAGCCAGTCCATGCAAGCAGAGGCGAAAAGCGTTGGCGGTAAATTTCTGGCAGCTCAGGCGCAAAAGCAGGCTGTTCTTGAACTCTTTGATTGATAGCTCTACACCAGCACGTATGCAATACTCCTGCTCGTAGATTTGCTGTGGCAAATCCCAGGTGATGTTGGTCACGACGTATCTGGCTTGCAACCCAGTGTCAGTGTAATCACTTCGGCAGATAATGCGCCGATCGAATTTCCAGGTGCGAGACTGGTACATGATTTCGCCGTAAACCCGCACTCGTCGCCTCCGCCAGGCGGCTTCTGCTTCCATTCTTCGATCCTTTTCCATACGCCGGATCTTGGCATGTACCTTTTGCTTTTTCTTCTTGCCGTTCAGTCCGATAAATTGCGGCTCTCCATGCCTGCATACAAACTTTCTTTTGGCTTCCTGATGGTAAGTGACACAGTTGATGGCTATAGCAAAATTGCCTGCAATCCCTACCACATAATCAATTTCATTGTCCTCACACCAGTCAAATAGTTTCGGACTGGCAAAGGCCGCATCGGCCCTGACTCCAATTCGTGCATTTGGCCAGGCCGCTTTTAGCTTTTCAACTACCGCCTTGAGCACTGGCACCCCGCTGGGCGACTCTCCCTTGTCACCTTCACGCAACTTGGCTGTAAGCAGCCAGCCATCTTGATCAAAAATGAACAGCGGAAAAAACATCTCTTTCCGGTACTTCCCACCACGATACACAGCCCCTTCTTGGCTGCCATATGCTTCTACCGCGCTGCCATCACAGTACAGAAGTATTCGCCGAGGCACCTTTCTGTGGGTTGCAATGTAATAGTCGATAAGAAAGTCAAATAACTGTTCAAGGTCTTCCTCATCCACCTCGTTTTCCAGGCGAGAATAAGTAGGTTGCGAGGCTCCGTCCTGACCATCTTCCGGATCCCGACCTAGGGCTTTCTTCAGTCCGGCATCCTGGGTAATCATATCCGCATCATTGGCATCGGACAGACCAGCGGCAATCTGTGCTACCCGTCCAAATACCAAATCAAATTGATTGTGTTTAATCAATGCTTCTGTTCGGTGGTCCTTCAACCGAACTGCTGCTCGATCTACTAACTTGAAGATCCGCTCCACTTGCCGAATTAGCGGCAAGCCCCCCAATCCGGTA
>CAZLUK010000115.1:0-3844 GCA_964562735.1 uncultured Candidatus Peribacteria bacterium
CGGCGAATGTGAATCTTGTGCAGGGGTATCGGTTACTTTTGCGGGACGCGGCGTCCCGTCTGCGGGAATTATTGAAATTGTGTTTCTCCCGCAGCTTTGCTTTTGATCCAATTAATCCAGGTGGGGAATGGGGAATTACACTTTGGTTACTGTGCACTGAGTCTGCAAGAATGTTTTATTTTCGTTGCGTAGCACGAGGCTTCCAGCCCGTGTGCATTTAACACGGCCACGATGGCCGTGCTACTGGATCTCTCGCAGGGTCAGTGCCCATTTACCGTTCGGGCGTTTGCAAAAACACACGTTTTCGGCTATAATGGAATGATTTTTTCACACAAAAACAAACATGCCCACTAACGCACTAAATGTACCAACGGGTTCGGATATTCTCCCGTCTGAGCCAGCTGCACAGACGGAAATGCAAAGGATGATCGAATCTACAGTGACACCAATGGTAAGAGGCATAAAAGCGCAACTGGAAACCGTGACTGGTGAACTCAATGCGTTGAAAGCGGTCACAGCTGCGGAGCAAACAACGTCAGCTGCGAGTGACACTACAGGAACTGACAAAACGCCGAAAAAGACTGGATTGATTGGCAGGACGTGGCGGGACCTTACGCACGACAATCCCGCTGACACTCTGGGGGAAGAAAAAGGTGGAAAGAAGACTGCCATAGGGGTCACCGCCGTGATTGCCGGACTGGCAGGCCTAGGCACTTCGGTGGCTAGCATTCCAGTCATCGGCAAAATCCCGTTACTAGCCAAAGCCGCTGGATGGCTGCAGTCCACACTCTCCGGTTTGACAGTGCCCTTGGGGCTTGGTACAGGCTCTGCTGCGACGAATTCCATTCTCGAAAGCATTCCTTGGACAGGGGCAGGTCCGGTTGCCGCTGCGACACTGGCTGTTCCCACCGTCCTGTGGGGAGCTGGCATGCTCAAAGGCTTCATAAAAGGAGAAAAATATGTTGGATTCTGGAACAACGTCCGCGCCGGCGCCAACTGGCCGGTGCATGCACTGTTCACCCCGTACGATCTCTTGATGAAAGCGCGTGACAAAACAGGCGAAGTCGTAAGCTATGGCTGGGAAAATTTGATCAAGACTCCGGTAACAGGCGCATGGAATTTGACAAAGAGAATCACCGCTGGAACCTGGCACACATTGTCCGAAACGGCTGGCGCCGCCTTGAAACCCACGAAATGGGGTGTGGGCGGAGCTGCGGCGGCTGCCGTAGCAGCTGTTGCTAGCGGAGGCGTGGGGATCGTGCCGTATGCGTGCGGCGCAGCAGGTTTTGGAATATTGAACTACCTCAAAAATGCCGGCCACCTTGACGGCTCATCTTCCTCTCCTTCGTCACATGGTTGATATCCACTCACGTATCGGCTCCGGAGAAAACTCCCGCGAACGCACGCTCGTGAGTGACCGCGACAAGCTCCAAGCTTTTCAGAGTCCGGACATCTTCACAGCCCCGAGCGGCCTGTCATCCGTTGGAAAGGGCGGGAATAAGGAGCGTCTTCTGTCCATGACGCGTGCTCGGAGGCTGGAGGAATTCACGCTGTTCGTGCGTGCAAACATCCCACAATCAGTACAGGATCGGTACGATTTTCTGTTCAACCCACCGCTGAATGATGCCGATATCTCGGACTATGAAGCACAAAAACCTGAGGGCAGAATTCGTACACTCCTGACTGCGCTCGCGATCCTGAGCGGCACGAAGATCCCGCCGACACAGAATATCACTGCCGACAATCTGGCACTCGATACAACAACGGAACAGAATAATGCTTCTGTGGCGCCGGGATCGCTGTACCGCACATACGAACAGTGGCTCGATGCCAATCCAAGCATCAGCCAGACGGATGCAACCACTCCGGAAATTCTCTTGAAGCGAAGTAGCGGTATCCCCGACCGGCTCCGGGGGGATCTCACGAACCTCATCGATCCTGCGACACAGAAGAAAATGCTGCTAGACATGTACGAGCTGTACCGAAATCGCAGAACCGATGATAATCTCACGCTGGCACAGAGCAGGGTGGATCAGCTCCAGCTCACAGGGAGCGTGGAGAAACGCAAGATCGAACAGGCGTCCCGCGGACTGATCGAAAACTTCCGTAACACCGATCCGCGTCTCCAGCTGGTGATGGTCGGCATCGGCGCATTCGCCGTCTGGAAAATCATGAATGCCAAGAATCCGCTCGGGCGCTGGGCACTCGGAGCGGGCATCGGTTACTTCGCGTATGACCGCTTCATCAACGGCAACGAAAACGCACTCGATGACATGGGCAAGGGGCTCCAGAAATTTGCCAAGACCGGTGGCGGCTTACTAAAAAATCTCGCCCGCAAAATAGGCATTCCCCTCCCGAAAAGCGCCCAGGACCGACTGGAACTCATGGGAGATTTTATCACCAAGAACCATCTGAATATTCCCGGTCATGAGCCGATCACGGCTATGTCGACTTTGTCACACGTGAAGCTCGGCAATATCGCAGCCGCGTTTACTCCCTCGAAGGACGAACTCAGCGGATCACTCCTCATTTCCGATAACAAAAACGGCCCCGACGCCAGCGGGAATAATCTCTTCGTAGACATCAATACCCAGCTTACTAAGATGGGAGTGAATGGGCGTGAGAAAGAAGCAACATTCCTGTACCTGAAGCAAAATAATGCCAAAGTCAGCAAAGCGCTGCTGCATACCTTCTACATGCTCGCGTGCGACGAAACACCGAACATCGCACGCGCCGCCGAGATCGAAAAAACTCTCCTTCAGTATGGCACATACGACAATCTGCCATCTGACCTCAAACAACAATATTTGGAAATCGCGTTCCAGGGCAAGCTGATGGCCGAAACCCGCTTTAAGGACAAAAGCCTGGTCGATGTCATCGCTGAGCTTAATATAAGAAAGGACAAGAACACTGAAAAAAAGGACGACCCGGCCGTAGAAATACCGGACGTAAAGACCAAGGCTCGCAGAGACGAGTTTGCGCTGATTGATGAAGCAAAGAGCCTTCCGGCCAAAACAACTGTCCCACATGACATCCTGAAAGATGGCGGACTGGCAGAGAAAGATACGATCGAATTCCTGAAAAATTGCAAAGTCTCTGGCATCCTGAACGATGACGCGGCTCTCGAGCTCGCTCGCAGATTCGACACCGTACGGCACGAAACACCGAAACTGACGGAGTCGCTACAGATCATCGAGAAGATCAAGTACGCGGTGCTCATTCGGAGCACGCAACAGGAGACCGCCCTCACAAAGGACGATATTATTCTGCTCACCGGTCCGGACGATAGTAAAGTTTCCGTGATCCAGAGTTCTGTCTCTAGCGTGCTTGCACAATACGTCATCGCACTTCCGAGGGACTTCGGTTCCGTTTCGTCCCTTGCGGATATTCGCGGCATGCTCACGGAACCATGGTTCGGCACCGGCCCAGTGCAGAGCAAAGGCGAAGGCTTCAAACGCCTCACCGACCGCATGAATATCTATGACAAAAAGATCGCAGAAATTCGGGACACCAGCGCAGTCGCCAAGCAGATGGCAGGCTCACTGCCTGCTTCCGTCGTGAGCTCGTTCAGTAGCCCTGGCACAACCGATGGCCGCACAAAACTGGAGGAATTCTTGAGAACGCTCATCCCAGCCAGCAACTACAAAACCCGCATCAACCGCGCTGAGCAGCACCTGAGCCAGCGTATGGCAAACGCGCTCTCGCGCACGATGCGTCTCACGCATGAATCGGACGGCTTCGGCCGCTTCGATGACCTCGGCATTACGCCGACCGAGCAGAAGAACCTCGCAGGTGAATTCGATGTCCTCTTCGTCGATATCATGGGTGATCCACTGAAAGGCGG
>CAZLUK010000116.1:0-3127 GCA_964562735.1 uncultured Candidatus Peribacteria bacterium
CACTCGATCCAAAATTGAGTTTCCATAAAATTGTAACTGAAGCATCTCTTCTTGAAGCAGAAGTGCAAACAAAGGAAGATCGACGAATAGTTGCTGATCTTCTGAATCGTCGGCAATCGCTCGGCATGGCCTTGCAGTTAGATTCGACGGTGAATTTTGTGACGGGCAAAGAACATCTTTTTACAACCGGTGCTGATCGCCAAACGGACAGCCCTTGGAATACCTATAAGTATCCTGGCTTGCCACCAGGGCCAATTAACAATCCTGGTCTCGAAGCACTCCGGGCCGCGCTGGATCCCACGCTAAATTCCTATCTCTATTTTTTGACCGGCAGTGATGGCGCGGCGCATTATGGAAAAACTCTTGAAGAACAAAACGCGAATAAAAAATATTTGGAATGAGTATGATTGAGAAAATTCGTTGTCATTCCCTCGAAGGAGGGAACCTAGGAAATGAAAAGAAATTTTATACAGTCCAGAGGAAAATGATTCTAGAGTTTTTCTTCGTGGGTTCCCGCCTACGCGAGGATGACAATTAATTTTTTTTGAATTAACTTTTACTTTATGGACTCACAACTACAATCCACACCAACGCCGGCGACTCCAAAATCAAAAACTGCTCTGATTAGAAATATTGCCACGGTGATACTTCTCTGTGCGCTGCCACTTTTTGGCCTGGTGGCAGTGTGGACAATTGCGCCGTGGAATCGTCGGGCACGCATCATCGTCACGGTTATTTTCGCGCCATACGCCCTGTACTATCCAGCCATTGTTTTCTCTTCGCTGATTAGGGCTGCCATCAGATAAAGTCTATCCGTCGTCACCATGCTCTGACTATTGACATCATTACCCTTTTTGGTAGAGTACCCCCTTGCTTGAATTTTGGTTGAACCAGCAAGAAACACCCAGCAAAGGGAGAACGATCAATGTCGATTAAGAAAATGGCAACCCTGGGCTCACGATCAGGTGTAGATCTCACCCCTTCTCATTCAAGATTTTCTTCACAACAAAGCGAAGATTGTGCCCCTGTCGATTGTTGAAGCGAAAAACAGCCTCTTCCACATGGAGGTGGTAGGTCATTCTGGAGATCCCTCTCTTTGGGTTCAGCGTGCTTTGGAGATAGCCCCAGAAGGACTCAATATGGTTTGTATGCACCCCTGGATGCGTTGAAAAGGTGTAGGCGTGAAGGATACGATGATGGATGTATCCGTGCGCATTCAGATAGTAATAGGCACCGAAGCCGTCGGAGTAGATAGTGGCTCCTGGTGCAACATGTTTTTGAATAATAGGCAGTAACATATCACCGTTCGGGTTGACGACAATTTCCGCATAGACGTGTCGTGTTTTCCTGTCATAGATACCAAAAACAGCGAGTTTGTCCTTCGTGGCAAATCGCTGTTTTTGTGTGTCCCAAGGGACAAGATATGTTTCATCGATTTCGACCGGTCCTACAAAGAGCGGATCCTCTCTTCTTTTCCAAATGCCTGTTCGTATCTTGTGATACCAGAGCTTTCCCGTGCGTGGATTCAGTGACAGTTTTCGTGCGGCAATACTTGCTGGAGTATGAAAGAGCCATTCCGTGATGAGTCTTCCGATCTTCCAGGGTTTGAGTCGAGCATGATGTATTTTCATGCTCCACTGTACCCGGGATTATGGTCAAACATCTACACCTGATCGTGGGCTCACTCACCCTTGGGAAAGTGAATAGGTATTCGAAGTCTACGGATTCTTTCAAAGTTAATGCCGAGGCGGAGGAAATGTTGACGAGTGAGCTTTGTAGAGGAGCAGGGGAGCATCGACAGGTCACTCTTGCTTGTGGAACGCTCGCAGACCTCGGGTACACGGAACGTCCGGCTTTGGCCGAATTCCTTGGTGACAGTGGCCGTCTCACTCGTTACGGTCTGGCGAAGCTGCCTGCCGACGCGGCTCTCTGCCTCCGCCGTACCTACATCAACCAACCCCAAGGTGAGTGGTTCTACATATGCATGGACAGCATGCGTGTCTCTGGGAAAGGTCGTCCGCATGTATTCGCCGTCGGCAGTGATGGTTATGACCTGGTTCTGTTCGGCATCTCTCCGCGAGCTCACAGTGATCAACTGTCTCTGGAAGTCGAGTGGGTGTTCGAACTGACTGCTTCTTAGTACTCTTGGGTCTAGCATGATCCAAGTTTTTTTATTCAGACGTTGGACGTCTGAATAGTCATCCGCTACACTCGGAGGCATGCCGCAGCAACCAATTGATTACGAAAAACTTTTAAATGAAGAACAACTTCGCGTGGTGCGTGAGGGCGATGGGCCGTGCCTTGTGCTCGCCGGCGCGGGCTCGGGAAAAACCAGGACGATTACCTATCGTGTGGCCTGGCTGCTCGAACATGGTGTCGCTCCAAACTCCATTTTGCTTTTGACCTTTACCAACAAGGCAGCATCACAAATGCTGGAGCGGGTACGTGAACTTCTTGGTTCATCAGTCCGTGGCCTCTGGAGCGGCACGTTTCATTCCGTCGCCAATAGAATTCTTCGAACATACGCATTGCTCCTCGGTTTCACCTCTTCTTTTAGTATTCTCGATTCAGACGACGCCAAGTCACTGCTCAAGGTTTGTCTCAAAGAACTTGGGACCACTGGCCAGTTGATTCCGGCGCCAGCAATTTTTGCTGATGTGCTTTCGTACGCCCGCAATGCCAGCGTCTCTATTCACGAAGCGCTCGACCGTCGCCAACCAAAATTTATCGACCTCGAACAAACGTTTGTGACGGTTGCCGAAACTTACGCGCTCAAAAAGAAAGCGGCCAATGTCATGGATTTTGACGATCTCCTCGTCCTCCTCCTTCGTTTTCTTCAAGAGAATCCAACAGCGCGCAAAGAACTCTCGGCTCAATTCAAATATATTTTAGTTGACGAGTATCAGGATACCAATCCGGTGCAGGCATCACTCATTGATCTTTTGGCTGAGGCGCATCGAAATATTTTGGTGGTGGGAGATGACGCCCAGTCGATCTATTCCTTTCGCGCCGCCAACGTCGAGAATATTCTTTCTTTCCCGGATCGTTTTCCAGACGCAAAAGTATTTCGGCTGGAAACAAACTATCGCTCAACACCAGAAATTTTAGCGTTGGCCAATGACGTGAT
>CAZLUK010000117.1:0-9617 GCA_964562735.1 uncultured Candidatus Peribacteria bacterium
CGGACCACATCACCGATGTCACAGACAACATCACGAAACAAATTCTTACGTGCGAGGTCACAGGTAAGCCCTACAAGATCATCGTGCAAGAACTCTCGTTCTACCGACAAATGGGCATCCCTATCCCGAGGAAATGTCCGGCTGAACGGCACAAGGATCGAAATTCTCTCCGTAATCTCCGCAAACTCTGGAGCCGGACGTGCGCGAAGTGCTCGAAAAGCATCGAAACAACCTATGCACCGGAACGGCCAGAGATTATTTATTGCGAGAGTTGCTATCTGGAAGAGGTATATTGAGTAATTGCGCACTGACCCTGTTTAGATCGCCCACCGCAGCCCGCAGGGCAGCTCCTGTTGATGATGGATTTTCTTCCGCTTCAGCAGCTGCCCTTCGGGCTGCGGTGGACAACGAATTGCTTGCAGGCTGAGCACTTACTATACTGATTGTTGACAATGTATCCATATTGCGAGTACAATGTGTACATCCTTACCACATCCTCATGTCCGCTCTTCACATCCGCATCGATGATGCAATTAAAAAGAAAGTGCAAAAGATTCTTGATGACCTCGGTCTTGATATGAGTACCGCTGTGAATATGTACTTCTCTCAGATCGCTTTGCGGCAAGGAATTCCATTTGCAATATCGAAAGAGCGCTCCGTACCTAACCACATCATGAAGGAATGGGAACGGGAGTTCCAAGAAGCTCTGGCGAGTGGAAAGAGTTATGCCTCCGCAGAGGAAATGCATGCTGATATTCTCGGAGAACATTATGACGCATAAACCCACTCACTACCGAATCATCGAAACGAAACGATATCGAAAAGACCTTAAACGAGTGTATAAAAGGGGTTATCGCATCAGAAAACTTGATGAAGTAATCAACATCCTTGCAGCAGGGGAGAGCCTCCCTGAACACTATGGGAACCACAAACTCACAGGAAATTATGGAGGATACGAAGAGTGCCACATCGAGCCCGACTGGCTGCTCATTTACAGGAAAGAGAAAGGCACACTCGTTCTCATACTCACGCGGACAGGATCGCACAGCGACCTATTCGATCTCTGAAAGCAAATCGCACTATGCTAGGCTAACTATCCATGCAGAACATCTGCGCCCAATGCTCCACTAAGTTTGAGATCACGAAAGAGGATCTGGATTTCTACGAGAAAGTTTCGCCGGAGTTTGACGGGAAGAAATACCTGATTCCCGCCCCAATGGAATGCTACGACTGCCGCCAGCAACGCCGGCTTGCGATGCGTAACGAACGCAAGCTTTATAGCCGCGCCTGCGACCTGTGCAAGAAAAACATCATCTCCATCTACTCTCCGGACAAAGCGAATACGGTTTTTTGCCCCGCCTGTTGGTGGGGGGATTCGTGGGACGCACTCTCGTACGGGCGACCGTTTGACTTCAACCGACCGTTCTTCGACCAGTTTATGGATCTCTGGCGGGTGGTCCCCAAAATCAGCAGTCTGACCTTGGGAGATAATATCAACAGCGACTACTCGCATGATGGTTATCGACTGAAGAATTGTTATCTGATCTTCGACGGCGAGCAGGCCGAAGATTGTTATTACGGCGAGCTCTATGGCCTTATCCGCGACTGCTGCGATTTTCTCTATTTGAAGGAATGCGAGCTCTGTTACGAATGCATCCACTGCAATAAGTGTTTTGACCTTCGCTACTCGCGCTACTGCAATAACTGCTCGTCATCGTCTTTTCTTTTGGACTGTAACAGCTGCACAAACTGTATCGGTTGTGCGAATTTGGTACAGAAAGAATACTGCATCTTTAATCAGCAGTATTCCAAACAAGACTTTGAGCGGATGAAAGCAGAGCTGAAATTGGACACCGCAAGCGGCATCGAAAAGCTGCGGCAAAAAGCGGATAAATTCTTCCTTACACTCCCGAAACGCGCTACCCGCGGCTTCATGAACGAGGACGTCAGCGGCGATAACCTTACGAATTGCAAGAACACGCTAAACTCCTTCGACTGCATGGCAATGCGCGACTGTCGCTTCTGCACCAACTGCATGATGGGCTGCACGGACTGTTACGACGTGGATGCATGGGGCACCGAAACTGCTCTGGCCTACAACTGCGCCTACATCGGCGTAGGCGCGCAGATGCTCCTTGGCTGTTTCTATACCGCATTCAATGTGCACGATATGTACTACTGCATTTTCTGCCTGCAGGGTGGTCATCATTCTTTTGGGTGCGAAGGTCTCCGAAAGAAAGGGTACTGCATCCTGAACAAAGAATACACGAAGGAGGAGTACGAGGAATTGGTGCCACGCATCATCGAACATATGCGCAAAGATGATGGCGGTGCCATGAACCGTACGAACGGAGTGAGTTCTGGTTCGTGGGGCCAATTCTTCCCCATCGGCACGTCTCCGTTCGCCTATAATGAAACCGTCGCACAGGACTACTACCCGCTCACGAAAGAGGAAATCATTGCTCGCGGCTGGAGCTGGAAAGAACCCGACAATCGCATCATGGACGTCGCGAAAACCATCGATGCAGGACAACTGCCGGACTCGATTGGTGATACGTCCGACGACGTCCTAAACCGGGCCATTCGCTGCGAAGTTTCCGGCAGACCATTCAAAATCCAAAAAACGGAGTTGAGCTACTACCGCAAAATGGGCCTCCCACTCCCGCACAGACATTTCGAAGTACGCCATGCGGCCCGACTGGGGATCCGACCGCCACGCAAGCTCTGGAAGCGCACCTGTGCGAAATGCTTGAAAGAAATCCAGACGACGTACCAGCCTTCGCGACCTGAAATTATTTATTGTGAAACATGTTATCTGTCATCAATCTATTGAAGGATTGGTCGCTACGGTCGGCAAGCGCGCCGGAGCGGCCGGCCGTTCGAGGCTCTGAGGAGCCCTCCCTTCGAGGGTCTGAGGACCCCTCAGGGTCTCGAATGACAGGCTCTCGAAGAGAAATTGTGTATTGTGAGGAGTGCTACTTGAAAGAGGTATACTGACCTGCATGCAGCACGAGTGCCGCCAATGCCAGACTTCGTATGAAGTCTCCCATGAAGACCGCGCGTTTTTAGACAAGATCGCGCCCGTCTTCGGCGGAAAAAAGTTTTCGATACCGGACCCCACGCTCTGCCCGGATTGCCGTCAGCAGCGGCGTGCCGCCCATGCGAACGAGATCAATCTATACAAAAGGAAATGCGATCTCACAGGCAAACAGATTCTGTCCGACATTCATCCGTCGGCACCTTACAAAGTCTACGATCAGGAGGTCTGGTATTCCGACCGGTGGGATCCGATGGACTACGGACGAGATTTCGATTTTTCTCGCCCTTTCTTTGAGCAATACAAAGAGCTCTGCGTTGCGGTTCCGCACATGAATCTGTTCACTGGCTATCAGTACGACGAAAACTGCGATTACACGAATTACTCGGGCAAGAATAAAAACTGCTATCTCATCTTTGATTCCGACGAAAACCGCGACTGCTACTACTGCTACAGCCTCAATGGTTCCAGGGACTGCGTCGACTGCTTCCGCGTGCGTTTAAGCGAACTCTGTTACCAGTGCGTGGATTGTCACAAATGTTACAGTTCGTCGTTTCTCCAAGATTGCGTGAACTGTACGGACAGCCTGTTTCTGAAAAATTGCCAAAGCTGCACGCACTGCCTCATGTGCAGCAATCTCATCAATAAAGAATATCACGTGGAAAACCGACCCGTGACGCCCGAACAATTTCTTTCATACTTACAATCATTACGTTCCATGGAAACGATCGATGCGGCCCGCGCCCGTTTCGAAGAACTCAAACTACAGTCGCCGCAAAAATTTATCCACGGCGTGCAGAATGAGAACGTGACGGGCGACTATCTGACCGAATGTAAGAACGTACGCGAATGCTTTGACGGTATCCAGTTGTGGGACTGCGCGCATGTCTATCGTGCGTTCATGCCAGTGAAGGATGCGATGGATTGCGAAGCGGTGGGTGACGGCGAAAAGCTCTATGAATGCTGCGTTGTGGGCTATGGAGCAAACAATCTTCTTTTTTCGGCAAACGGCCTGGATCAGCTTTCGGACTATCTCTATTCGACGTTCTGCGTTCATGCGAATAATCTTTTCGGATGTAACGGTCTCCGACATAAAAAATACTGCGTTCTCAATAAGCAATACTCTAAAGAGGAATATGAAACTCTGGTGCCCAAAATTATTGAACACATGCAAAAAACCGGCGAGTGGGGCGAGTTCTTTACTGTAGAGCTTTCGCCGTTCGCCTACAACGAAAGCGCGGCAGTGGATCACTATCCGCTGAAGAAGGAGGATGTTCTGAAGAAGGGCTGGATGTGGCGCGAGCGAGACGAAAAGGAATACGCACCCCAATCATATGTCGCGCCCGCATCGATCGATAATGTGCAGGACGAAATCCTCAAAGAGACACTCGTATGCCGTACATGCGGCAAGAACTATAAAGTGATCGCTCAGGAACTCGCGTTCTATCGGAAACGTGGCATTCCGCCACCAGCACACTGTTTCGAATGCCGTCACCGTGCCCGCATGGCGATGCGTAACCCCCGCAGGATGTACGACCGAACGTGCGGCAAGTGCGGGGTGGCGATCAGGACGACCTACAGCCCGGAGCGGCCGGAAATTGTGTACTGCGAAAAGTGTTATCTGGATGCAGTATACTGATCCCCCCATGCAACAAACCTGCATTTCCTGTTTTGCTCCGTTTACGGTTACGCCCGACGATCTAGGGTTTTTGGATCAGGTCTCGCCGGTCTTCGGCGGCAAGAAGTTTGCGATCCCGCCACCGACGCACTGTCCGGATTGTCGGTATCAGGAGCGCCTGATATGGCGCAATGAACGTAATCTCTATCGCAATACTTGCCGGGCTACGGGGAAAGCCTTGGTATCCATTTTCTCGCCGGAAAAGACGTGGCCGCCGGTGTATGATCAGAAATATTGGTGGAGTGACAGCTGGGATCCGAAGTCGTATGGCAAGGAATTTGATTTTTCCCGTCCGTTCTTCGAGCAATGGGCCGAACTTTTCCGTGTGGTGCCACAGATTGCGATGAACAATCAGCAGAGTGAGAACTGCGAGTACACCAATCAGTCGCAAAGAAATAAAGACTCCTACATGCTGCTGTGTTCCAATGACAGCCGCGACTGTCTGCACGGAATGTGGTTCCAGAAATGCACCGACTGCGTGGACTGCACGTACCTAGAAGAAAGCGAGCTCTGCTACGAGATCGTAAACGGCAAGAACTGCTACAAATGCGGCTTCTCACAAAATGTGGAGAACTGCAGCGAGGTGCTATTTTCCCGTGATTGCATCGGCTGCAGGCACTGCTTCGGTTGTATTAATCTACGGAACAAAGAGTACTGGTTCTTTAACCAGCCTTGCTCCAAAGAACAGTATGAGAAACAACTGTCCGAATTCCATCTTGATCGTTCATCAGGAATACGATCTGCCTTGGAAAGAGCGACGACGTTCTTCCGAGATTTTCCCCACAAGTATTACAACGGTGCGAACATCGAGGACTGCTCGGGTGATTACATTCTGCAAGGAAAAAATTCTCATTCGATCTTTAATTGCAGGGATATCGAGAATATGCAGTATTGTCAGGATGTCTGGCGCGCAAGAAACTGTCAGGATTTGACTGAAACTGTTGAGAATGACTTCTGCTATTCCCTGGAAGGATGTGCCTTGTCCACTAACACGCTTTTCAGCAAAAAATTCTATGATTCCAGCAACGCGATCTATTGCTCGCACTGCAATGCGTCTAAAAACTTATTCGGTTGCGTGGCGCTGAATCATGGCAATTACTGCGTTCTGAACAAGCAATACACAAAAGATGCATACGAGGCGCTGGTGCCGCAGATCATCGAACATATGCTCTCAACGGGGGTGTGGGGGCAACATTTCCCCGGCCGCTATTCCCCGTTCGGCTACAACGAAACTGTTGCCCAGGAATATTTCCCGCTCACGCAAAAGCAGGCACTTGCTAAGGGCTACAGCTGGCGCGATGTGAAGGATGAGGCGCCGCAGGTTGAGCGGATTGTTCCTGCTACTAAGTTACCCGATTCGATTGATGATATTCCCGATGATATTCTGAACTGGGCAATTGAATGTGAGGTCACCGGAAGTCCCTTTAAAATCATTAAGCAGGAACTGGAATTCTGCCGGGCAATGCGGTTCCCCGTCCCTCACTTTCAGCATGACGAACGGCATCGCAAGCGCATGGCTCTCCGGAATCCTCGCAAGCTCTGGGACCGAGAATGCGGGAAATGCCGCAAACCGATTCGGACGACGTACGCTCCGGACCGCCCCGAAATCGTGTACTGCGAATCGTGCTACTTGAAGGCTGTCTACTAATTCGGCCTAGACGCTTCGGCTGGCATTCGACGTTATTCTTGCCGACCGCGCCCATCCAACCTTCGCCCGCTTCGACAGGGGTTTCCGAAGGGAAGGGGGCGCTCCTGTAGCCTGCCATTTTGGGCAGAAATGTGTATTCTGGTTACTGTGCACTGAGTCTGTAGGAAAGTTTGATTTTCGTTGCGTAGCACGGGGCTTCCAGCCCGTGTACATTTAGCACGGCCACGATGGCCGTGCTACTACTTCTCTCAGATCACATGATTCTTTGGTGGAGAAAATGTCTGCTCTGCCGTAGACCGTCCTCTCTCCCAGCCTCTCTCCTCTGCTGCCCGTACAAACATTCGCTCATCCATTTCTTAATTTTCACATTGATCATAGGGCAGTGGAGAAAGGAGCACTTCTGTTTCAGTGCAAGCTCTGTTCTTTGAAAAATACGGGTCCCCTTCTCTCAAATCCGCAGATTGGAGAGGAGGACGGGAGGTGAGGACGGTAGAGGAGAAAGGACAGAAATACTGAGACATGGATAAAAATGGAATCACTGAAAGTGGCTGCGCTAAAGCGCAGGAATTTAGACCGGGACGGGGACATGAAAAGATTATGTATTTCACACCAATGACGATGAAGAGCCCCTGGCATGCATGGAAGAACGGGCGGAAAGTGCTATCTGGAAGCCGTGTATTAACGACTTTTTGAAGGCGTACTCTCCCATACCATCAGAAAGAGATTCTTGAGCATCATATAGATAGCTTTTGAATCGATGATTACCCCGAAATATTCATTTTTCTCAAACGACAGAAAGCCGACTTTCGAACTATCGAAGAGCGTTAGCTCCAACGGAAAAGTTTTCGTCGGAAAGTTAGCAATGCGGTGCTCGGCGTAGTGCAGGTCTTTTTCCTCCGTCTGTACTTCTAAATTTCTCGAGTTGCGAGGCACCAAGATGTGGAGAAAGTTTTTGGATGCTTGACGATTTTTTACCGTCTGGCGGATGAGGTTAAAGACTTCTTTCGGCATGTTTGCGTAGTCCGTAAAAATCATGCCAGGCTCCTGGTAGGGGATAGTGTTCACCTCTAGGATCACTTCCTTGATTCCTTCGATGCCTTCCAGAAAGCGGAGTCTCGGTTTGAGCGGCGATGAATACGCTATCTCCAGAAGAGTAGGTAGGACATTTTCAGCTTGCGCTACAGCATTGCGAAAGCGTTCGATGAGGACCTGCGGCGGCAATGCCGAAATCCTTTTGATGCCTTTCTGCGATTGTTCAGAGAGGAGACCTCGATAAATCAGTCCTTCGAGAATCGTATACACTGTGGAACGTTTGATTCGTGTTTTTGTGGCGATCCGACCCACCGTCGTTTCACCGGCTTCTAGGACAGCCAAATAGATATTTGCCTCTTTTTTCGTAAAGCCGTTTTGGCAAAGTACCTGATCAATCATGCCTTTAGTATATCATTTTGTCGTAAAAAGCGACAGATTATTTTGGCTTGTATACAGCATTTTATTGCAGCAGCCACTTGCAACTGTTTGCCGTTAACGACAGAAACTAGGATACTGACGTCATGCAACAAACCTGCTTTTCCTGTTTTGCTCCGTTTACGGTCACGCCCGACGATCTCGCGTTTTTGGATCAGGTCTCGCCGGTCTTCGGCGGCAAGAAGTTTGCGATCCCGCCGCCGACGCACTGTCCGGATTGCCGCCAACAGCGCAGGCTTGCCCAGTGCAACGAATTTTCGCTTTACCCGGGCGTATGCGGACTCTGTGGAAAAAAAGTTGTAACCGAACATCCGCCGCATGCAAAGCAGCCGATCTACTGCCGCGGATGCTGGAACAGCGACAAGTGGGACGCGCGCGATTATGGAAAAGACTTCGATTTCAGCCGGCCGTTCTTCGGGCAACTGCTGGAACTCCGGCGCGCGACGCCGGCCATCGCGCTCAATCAATCCGGAACAATCGAAAATTCCGATTACATTCACTACGCCGGATTCTCGAAAAACTGTTACCTTATCATGCACGCCGACTACTGTGAGGACTGCTGCTACGGCTACGGATTTAAGAAGAACCGCTGCTGCATGGACGGCTTTTACAATTTGCACTGTGAACTTTGCTACGACTGCGTCTATGTCCACAAATCCTACGGACTCATCGGCTGCCAGGACTGCGTGAATTGCTCGAGCAGCGCGTTTTTGAAGAACTGCATCGGATGCAAGCACTGTTTTCTCAGCACGAATCTCCGAAATAAAGAATATGTTTTTGAAAATGAGCAGCTCACAAAGCCGCAGTATGAAGCCAAAATAAAGACTATCAACCTGAGTTCACACTCCCAGTACCAGGAGTGTCGTCAGACGCTGAAGTCTCTGACGACCAGCAGCATCGTGCGTGAGTACGAAGGCCGCAATATCGAAAATTCCACCGGCAATTATCTGCAAAACTGCAAAAACTGCGATCACTGTTTCGATATGGAGGACGGTGAAGACTGCAAATATTGTTATCAGCTGGTGCTGGGCGCCAAAAATTCCCGCGATATCTATCAATACGGAACGTCGATCAACGAATGCTACGAATGCAGCATCGTCGGCGACGGCGGTTATCACATCCTGTTTTCCTGCGGTGCCTTCGTCAACTGCTCCGATCTTTTGTACTGCTATTTCCTCGGAGACGGAGTGAAAAATTGTTTTGGTTGC
Source organism: uncultured Candidatus Peribacteria bacterium (assembly GCA_964562735.1). Lineage (GTDB taxonomy): Bacteria > Patescibacteriota > Gracilibacteria > Peribacterales > Peribacteraceae > JAGORY01. The sequence continues at coordinate 9,039 of CAZLUK010000117.1, forward strand.
GTCAGTATGAAAGGCGGCTCATACCGCATTCTCAATAAACAGTATACGAAAGAAGAATACGAGCGGCTGGTGCCGAAGATCCTTACGCACATGCAGGCGGGGCAAGCCCCGTACCAGTCGCAAGCAGGCTCCGGTACAGGGCAAGAGTGGGGAGAGTTTATGCCGATCGATATTTCGCTGTTTGGCTACAATAAGACATCGGCAAACCTGTACTACCCGCTGACTAAAAAAGAGGTTCTGGCGAAAGGTTGGGCATGGGAGGATTACGAACAGCCCGTTCCGGATGTGGAAAAAATTATCGAAGCGTCACAACTTCCAGATACGACTACAGACATTCCGGACGACATTTTGCAGTGGGCCATCCGCTGCGAGGAGACCGGCAAGCTCTTCCGGATCCAGCCGCTCGAGCTGCGGTTATACCGTCAGATGGGTGTGCCAATCCCGCGCAGGAGCCCTGAGCAGCGCCATCTGGACCGCTTTGCGCGCAGAAACCCCCGCAAATTCTGGGACCGAGAATGCGGGAAATGCCGCAAACCGATTCGGACGACGTACGCTCCGGACCGCCCCGAAATCGTGTAC
>CAZLUK010000118.1:0-7385 GCA_964562735.1 uncultured Candidatus Peribacteria bacterium
CTTTGGCTTCCGGGCATTCCTTGAGCAGCTTCGTCCAGTAAGGGCGGATTATTTTGTCGATCGTGAGGAGCGATGAAACATCCTCCACGAGCGGAGTGACATCGAAGAGCCTCATGAGCTCCGCGTCCACTTTTTTCCCAACGTGAAAAACAGCACGATGATATCGTGCGATCTCGTTGAAGGCTTCCCGCACACGAATCGGCTGATCGGCACTCGTCGTGAGCGGTAAAAACATTTCAGTAACGGGTGGATGGCTGATACCGATGTCCCGCGCAAGATCGGAGAGTGCCAAAATGTTCATAAACGCCCTCGCCATACGGTGAATTTTGGCACCGTCGAAAGCCGGAATACGGTACGTAAGGTGCAGATCGGTGCCGAACGGATGTTTCCGAAAAAGTTTCTCTCCGCGAGAAAAAAGCTTTTCGCCGACGGCTTCATCGACATACTTCCCCTCCCAGTCCCACATGTACTCGTCAATCGGAAGATCCTTAAAGAGGATCATTACTTCCTCGATCTCATCCTGCGTGGTCACGAAAGCATCATCCTTCCACCACGGGCGGGCGGCATTATCCGGATGCTGAGTGGCCATGGTGATGGGAACGCGTCGCGACATGTCCCTACACTAACATACTTATGACTTGTGACTTCTTTACTTGTGACTTAAGACTTGTGACTCCTTATTGCCCCACGCACGGCACCTCCGGATCCGCAATGCAGTTTTCGGCGGGCGGCTTGCCGCGCTCAGGACAGGTGTGGGAGTAAAGACAGGCCTCGTCGGTCACCATGCGGATTTCCTTACGCAATTTTACAGGATCCGTAGTGTCCGTGATCAGTAACTTGTCATCATCACTGAAGACATATGACGAGCCTTGCCGTTCCTCCACACCGTTCACAAATAGCCTGACCTGATACGTTCCGGCTGAGTGCTGACAGGTAATACAGTCCATAAACTTAAACTCGTTTCCCTGGTAGCGCATGCCTGGCATAGACGTGAAGAAGTCATTCAGCGTGAGGCCGGGCTTGTGCCGATGAACAATGTGACCGTTAGCATCGTGTAAGTGCAAATACTCATGCAGATGCTTGTGCGTAGGATCGCCATCCTCTTCGTCTGTGGAACTGCCTGACATAAACTGTGACGCAGAAAAATCGAGCTTCTTTCCCTCAATCCACAATACAAAATCGGCATGCGTGTGGTTCGGATCGGGATTTATAGCAGGTTCAGTCTTGGTACAGGCTGCTAGGAGCAACAAGCCAAATAAAAAGATAGTCGCAAAACGCATATCATGAAATAACGATGGTACCGACCATGCTCTTGTGACCGGAACCGCACGGAATCAAACAGCGGAAGCCAAAACTGCCAGCGGTGTCGGTCGGGATCGTGACATCGACAGTCTGGCCTTCTTCGATACGAACATTTATGCCAAGTTCCGGAACACCAAAAGAGTGCAGGCCGCTGACACCCTTGATTCTGATTGTCACGCTCTCGCCCTTCTTAATATTCACCGTGGATGGAACGAATGCAAAGCTTTCTACCGTCATCTCGATAATACGAACCTCAGTCTTGCTCCTATCAGATGACGTCATCATCGCACTCGTCGTCGTTGCAGATGAGTTCAACATAGCAGCACTACCGGTGATCGACACACTCGATTGCATTATTGCCGACGATGAGCTGTCAGATACGTCAGTCGGTATCGTTGGAGCCGAATTACATGCCGTAAAAACCAGTACTGATATGAAGAGTAAATCGATAAACTTCATAATGATAGGTTGAAAAATTTCGCGTATGATATCAGTATGACAGAAATAATGATAGCCCGCTGGATACTTATCTTAGGCGTAATATTCATTTTTCTTTACTTAGGCCATGATACAGGCACATCCGAAGTCACGATAGCCCGCTGGACGCTTATTGTCGGCATAGCGTTCGTTTTCCTCTACTTCGGCATCGATAAATTTGTCAATCCGCTTACCTGGATCGGCTGGCTTCCACCGTGGATCAACGGACTTGCGGGACTCGATAATAACCAATGGCTAATGCTAATCGGTGTAACCGAAATTGCCATCGGCGGCGCCATTCTAATTCCCTACCGCCTGCTCCAGAAGATAGTCGCATTACTTGCGGTTATTCACCTATCAGCAATTATCACCCAGCTCGGCTGGAACGAAATCACCGTCCGCGACATCGGCTTAGTCTTCATGACTATGGCACTGTGGCACTTGATTTGAAGGTAGTCCGCAGCATCAAAGATCAGATCTATTGGTAACCGAATACGACTTTAGATCCAAAGGTGGTTTGCGTTTGTGATCACAATTGTGTACACTTATAGCATAATCCTACTTGTTTCTATGCAGACCACCCGCACCGTTAGTATCCGGAACTTCCGTGAAAATCTCACGAAGCTCCTGAAAGAAGCCCAAGAGAAAGATGTGCACTTTGTCGTCATGCGGCATTCTGAGGTTGTCGCCCATGTCACACCCACTAAACGTCGAAATGCATCTTTAGAAGAACTCGCCAGAGATGTCGCCATTGCCCGCAAAGAGTACAAAGAAGGAAAGACCTTCACAACTGAAGAGGTTAGGAAGATGCTGAAAATATGAAATTAGAATGGACCTCACCAGCTATGAAAGAGCTTTTCAAGCTGGAGAAAGACGCTAAAAAACGCATTGTGGACAAAATGGAATGGTTTGCTATGCAGGATGATCCCTTATCATTCGCTAAAACCATAAAAGGAAAACTCTATGGCAGCCACCGTTTCCGTATTGGTGATTACCGCGTACTGGTGGAAGTACACAATGACATTGTTCACGTTCTGCTAGTACTTGCCGTCCGACATCGCAAAGATGCATATCGGATATGAGGTTTGTGACATCACAGCTCACCAAAGATCAGATCTATTGGTGGTGGAACTGAAAGATAGTGATTATTAAGGTGCTTCAGCTCTGAGATGAAAATGGAGGTAATCAACCGCTTGATACCCTGGTCCATTCGTGCTGATCGTATATTTGGTGAGCTTTTCCTTATCGATAAAATATTGGAGCGAAGCATAAGCGTCAGCTAGGTACAGGAGATCTTCTTGCCCAACGTCAAAGGCATTCCGAATATCCTTCTTTGGTATCGCGGTGTAGTGAATATCGGAAAAGGGCCGAGGATGCTCAATGACAACGGTTTTATCAGTTTCAAGTAATATCTTTGGGAGAATACCGGGGACTTTCTGAGTAACCACCGATCCTATGAGTCCCAAAAGTTCTTTCCGCTCCAAACAGGTTTGTTTGCAACGATGGAATGTAAGCAAAGAACGTGGCTGGACGCCCGAAAAAACCATTGCTCCCGCAAAGAAACCAACCATAAATATCATCCCGATAATTAAAATGGATCGCATTCTTTTGATCATAGGCAGACATCCTACATGAACAAAATCGGTGGGATGGGTCACCAGAGATCATATCTTTTGGTTGTTGAGTTGGAATTGCGTTCTGTGAAAAATAATCCAAAACTGAGAGACACAAAATGATCGAGTACAATCTAGCCATATGATTTCAGAAAAACAAAAGGGTGAGATCGCAATTTGCGGAGCAGCGATGCTATGGAGCACATTTCCGGTGATCACTGTCCTTACCGTTTCGGTAATATCGCCGCTCTATGGTGCCGCCATTGGAACGGGACTATCCGCCATCTTCTTTGCCTGCGTGCTGACTTTGAGGCATGGCTGGTTGTCCCCAAAATCACGAACAGTCTGGACAGATATTCTGCTGGCGACATTCTTCATCGGCATTGTCTTTTACGGACTAATTTTTGTCGCCTACAAATACACGAGTGCGGGCAATGGCGCGGTGATGGGGCTGATGGAAGTTTTCTTCACATTTGTCATTGTAAATCTGCTGGTGAAGCATGAACGGTTTATCCCTAAACATGCTTTCGGTGCACTGCTGATGGTTATTGGAGCACTTTTCATCCTCATTCCAAAGTGGAATGGCACTGTGAATATTGGCGATCTACTGATAATACTTGCAACAATTTCGGCTCCCGTAGGGAACATTTTCGCGCAAAGAGCGCGCAAACAAGTGAGTGCTGAAATGCTGATGTTCGTACGCAGTGTTATTGGTGGACTATTTCTTTTCATTCTCGCTAGTCTCCTTGAATCCGCTCCAAAACCCTCCGTCCTGATATCCTCTTGGCTACTTTTATTCTGCAATGGTTTTTTGTTGCTTGGCCTTTCGAAAATACTTTGGATGGAAGCCATTCATCGTCTCCCCATCGCTAAAACCGTATCAATGTCCGCAATCGAGCTGCCTCTCACACTTTTATTTGCGTGGATTCTCTTAGATCAAAGCCCGACTTTTCAGCAAATGGCGGCCACGATTCCAATAATCGGTGGGATGTTTCTGTTGCTAAGGAAATAAAGTTGATCACTCTGATGCGAGCTTCGGTGGGCAGCCTCGCTGCGCGAAGGCTGGTGGCACGGGGGGTTAGACTTGATAGCGGTTACATCCTATCAATCACTCGCGCATAACATCACTGTTCCAGACTTCTCATCGATAAGGAAAAAGAATACGAGGGTTTCGATCGCTGAAGCCACGTAAAAGGCCTGCGGCCTCACGTGGCACGTAAAATCGCTTCAGTTGTTATGATTACTCGATAGATAGTGACGGCGCCACGTGATCGCGCAGCGATTTTACGTGGTGTCACGGGCCGGGATTGAACCGGCGACCCCGGGCTTATGAGTCCCGTGCTCTACCAACTGAGCTACCGTGACAGAGATGTACAAAGAGCGACCTACCAACTGCTTGCCCACCGTAGCCCAGAGGCGAAGGTGGGAACTACCATGACAGAGATGTACAAAGAACATCGGTTGATGCTGCTATGATAAAAAAAGAACTCCCACTAAGTATGCCGGAAAACCCTCAGAGGGTGAAGACTTAGACAATATTCGATAGTAGAGACCTATGGACAAATAAATGAAATTACTATAGAATGATACATATGCTCAACCTCCAAGCCGACTTTAGGCTCAACGTGAGTAAAGATGCACTTATGGCGTCGGCAACGACGTTCGTTCTTGCTTCTTTCTTCTTCGTGATGGCCTTCGTGCTCTATCCTGCAATGGGAAGTTATTCTCTATAACCAAAAGAGACAAGCACGAAAAAACCAATCCAAGAACCTCGCGTACAAGCAGGCTCCACCCGGTGCTGGATTTTCGGGGAAGGTTTCCCAAGTGTGAGAGCATTCCATGAGATGAAAGTGATCACTGAGCTTGCTGCATCCGCTCTGTCCGCCAGGGGTGAGGCGGGGGAAAGAACAGTAGCTCCCGTTCAGGGTCAGTGCCCATTAACCATGAGACCTATGGACAAAGAAATGAAATTACTATAGAATGATAGGTATGCTCAACCTACAAGCCGACTTTAGGCTCAACGTGAGTAAAGATGCGCTGATGACGTCCGCTGCGACGTTCGTCCTTGCATCTTTCTTCTTCGTGATGTCCTTCATGCTCTATCCTGCGATTAGCAGTTCTTCTCTGTAATAGAAGAGCGGATAGCACGAAAATACCAACACCCGGAACCTCATGCGAAAGAACGCTCCTTAACGGTACGAGTTTTAGCAGAATCGACCCGTACCGAAAGAATCCGCTGTCAAGAAGCGCAGAAATATGCCACACTGAACGCATGACACAGCCAGAAACAGCGGGATTCGCCGCTCTTAACATCGCCCCCGACATCCTCGGGATTCTTGACCAGCGTGGCATCAAAGTCCCTACCCCGATTCAGCACCAAGCAATTCCACCAGCACTGGAGGGGAAAGACTTGATCGGCATTGCCCAGACGGGAACAGGTAAAACATTCGCTTTCGGCATTCCCTTGCTCCAGCGACTTGTTCAGTATGGCGGCCGCGCACTCATAATCCTGCCCACGCGCGAACTTGCCTCACAGGTGGAAGAATCTCTGCTACCGATTGCAACAAAACTGAAGATCGGCATGGCAGTCTTCATCGGTGGAGCCCCTATGCACCACCAACGCATGATGTTGAAGCGCAATCCACGCGTCCTCATTGCTACACCGGGTCGTCTCATTGATCACCTAGAACAGCGAACAGTCACGCTCCGGGAAGTGAAGATCCTCGTACTCGACGAAGCCGACCGCATGCTCGACATGGGATTCGCTCCGCAGATTCAGAAAATCCTGAAGACCGTGCCCATCGACCGTCAGACACTGCTCTTCTCGGCCACGATGCCACACGAGATATCTAAGATCGCCACCCAGTACATGAAGCTTCCGCTCCGCGTGGAAGTGGCCCCTTCCGGCACCGCCGCCGAGCACGTGGAACAACACGTCATCATTGCCCGCAAAGAAGATAAGACCGGGCTACTGGACAGTCTACTAAAAGAATCCGAAGGTAATGCGCTCGTCTTCGTCCGCACGAAGCACGGCGCTAAGAAACTCACAAAGTTACTCCAAGATCTCGGTCACAAGACCGGCGAGATTCACTCTAACAAATCGCTTCCGCAACGCCGCGAAGCTCTCGCAGGCTTCAAGTCCGGCAAGTACCGCCTGCTCGTCGCCACCGACATCGCCGCCCGTGGCATCGATGTCATCGACCTTGCGATGGTGGTGAACTACGACCTTCCGGACAATCCGGGAGATTACGTCCACCGCATCGGGCGCACCGGCCGCGCCGGCAAGACCGGCCAAGCCATCTCTTTCGCCACTCCCGACCAACGCGGCGATATTCGCACGATCGAACGTTTGATCCGCACTCCTCTTTCCGTATCCGAAGTCCCAGGTTTACCCCCCGGTTCGCTCGATGCACCTCGTTCCTCATGTCCTGCTTACCGCGGCGGCGGTAAAGGCAGACCAAGTAGCGGCCGTTATGGAAGAGGAAGCGGAGGATACCGACGACGCTAAGCAGGCATGCAACAATCTCCCCAATCACCGGTGCTCGTCTGTCTCCATGGCTGGGGAGGATCAAAAGAGTCTTTTACGGAACTCCGCGCAGCACTGGAAGGCACCGGTATCACGATTCTGACCCCCGATTTGCCGGGTTTCGGATCTGAACCGGAACCGCAGAAAGCCTGGAATACCGATGACTACGCGGATTGGGTCGAAGCATGGATATCGAGAACACTCAAGTCCCAAGTCCCAAGTCCCAAGTCCTTTTCTCTGCTGGGGCATTCCCACGGCGGAAGGATCGCGCTGAAGCTGGCTGCCCGCCAAACGAGTAAACAAGCGAACGAGCGAACGAGCGAACCGCATATCTCACACCTCTATCTCTGTGCCGCAGCCGGCATCAGGCACCCGCGACATTTCAAACGGATCATCGGACTCACGCTCGCGAAGTCAGGCAAGGCCCTCCTCGCGGTTCCGGGCCTGAAAACTCTGCAGCCGGTCGG
>CAZLUK010000119.1:0-1981 GCA_964562735.1 uncultured Candidatus Peribacteria bacterium
CGGCAACCGCCGTGGGCGATTGGTGTGCGATCGGTGATGGATTCAAAATTAACGCCGGCGATCTGTAGTCCACGGATGGCTTGTTCACGACCGGGTCCGATGCCCTTTACCTCGATCTCAAGCGACTGAATACCATATGGCTGAGCCGCAGTCATCGCTTTCTCGGCAGCCACTTTGGCGGCGTACGGAGTAGACTTGCGAGCTCCTTTGAAACCGCTGGAGCCGGAGCTGGCCCAGGCAAGCACTTTGCCGTTCAAGTCCGTAATCGTGACGATGGTATTGTTCTCGGTAGCGCAGACGCAGGCGCGAGCCTTGGGCACACTGTGCTTGGTCTTCTTGACCTTGCGTTTCGGAGTCGCTTCAGGTGCCGCGCCATCCTTAAAAGCCACATCGGCAGCTGCGGACGCCGAGGGGTTAGCCTCCAGAATCGCCAGAACGTTGTTTTTAGGTGCTTCAGCCATGGATTACGAATTGAAAATTGAAAGTTATGAGGTTTACGTTGGAAAGGCTAGTTGCGATAGTCATGAAGGAGCAGAAGTGAAGAGTAGAATTTTCCATTTTCCATTTCTTTACGTCTTGGTAAGGGTCGTGCGTCCGGAGAGCCCGGTTTTCCGCTTGCCTCTTCGCGTGCGAGCGTTGCGGCGAGAGGTCTGTCCGCGGCAGGGGAGCTTCTTTTTGTGGCGTCCGCCCCGCCAGGTACCGATGTCCTGTAGACGCTTGATATCGAGAGAAACTTTGCGAGTGAGATCGCCTTCCGTAGAAATTTTATCGACCAAAGAACGGAGGAGCGCCTCTTGAGTTTCAGAAAGTTTTTCGGCCTTCGTATCCAGCGGGATTTTAGCTTCCGTCAGCAAACGCTTGGCCATCGGACGACCAATGCCCTTGATCGCCGTAAGGGCGATTTCGATCTGCTTAGCGCCGGGGAGAACGATGCCTGCGATACGAACCATGGGGCGAATGAAGTAGTAAGAAGTAAGAAGTAAGAAGTAAATGCAGTGGTGAGGTTTCTTGGAGAAGTACGTGAGAGCAGAGAAATCTTGATGCGAACGATGAGGGAAAATGCTTACTACTTACTACATACGTCTTACTACTTTTATCCCTGTCGCTGCTTGTGACGAGGGTTCTTGCACCGGATAAAGCGCACGCCTGCGCGGAGAACTAGCTGACATTCTTTGCAGCGACGCTTGATGGATGGAGCGACTTTCATGATGGGGGTGGGATGCTGGGTGCAGGCGGGACTGAGCCTGGGGCAGACGTCGTGATCAGTTGTCCGTCGGCTGTCAGACGGGTGTCGTCGGCGCGGAAACGGTAGACGATGCGCCCTTTCTTGAGATCGTAGGGCGTCATCTCCACCTTCACGCGGTCCCCGGGAAGGATGCGCACTTTGTTCACCCGCATACGTCCGGCTAAATGACAGAGGAGCTCGTGATTCTTGGCCTCGAGAGAAGTTATGCGGACTCGGAACGTGGTGTTCGGATAGCATTCCTCGATGACGCCAATGAGTTCGATGACATCCTTGGACACTTGGTGGGTAAAGGGTGATGAAAGCCGAGCAATCCTACAGACCGATAAACCTTCCTGCAAGCCCCAAACCCCTCTGAAACAGAATGAAAGTGAATAAATCTATTGCATAAATTATTTTTTATTGTCTCTTCCAAATTACATCCCAAAGAGGTAATCGGGGAAAGCACTGGGGTAAAGAAAGTCTGTCAGCGGCCGGGGGCACTGTTTCGCGCCTCGGAGTATGGGTTGTAATACCGCGTAAAGTATAGTATAATGGACATGAAAAACAAATATCCCTATCGCACCTATGCCGACAATTACAGTCCCAGCATCAGAGCAAGCTCAGACGTTGTCAGACGACATCGTTCTGCCGACTGGCGAACAAATCTATGACTCCATCATGAGCCGGATCGAACCGGAGCTGGTGCTTGCGAATTTGGAAACGCTGGATGAGCCGTATGCAGAAGAGGCTCCCGCA
>CAZLUK010000120.1:0-12522 GCA_964562735.1 uncultured Candidatus Peribacteria bacterium
GCCTCAGGTATCTTGGGATCGGGAGTTGGTGTTGGCTTCGGCTGGGGTTTCGGAGTATCCGGAGTTTTGGGTTTGGCAAGCGGTACCGGTGGCTGCGGTATTGGAGTTTGAGAAAGTGCCGGGGTCGGCTTCGGGACCGAAGCGGGAACAGGTATAGGTTTCGGAGCCGGGGCGGGCACGGGGGAAAAATCCGGTGCCGGCTTGAGCCACTCAGGAGCCGGAGCATCCTGAACGGGAGCAGGTGCCGGAGCCGGAGCCGGGATGTTCTGAACCGTAACCGTAGCCTTCGGGGGCGCAGGAGGAGTGGGAGTAGGAGCCGGAGTGGGCATGGCCTTAGTGGAGGACTGCGCAAGCCAGGCCGGCACGGGACCGGAACCTGTAATCGGAGGCTCGTTTGATCTCTGCTGCTGTGCCCTAAATTCCTGTCTGCCCTGTTCGCGCTCGATGCTGGCTTCTGAGCCCGGCGACTTTTCGGCCGGCTTCGGGCTCTCTTTCTTGAGCTTCATCGGGACCGACTTTACCTCATTCACTGCGATTTCTTTGCTGACGATTGTTCCTTCCATTTTCTCTAGAGTCTGCTGGAGTGAAGTGGCGGTCTTGCGCTTGATCCAGGTGAATAGCATGTAGAGTCCGATGGCTAATCCGAGCAGGAGCAGGATAATGGAACTCACTTGCAGTATTCCACTGAAAGAAACATTCGTCTGTACAGTAGAAGACATAGAAGAACTGGATGCGGATGACTCGGATACTGAGCTAGCAGACGATCTAGAAGACGATTCGGCCGCTGGCATCTCGTCGATTACGACTGTTTCCGTTCCTTCGTATACCACTTCCGCGTTGGTAATATTGCGGATATGGAGTCCTACGATGTATGTGCCCGGAGCGCGGTAGGTATGGCTCGGAGTATTCAGCAGACTCCTGGATCTATCGCCGAAATCCCATTCGTACAGCAGCTCTTTTCCTGCGGTCATAGTTTCACTCAGTTCGGCCGAGAAGTGCAGAGTCGCGCCTTCGCGCCGGATGAGGACCGGGCTATCCGGATTCAGGATAGGCACCGCTGCCGAAGACTGTGCGGGAGCCGCAGCAAAAAGCACCTGGAGCTCAGCTGTCCTAGGTCCGATGTCGCTAAGATCAGTGACCGAGAGCTTGACTTTGCGCTCGGTGCTCGCTGGTAACATTAAGACATACAGCGGCGTGCCCGACTTTTCCGAGAGCGTCCCCAAGGTATCATTGTCGTTTCCTGGATTTCCGTCAGCATCAAAGTCCACGGACGAATCGAGATCGATGTGGTACTCCGCGATGTTGCCGTCCGATCCCGAAGGATCAATCTTTATAATGCCGCCGGCCGACGGTACGAATGTGACGCCGTTCACGGACGGAGGATCGGTCTGGAGGACAGCCGATAGTGGCTTGTTCTTATCTCCGGTTGGAGCCGGGATGCCGCCAGACGGTTCAGTGATTACGATTTCGAAGGCGCGGTAATCATTCTTGTTAGTGATTGGGTCCTGCACGCTGACGTCTAAGACATAGGTGCCGGGTTCTGCGAGACGGATCTGAAAGAAACGCGTGCGCTGGGCGTTCTGGAATTTGCGGTCCTTGGTGAGAATCCAACTGAATTCGGACTTAGAGGATGCTGTGTCAGTGCTGATTTCCAGCGTCTGTCCGGCTTCCACGCGGATGGTACTGGTTTCCTCGGCGCTAGAATCCTTGGGTCCCACGATGGCTGACAAACACGCAATGAGGGCGAACGTCAGGATTGAAAGCCGCTTGACGGAGAGTTTTGAAGTCATTTAGAAAAAAATGCTGTTGACTAACATGACGATTACGCGCGAGAACAGAATGAGCAGGATGCCGATAACTGTGTAGAAGATGACGTTCTTGGCCTTGTCCTTCTGGCCTTCGTCGCCGTTGCTGGTGATGAGGTACAGACCGGCGATGATGATGGCGACTACGGCTAAGAGTAGCGCGATATCCAGGATAAAGTTAATAATCCTATAGATTAGCTCACTTAAGCTAGCAGTCTGCGTCAGTCCGGTGATGCCGCTAGCAGCCGCGATGCCACATAAAAGGCCACATCCGCCGTAGACTCCTTGAGCTAAGGCCTGAGCTAAGGCCTTGGGTACAAAGGCAAATACGGACAGCAATGCAGCTGTTTTCATCGTGCGGGAGACTAGGAGTTGGCGCATGGGAGTAACAACAAGTAGTAATCGTTCTATGATAGCATAAACAGCGTTCTTCCGCCAGATCTCCTCATGCGATCCAACCGTGTCTCTCGGCTTCAGAAAAAGCTTTCATTGCTCTCGGCACAGGCGCTTATTATTTCAAATCCCACGAATATTCGGTATCTAACCGGTATCCATGCCTCCTTCGGACTTCTGCTTGTGACGAAGAAAAATGCCGTGCTCTTCGTGGATTCCCGATACTCAGAAGTGGCTTCCAATAGTGCTGGACGTACAATGCAGATAGCCGATCCGTTGCAACTCAAGGATTATTTGACAAGATACAAACGCGTCGGTTTTGAGTCAGAAGATGTTTCAGTCGCGCGGCTTGAGCGATGGAAAAAACAATTTAAGAACAAAAAATTTGTTCAAACTAAAGATCTTGTAGAAGGGCTCCGGAGATCAAAAGATGCCGATGAATTGATGTTTATCAGTCAGGCGTGTTCCATCACAAAGCAGGCTCTTTCACGCGTGCCTGCATTGCTTGTTCACGGTATGACCGAGCGGACGCTGGCTTTTGATCTCTTCGTCTACTGCATGAAACACGGTGCCGATGGAATGGCGTTTGAGACGATTGTCGGCTTTGGGGAAAATACATCAAAGCCGCATCACCGACCAACCAACCGCAAACTGAAGAAAGGCGACATCGTGCAAATTGACATGGGGGCATCGTACGCTGGGTACCGGAGTGATTTCAGCCGCGTGTACTTTACCGCTAAACCGACACTTCGGCAGACGAAAGCGTATCAAGCCCTGAAGGAAGCCAAAAAATCGGCTGAAAAGCTGCTGAAGCCCGGAGTCCTGAGCACAGCACTTGACCTAGAGGCAAGACGGGTACTTAAACTTCACGGATTCGACAAAGAATTCAGCCATAGTTTAGGCCACGGAGTCGGACTTGATATTCACGAAGGTGTAACACTTTCCGCAAAATCTCCCCCGCTAAAGCTCAAGAAAAATGAGGTTATTACAATTGAGCCCGGCCTGTATTTTCCGGAAAAATTCGGCATGCGGATCGAAGACACGATCATCGTGAGATGAATTGACACTAAAAAAAATGCTCCCTATCGTTCTTCCGCTATGACTGACGATAAACCTTGGGATTGGGGGAAAATCCTGTTCCGTACTGCCGCTACAGTTTACGTGATTGCGCTGGTCGCATACTATTTCCACGCGGTGGATTTGAATCCGCAAGCCGATACGCAAGGCATTCGTTATTCACTCGAACTGCTTTCAGCCAAAGACCAGGGTCAGCTATGGAATTGGTTAACGCAGATCCCTGTGCGCAAGTACCCGATGCTTTTTGTCCTGCCGTTTTCGGTGGCTGAAAGTTTCTTTTGGATCAGTGGTGAGGGCATGGAAATGACTCAGGCGCACTACATCACTCGGGCCATCACTGTGTTGTATGCCCTCGGTACGTTTTGGATCCTGCGCCGCATCACCGTTAGGTTGTTTGATGATAGTCGCTCGGCAACGCTGCTGCTCCTGACCAGTATCAACTTCTTTCTATTTTCGTCCGCCGTTCGTCCGCATATCGCGGTTGGCTTTTGGACGTTGCTTACGTTTTACTTGTCGCTGCAGCTAAGACAGCAACCGTCGGGCCGTAAAGCGGTCTTGGCGTTCGCCTCGGCTGCGTGTGCATTTGCCACCTTGCAAAGCGGGTTACTGGCTTTCATTTTCCCGCTTTGGGCGATGACGTCCGAGAATTGGAGCTGGAAGTCGGTAACTAAAACGCTGGGACTGGCAGCCGGAATGGGTGCTATTGGTTTGGCAGTCGGGTACCCGTTCGTGCTGAATATGTTTTCGGGATCATCGCCGACGGCGGGATTTACCACCGGTATCAACCATGATGTTGGTATTTTCCTGCTGCCTCAGCTGATCCCGGTCAAACTATGGGAGATGTTCACTTGCGATATCATCCTGTTCATTGCCGCTGGTTTTGGCATATTCAGAACTTGGCACGAAAAACAGAAGATTATCCCCGTGTTGCTTTATTTGGCCGCATTCTGGATTGTGTTCGGCATGCAACCGACTACCGGACCGCGGTTCTTCGTTCCTACTTTGCCACTGATAGCTGTCCTCGCCACCCCGGCGCTGGCCGGACGACGCAAGCTACAGATGGGGATCGCAGTGCTATGCATCTTGATCTTCGGAAAACTGGCGTATTTGGCTACTCAACCGAATACGTACCAGCAGGCCAGCCAGTTCGTGAATACCCACGATGGTTTGCTAATTACGCATACACCGACGTACTTTCTGAATGTTCCAGACGAGAAATACGCTAAAGCCGGCCAGCCGGCTAAGCGCTTCTTCATTCTACTACAGGAGGATGAGCACATCCCGGAAGTGGAGGTATTGCCACTGTGTGCGGTTTTCACCGCGCGGGATGTCTCTGCGGCTTGGTCCGGGGTCAAGTACATGTTTTTCTGGCACGAAGTACCGTGGCCGCTCTATTACTTGGCAGTCACCAAATCACTGGGCATAAATCTTAGGATGTATTGCTCATTGCCACTGTAACTTAATGATGGAAACCGTTTTACGTTGGCTGCGCCACGTGATCGCGCAGCGATTTTACGTGGTGCCGGGGGTGGGAATTGAACCCACACACCCTGTTACGGATCAGGGATTTTAAGTCCCTTGCGTCTACCATTCCGCCACCCCGGCAAGTAACTCAGTATAGCCTTAACGTGTGCGTCGGTGATCGATTTACTAACCACTAAAATAGTGTTATAATAGAAAATACACCCACATCCATGTTTTTTACACAGTACGACAGTCAGAAACGGCTAGGACTTGTGCTCGCCTTTGGTACGCTCGTATGGTCCGGGACCTACAACGCGCTTGCCAAGGGCCTGACGCCTTTCCTGTCGCCGATGACGCTGCTCCTTTTGAGTGAGACGCTGACGGCCGTCTTCATTATCATGACTTTCGGATTTGTGCCGCTGCTGAAGAAATTTGTGAAGATGGACAGCGCATCCATCCGCATGTCGATTGTGGTCGGACTCATTAATTCCGCCGTCGCCCCGCTTTTGTGGTTTACAGGCCTCTCATACACCACCGCCGTGAACGCCACGATGCTTTCATCGGCCGAAGTGGTGTGTGTGCTTGTTCTCAGCCACTACCTGCTTTCCGAACACATGAGCCGCATGCAGATGACGGGCATGCTGATCGTGATCATCGGCATCGTCATCATCAATATTTTGGCCACTGGCGAGGGCTTGAGTGTCCACATCGGCGATATTCTAATTCTGCTTGGAAGCATCGCTTCCGGTGCGGGATCCGTCCTCTTTAAGAAGTACTTGTCCCATGTGATGCCCGAGCTTGCGATTGTCATCCGAAATATTGCAGGGATAGTAGCGGTCGGATTCATCAGCTTAATCGTCAGCAATTCCGTTTCGGCCGAAGTAGCGGCATTTCCGATGCAGAAAGTTCTCCTGCTTCTCGCGTTCGCGTTTTTCTCGCGCTACTTGAACCTTACGTTTTTCTACGAAGCACTGGACCGACTGCCGGCCACTACACTCTCACTCATCCAGATCGCAAGCCCGTTAACCGGTGTCTTTTTCGCCTTCCTGATCCTCGGTGAGCACATTTATTCGTACCACGTGTTGGGCGGAATCTTTATTATCTTCGGACTCGTGCTCGAGCAAATGTCGGAACAGTCATTCCGTTCGCTCAGAGGCCGAGGTTTCCTGCATATTCCCCTATGGAAACGCGAAAGCATCGTGTCCCAACCGGCAATCCACATTCTTTCCAAGAACGTCTAGATCGGGAGTGCTTCCAGGCGGGTGAACGGACTGGTGGGAGTGGCGTACGTCTTTTCGCCGACGTGCAGAATCTCGCCGGAGTCAGGATCGATTTCTTCGGCTTGCACGATGAGGCGCCGGAGAGTGGTGCCGACCGGCGTGCACGTCATAAGGGTGGAGAAACGCTTCGTTGTGGGCTGATCAAGCACCGAGACGTTACTCGGTTTCACCTCGTACTTCTTAATGACGCGGTAAGTGTGACGGTCTCCGCCGTAGTACACGGTGTACGTGTCTCCGGGATCGAGCCCATGTAAGCGCGCGAAGACATCCTTGTATTGGCCGCTGTCCCACGGGTAGTACGAGCTATGACCGGTGACGAAGAAATTTCCGGCCTGACCCGGGCGCGCCGAGCCCGGATAGTGGACTACGCCGCCTTTCAGTGCGGACTGGATGTCGGTCTCGAACTGTTTCCAGTCTTCTTTCATGAGTGCATCCATACTAGGCCGGACAATCGGAACATTTATGCCGAGCTTTGGAATAATGAGGCGGTCCTCGTATGGGCCGACTACCGGCAAATACTTGAGAATGTTGGCGCCTCCGGACGGCTGCATAGCCCGCAGCGCCTTGACCGCCGACGAACCTTCAGTGATCTTGGTAAGCGCCTGCTCGGCCTCGATGTCACCCCCGAGCGCCAGCTCGGCGCGGGCGATCTGCCAAAAGCTTTGGTAATTGATACCGATGAATAGCACAGCGAATATCAAGCCGAACGTGCCACCGAAACGGACCGTGTCGATGAGAAACAACGTTATTTTGCGTGATGGACGCCTGCCCGATTTGCGAGCAAAAAGCGCAATGGGCATTTGAGCCATGTGACAGAATGATCGTATGCTGCTTGCAGTTTTCTGTAGGATTGACGAGAGTGTGCGGCGCACTTTCTTCATTTCCTTTCGGGCATCTTCTGAAGTCCTCTGTATTTGTCTGCCGCCTTCAGTAACGGACTGACGAATGATCTTCCCAGTCTGTGTGCCAACGCTGTGAAAGATCAATGACTTGGGCTTTTTTACGGGTAAGGAATTCATGTTCGTGATTTTCTTAATATCGCGGTGGGTCTCCTCTAAGAGCGTCCAGATTTGGGTTTCGGACGGAACATCAGGCATGCTGTGCCCCAGAATGATGTTGCCGCTGCGGTCGTATTGGGCGCGAAGCACGTTAAGAGTGAACGGACAAATAGTAGCTAATTATAGCATGAAAACGGATTTCGTGCACTTTGACAAGTTATAAAAGTGATGGTTAAAGTGTACCTTCCATGACGCCGCCGCCCACCACCTCCTCGCCGCGGTATAAAACGAGCGACTGGCCGGGCGCTTGGGGCCCTTGGGGGCAGGAAAAACTAAATATCGGGCTGTACCCTGTCATCGTCAGTTCACCGCGCTTTTTGGCAGACAGTGACCGGACACGGCACTCGAAGGGGAGGGGAGTGTCGGCTTCCGGCATCCAAGCCACAAATCGCATGTCCGAAAGCCGTACAGCCTTGGTCTTCACACTTCCGCGGTCGGCGACGATGAGCCGGTTGGTTGCAGTTTCTTTCTCTACCACTTCCAGCGGCACCCTTAGTCCGCCGATCTTCAGCCCGCGCCGCTGACCGACGGTGTAGAGCGGCAGGCCTTGGTGAGTGCCGACGATTGTGCCGTCGCGTCGGGTGATGTTGCCGGGCAAAATCGAATCCGTGAGATATCTCTTTAAGAATTTCTCCGGAGTTTTTTCGGGGAAAAAACAGAGGTCCTGACTTTCACGATATGAATCTGGCAGCGGCACACCGAAGTGTTTCGCCAGTCCGTATACTTCGGACTTCAGGAGCGAACCAAGTGGGAAGTACACGAGCCGAAGCTGTTCTTGCGTGAGTCCGTACAGGTAGTAGCTTTGATCTTTTTTCTTGTCGACGGATTCCAGGAGCAGAATGCGCTCAGAGCCATCGGATATTTTTTCTATCGCTGTTCTGGCGTAGTGCCCGGTGGCCAGTCGGTCGCAGCCGAGTTCCTCCGCAAGTGCGAGGAGTTTGCCAAATTTGATCGTGCGGTTGCAACTGATGCACGGATTTGGCGTGATACCTCGGCGGTGTCCGTTCAGAAATGGATCAACGACGGTCTCTTTGAATTCTTGCTCAAGATCGATTATTTGGAGCGGGATCCCGAGTTTTTTGGCAATGTTCGCGGCGCGGGCGATGTTTTGGGTGGAGCAGCATTTCGTCGGCAGTACTTGAGCAAGTGCCGGAGCCAGCGGGTCCGTCCAGAGGCTGAAACGCACACCCAGCACCTGGTGGCCCTGCTCTTTCAGGATATGGGCCACCACCGAGGAATCGATACCGCCGGACATGGCAAGCAGAATACGCATGGAAAAACATACTACCATTCCTTAGATCGTGGTACGATCTGAGCATGCGCTTGCTCACATCGTTCTTCAAAGTTTTTCGTTCATCGTTGCTCGATATTCATTCCTACGGCAACCATGGGAAGACGTTCTGGAAAGGTGTTCGGTATCTCTACGTACTTGGCGTCATTCTTTCCATTATCCTTGGTGTCAAATTTGCAGTGAGCGTTACTCGGTTTCTCCCTCACATTGATAGTGTATTGATTGACACGCGGAACGCTCTCGACGAGGTGTACCCGGCTAAGCTCCGGGTCACTATTCAGACTGGAGCGCTTACCACGAACGTAAAAACCCCCTTCGTCATCGATGTTCCGCCCTCGTACCAAAAGTACTTCACGCTTGAAGGCGTTGAGATGCCGTATCTCATTACCATCGACCCGCAGGCCAACGTCCAAAACTTTCCATCGTACAAGTCACTGATTCTCCTCGCCCATAAGAATTTCGTCGTCATTGATAAGGACTCAAATCAAACCGATGATGAAACGCTATCTTATGCCAATTATAGGGTAAATACCTACTCGTCTTTCTTACAAGAACCATTGGTCATCACGCACGAGAAGTTCGTTGTCGTTGCTTCGGAATTCAAGTCGTATTTCGTGTACGTCAAGCCGCTCGTCGTCGCGTTCATCATTCTCTCGATTGTCCTCATCCCGTTTCTGTCAGCGGGTATTTTGTTGCTCGGATCCCTTATCTTCCTACTCTGGGCTACGCTTCTTTTGTGGATTGTTTCACTGATCGCCAAGAAAAATTATTCCTACACCCACCTGTACGTTCTCTCACTCTTCGGCATCACAGCGTCGCAACTGTATGCCTTCTTCGAGCGTCTGGGAGGGTTCCATGTACCCATGGTTAGTTATCTCATATTTTTCGTATTCATGGGTTTTGTGATATTTAGGAAGCACCGGGCTTGATTGTTTTCCGTTACAATCTCCGCATGCTTCAGAAAGTAAAAACGCAGGTTGAAGAACTTCATATCATTCGTAAAAAGATGCAAGATCCGGCCGTGTACGGTAATCAGAAAGAAGTAACCAAATTTGCGCGCCGCATCAAGCAAATTGAGCCTTTGGAAGCTCTCTATAACGATTACATGCTCCTGGAACAGGCTGTCCGTGACGAGCGCGCGTTTGCGGGTGACCCCGAACTTGCCTCGATGGCTAAAGCGGAAGCGGGGAGAGCACGAGAACACATGCCGGTGCTCATGGAAAAGATGAAGCGGCTTCTTATCCCCCGGAATCCCGACGACGAGAAGAGCGTCATTTTGGAAGTTCGCGCCGGAGCCGGAGGCGAAGAAGCCGCGCTGTTTGCGGCAGAACAGCTTAAGATGTACTTGAAGTATGCTGAAGTCCGCGGCTGGAAAACTGAGCTTTTGGACATGTCCGCAGCTGATGCCGGCGGCATCAAAGAAGCGTCGGCTCGCATCGAGGGTATCGGGGTGTACGGAGACCTCAAATTCGAGTCTGGCGTTCATCGTGTGCAGCGTATTCCTGCAACCGAAAATAAAGGCCGCGTGCATACGTCCACCACCACCGTCGCCATCTTGCCCGAGGCTGAGGAAGTCGATATCGCTATTCGCAATGAAGACCTCAGAATCGACACGTACCGTTCGGGGGGAGCCGGCGGCCAGCACGTCAACAAAACCGAGAGCGCCATTCGCATCACGCACGTCCCGACGAATGTCGTCGTGACCTGCCAGACAGAACGTTCGCAGCTCAAGAACCGCGGGCTTGCGATGTCGCTGCTTCGTAGTCGCCTTTATGCCGCAGAAAAAGAGCGTATCGAGAGAGAACGAACGGATCTCAGAGCTGGCCAGGTAGGAACTGCAGACAGATCCGAGAAAATCCGCACGTATAACTTTCCACAGGATCGCATTACCGATCACCGCGCTAATGTGAATTTCAGCAATATCCCGGCGGTTATGCTGGGGAAGCTGGATCCGGTCGTGGAAGCGATGAAGAAGTGGGAAGAGGATGAGCTGCTGAAGGCCGTATGAAGGATTCCCGCTGAATGATTCCCGCAGCAGGGACGTCGCGTCCCTGAGGAGTCGATTCGGCTTGCGAACCCTCTGCGACGCGACGTCGCAACTGCGGATATGGGATGCTAGTACACCAAATTCTCTGCCACTGGCTCCGTACGCTCCACAATCAGCCGGATATTGCGCTGGTAGCACCTGACGGACTTTTCGCGTGTCATAAACTTATTGACGCACAGTTTCCAGACCTGGCTGGCGCGTTCGTTCCTATTAGTAAGGTCTGTAGACGACGATGAAGAGGAGCTGACGGAGGTAGAGTGGTTGGGAGCGGACGACAAGCTTATTGCGAAAGCTCCAGGCAGAAACTTGGCGATATTCTTCAGGTACGACACACGGCTCAGGATCATCGCAAGTTTGCCGGACTCATATGTCTCCTTCAGGTTGGCATAAGGGCCGAATTTCTCCTTGCAGCCGGGCATGTCGAAAGTTGTTGGACGGTAACAAGTGCTTGAAAAGTAACTCGCGAAGTCGAAAGCACTGGTCGCGAGTGAGCCATTGTTGTACACATAGGTGGTCTGGGCTCCCATCTTCTGGAACGTTTGGACAATCTGATTGGCATAGTAAGGTTCGTCGTACTGATCGGCAGCCAGCAGCGGCAGGACTGTCAAGCCAGCGGTGACTAATGTGGCCACAGCGGAGAACTGCAGTGCACGGGTGTGGTGGAACAGAGACGACATAAAAATGGGGTAAATGAGATGCAAGTACCGCATTTTACCTATAAATATACTTATGTCAACTATATCGCTCGCAGCTTGTGCATGAGCTCAATGCGCTTCTGGATCGAATCGACGGTTCCGATATCCGATCGGAACCGAACGGGTCCGACTATCTTTTCGCAGACCGACTGCGCGATCTGTTCAGCCTCGGCAATAGAATCACCGATGCCGACTATCCCGATGGATCGCGATCCGCCGAGCAGCACGTTTCCGGTGTCATCCTGGTGTACATCGCCGTAGTAAATTCTGGAATTCTCAGGGAATTCCTCCGGAATCAGGATTTTCTGTCCCACTTCATTCTTGCCCTCGGGGTAGCTTTTCGGGACGATGTATTTGCAGACTGTGGCCTTTGGTGAGAATTTAACGAGGTCAGGTGTCAGAGTTTCTTTGATGATCGCCTGACAGATTGCGACGAAGTCGCTTTCAAGCAGGGGCAGAACATTCAAAGCTTCCGGATCTCCGAACCTGGCGTTATATTCAATCACTTTCACGCCGCCGGCAGTGGCAATGAATCCGCCGTACAGAATTCCTTTGTAGGATTCGCCGCATTCCTCCTCAATCGCCGCAGCCACTTTTATATTGATCTCACTGGCTGCTTTCACGTCCGCAGACTCCAGGAACGGCAGTCCGTGGCTGACATCGCTGTAGGTGCCCATGCCGCCGGTGTTCGGGCCCTGGTCGCCGCCGCTCGCGCGTTTGTGATCCTGCACTGCGGGCATATCGACGACGCTCGTTCCGGAGACGAACGACATGAGGCTGAATTCGACGCCGATTAGCTTCTCTTCCAGCACGACGGTACCGCACTGCTGCAAACATTCCATCGCGTACTTGGCGCCGCTATTGATCGTCATGAGGTGCTCACCGCTCACTTTTACACCCTTGCCGCCCTTGAGTGCGTCGTACTTCACCACGTAGTGTCCGTTAAGCTCGTGCTCTAGGAATGCTCGGATATCAAGTTCGATTTGGTGACGTTGATCGACGGACGAGAGCGCGAACGTGCGGAAGCGGGGGTTATGGTTGATACCGTGTTTCTTCATGAGTTCTCTGGCGAAACTTTTGGAAGATTCGATCCGCGCCAGATTACGTTTGGGCGCAACGCACGGAATTCCGGCGGCTTCCAGACGGTCGGCGAGCCCTGCGCCGATCGGATCATCTGGAGCGACGAACGCAAAATCACACTTTGCCTTCTTTCCAATATCGACGATTTTCGCCAGTGCCATGATGTCCATCACATGGAGTTCCTTTGCCATTGTCGCAAAACCCGGACTCTTCACTGTAGAACAAACGATGAGCTCCGGTTTCTGGGGACTTCGCATAAAGGCATCCGCTATTGCTTCACCCCGGGCCGAATTGGTGACGAGAAGGATCTTCATAAGACCTGAGACTTGAGA
>CAZLUK010000121.1:0-15017 GCA_964562735.1 uncultured Candidatus Peribacteria bacterium
CGATTGCGTAAACTTTCCGGAGACAAGGCAACAGTCATCGAGCTTAAGTCCGTCACACAGTTTCTCGACGAAGTTTCCGGTGCCGCAGAAGTGATTTCACAGCGCTATCATGGGGCGCTGGCGGCATTGGCGATGGAGAAAGCAACGATTATTTGTTCACAAAAGCCGGGCGATAAGCTAGATGGGCTCAGGAAGATCGCCAAGGAGACATCAAACCGAAGCAATTGGTTACAGGCCGTGCGAAGAGGCGAGGATGGGCTCAGGCAAAAGCTTCACCTATTGGGCAGGTAAGCTACTTCTGCTATAGTATTGGTGATGATGATCCAAACCCTGTATCTCACGACGGCAGAGCAAAAGCTATTCGATGCTTTATCAGAGCAGGTAAAAGAAGGATGGATGATCGAAGAGGAAACTGTATACATCACAGAAACTCCTGATGAACTCTATCTGCGCTATAAAATCGCTCGTTTTATAGATCCAGTATCCAAGGCACTGGCTGACGCAGTTATGAATACCAAGAATGAAAAAGATCTTGAAAAGGCGATTGCTTCGTTCGATATTTCTTTGCTCTCGCAGGAACAGCTTGCTGAGCTTTTCTTTGTGCTTGGAACTCGGGTTGTGAGCGGCATGATTACTTATCTTCTTTCTTACGCAAAGATTGATGAAGATCTTGAAGGCGCGGCTACAGTATCGATGATTCGCCGAATGCTTATGGAAGCTAATACTCCAACATCCAATGGTTAAAGATTCAAACATATCGGCAGGAAAAAGCCGTTCCACAAATGGTCAAAATTTGGATCAATGGATTTTCAGAGATCGCGAGACTCTCGAGAAAAAATTTGGACTTGAAATGGAAAGAATCCTGGAGCTCTACAAATCTGACAAAGGCAAGGAGGACCTTTTGAAACGAATGAAGGAAGCAGATCCTTCTCTGAATGGAAATGTAGATAAAGCATTGCAGCAAGTGACAGGGAATGCAGAGCAGCTGAAGAAGAAAGAAACGTTCTTCAAGAAAATGCGGATGCTTCCAATACGAGCTGCTCAAGCAGTGGGAAGAACTATGAAGAAACATTCGATACTTACCGCTGTCGCTGTCACTGCGATCATCGTTGCGATTCTCTATTTCATGCCAGCTCTTGCGCCAACGGCAGGAGAATACGGTACGCGTCTCATCCAAGCATTTAAAGTTGCGCTCTCAAAGATTGGGATAGGGACTCCGGAAGCTGCAACTGACATTATAGGCTCTCTTCCCGTTACGGGCGGTTCGGTTTCTGGTGAAGTGGTGAGTGAAGCTGGCGAAATCCTTCAGAGCCCCGGAGCAATGGATGCGCTGCGGTCGGCACTCGAAGGCGTTTCTCAATAGCATGCCAGAATCACTTAAGCCTACAGAGCGGCAAGAAGTCGGGGCATCCATCTCACTGCGACAGAGTCTTAGAAACGAATCTCTTCTGAAACTTCAAGTCATGGCACCTGAAGATTCTGATGCGTATGAGCATGCCTCATTGGCTGCAACTGCTTTTCTCAAGCGCACACTCGACGCGGCTGATAGAGTCGAAAAAGAGCTCCTGAAACATAAAGCTTTGTCTAAAGAAGACCCCAAAAGACTGACTGAAGCAGAAGAGCAACTTTATGAGGAATATCTCACGCAAGCCGACGCGCTCGCGATCATCCTGCCTCGGCTATTTCAGCAGGCACGCCTTGTCCAATATCACCCTAAGATTCAAGAGCAACTACAAGATGTATTTGAAATAATTCATGATCGCGAAAGATTAATAGAGGAAATAGAACGAGCACGTGCGACTGTTCTTCTCGGTTCGGAACATCGTGGACGTCCTTTGCGTCCAGAGGAAATACAAGAGCTGACACCCATTGCTACTACTGCTTGGATACTGCGAGAAAAATTGTCCATTCGCCCAGAATTGAGTGTTCCACAAAAAGAAGCCCTCCAAAAACTTGTCGCCAGCCTTCCCGCGGCAGAAGAAAGTTATAAAAACAAAACAAATGCCATAGGTGATGAGTTCAAAGATACGCAGAAAGTTGCGGATAAAGAGCGAAAAACAGCAGGAGCGGAACGCATGACTCAAGGTCTTCCTAAAGCGGAGCTTGTTTTGGATGCACCCGAGATTTCCATTGATGTATGGCGGAAACTTCTCACACAGGGTGGAGCACTTGAAAAGAAAAGAGCAGCAAAACAGTTAGGAGAGGGTATCCAGGAATTCGAACAAGATTTTTTGAAGCTTAAAGCATATGAAGAATTCAAAGAGGAAGCACACGCTGCGCTTAAAGAACATATTCAAAAGAATAAAGATATTCGTTACTGGATAGACCTTCTTGATCGTCGCGGAGCGATTCCTATTCCAGGAGCAGATGTTGCGAAAGAACGGGCGCTCACAAGTCCGAAGGAGTTTCAAAACATTTTCGACGAAGTAACTTCTAAAGTACGTGGGTCATTTGAATCAATCGCCACAAGTAATGATGCGAAACTGACAGGTGAATTATTGCAACTCCTAAAACGCATGGAAGGAGGGGAGATAGTCGATCCGCAAGCTTTGAATACGTGCTTGGATGCTTACTTGCGAATCCAGCGTCATGCAGGCACGCTTTTGGCTTCTATTCAACGTTGGCAAGTGGTAGAAAATGCGGGGCGTGTTGGTGCAATGCGTGGTCCGAACATGCTTGATCAAGTCACTCGTGTTGGAGGAAAAACTTTATTGTACCATCTTCGTCAAGCTGCGCCCTATGGCATTTTTCGTACTCGTTCCTATCAGGATGAAGACGGACGCTTTATCCTGCTTGAATCTGCAACTCCTGAGAACCTGGGATGGCAGTATCAATTAAAAGAAGGAGGAAAAGCGTACCTCACGCTTCAGGCGGCAATTCTCACACCGATTCTCCATCGTATGGCGATGCGAATTCCGCTTTTGGGACCACGTGTTTTCGGTCGTTGGTATGTTCGACTCGGTATTCCCTCTGTACTAGGTGCACTCAGCCAAGTAGGGGCAAAAGAAGGAGCTGCAGAAGTGCGAGTACGACAAGCATTAGATGCCGTTGAAAATTCATTCATTCGTCTAGAGCAATCCCCAGGGACTTTGCCACCGACTACTGTTCGTAATGAAGCAAATAGTGTTTTTGAGCATCTTCTTATTATATTACAGGCTTCTGAAGGCACTTCTCCCAATGCGCCGAAACAGGATCTTGCGCTGGAAGCGCACCTGTATACGAACCAACTCCTTATGGCGCTCGATTATCCGCCTTATCACGAAATCGGCGCAGAAGTGATACCAAGTGCTAAAGCTGGTATGTCTCCCGAAGTGCGTGAATATCTCGCAGTGCATGTAAAAGAACGCCAAGGTGTGAACAGTGATACACATACAAAACTCGAAACATTGCAAACTACTATCAGAGGATCTTCCGACGAGCCTTCTGTAGATTTGTTTTTATATACAGGAAAATTTCCTGAGAATGTCCGCAAGGAATCTATTCTCAAGGCTTTAAAAGATGCACGGCGATCAACGGAGTTTGAAAAGGTGGCATTGGAAGAAGGGCGTACTGCTTTAGGTACGAATGATGCTGCTCGGAAGGAGAAAGCCTTCCAATACGCGGGGGAAACTTATCTAACACTCAAAAAACTACGTTACATAGAATACGAAACTAGAAGAAAACTTGGGGCAAAGTATTTCGGTCGACAAAGTGTGAACCCAGAAGAAACCATGAAGTTAGGTACGCATTCCTTTACCCTTCCCAGTACAGAAAATGAGATACGCCGTCTTGTCGATCTCTCTCCTCGTTCCGTTGTTACGATTGCAAGAGTGTTGGAAGATAGTGCTGCGCTTTCAAACGCGGATATTGCGAAACATTGGTATAAAGAAGCCTATCCTACAGGCAGAGTCGCGCGATTCTTGGGGGGGAAAAAACAAGTAGATCAGGAAATAGATAAACGCTTTGGCGCAGAGGGAAATCGAACAGGAATGGGAGAGAAATTTTTAGAGGAATGGGTCTCATTGTTGGAGTATTCAAAGGAAAAAATGCGCAAATGACAGTGCAGAACTTTTGAGTATCAGGCTAGTCTTTTTAGTCATCTATCCGTAGCATAGGGCGGCTTATGAACCGCCGGAACTTCTGCATCATCGCCCACATCGATCACGGCAAATCGACGCTGTCTGATCGGATGATCGAAATGACCGGCACGCTACAGAAGCGCCAGATGAAAGAGCAACTTTTGGATTCTATGGATCTGGAGCGCGAGCGCGGCATTACGATCAAGCTCACACCGGTCCGAATGAATTATAAAGGCACGGAACTGAATCTCATAGATACTCCCGGTCATACCGATTTCCGGTACGAAGTGAGCCGTTCGCTGGCCGCCTGTGAAGGCGCAATTCTGCTGGTGGATGCTTCCCAGGGAATTCAGGCACAGACTCTGGCGGTTTTGTACATGGCCATGGAACATCAGCTTGTCATTATTCCGGTGCTCAACAAGATCGATCTGCCGGCTGCCGATCCGGAACGTGTCAGTAACGAGGTCGTCAAAATGCTCGGCTGCTTAAAAAACGACATCCTCAGAATTTCTGCGAAGGACGGAACCGGTGTCGATGCCGTGATGCAGGCTGTCATCGACCGTATTCCGGCTCCGATGATCGATGCATCCCGTAGTGATTCCAGAGCGCTTATCTTTGACGCTGTCATGGACGATTATCGCGGTGCCGTTTCGTACGTCAGGGTCATCGATGGTGAATTCAGGAAGGGGATGAAAGTACGCCTGCTTGGTTCTAAAGTGGATTTTGAGGTGCAGGACGTTGGGTATTTCTCGCCCAAGTATATTTCAGATTCGTCGCTCAGCGCAGGCCAGATCGGCTACATCGTGACCGGACTTAAGAATGTCGCGGAGGCCAGAGTCGGTGATACGATCGCTTCTTCTATCACGGCTCTGCAGTTGCCCGGTTACAATAAAGTTCAGCCGATGGTGTTTGCGGGTCTTTATCCATCGCAGGCCGAAGAATACCCGAAACTCCGTGATTCGCTTGAAAAACTTTCGATGAACGACGCTGCAATCGAGATCAGCTACGAACACAATACTGCCCTTGGAAATGGCTTTCGTTGTGGGTTTCTGGGTCTGCTCCACATGGACATAATCCAGGAACGTCTGGAACGCGAGTACGACTGCGATCTAGTCATCACTGCTCCAAGCGTGCTTTACGAAGTCCAGCTCAAGGCCTCCCGCCCGGCATCCGTCGTTCGCGCAAGCCTGCTCAAAGTCGACGATCCGACGATTGCGCTTATCAGCAATCCGGCCGAACTACCGGATCCAACTTACATCGATGAAGTTCGAGAACCGTGGGTCCGGCTTGAAATCGTCTGCCGCCGGCGAGATGTTGGCCCCGCCATGCAGCTCGTGCAGGACAGGCGCGGCATGTATCTGAGTCTTGAGTACATCGATGACGACCGTGCTTTGATGCACTTTGAAGTTCCACTCGCGAGCATCGTTCTTGACTTCTTTGACAAGTTGAAGTCCGCGTCCTCAGGTTACGCGTCCCTCAGTTACGAACACTTGGGCTACCGACCAGACGACCTTGTGAAAATGAATATTCTGCTGCTTGGCGAGCCGGCGGATGCTCTCAGCGTCATTATTCATCGTTCGGAAGCACGGGACGTCGGCGAGAAGATTTGTAAACAGCTCAAGCTCGTCATCCCAAAAGCACAGTTCCAGATCTCGATCCAGGCTGCGATCGGCGGCAAGATCATCGCACGTGAGGATATCGCAGCCCTAAGAAAAGACGTAACCGGTTACCTGTACGGTGGCGACGTGACGCGAAAGAATAAGCTCTTGGACAAGCAGAAGAAGGGCAAAAAGCGCATGAAGCAGATGGGCAAAGTGACACTCTCACAAGATGCATTTTTGGCTGTTTTGAAGCGATAAATGTAGCGACGACCCGCGGGGGCGTCTATGGAAAAACAAGAGACGCAAAATTTTGCGTCTCTATTCATCGTTGTCACTCGGCGCTTTTTCTGCTTGTCGTTCCGCGAAGTGCTTTTTCATGAGTTCCATGTACGGTTCGAGAATATCCTGGAGGATTTTGATCGTGAGCGGCTGTAGCTCCTCGTACGGAATCGGAGAGACTGTTTCGTGGAAGAAGTCCACGAGCACGAATGTTGTCAACTGTAGCACAGCTCCGTCGATATTTCCTTCGTCTACCATCAGCCGGCTGAGAATTCTTTCCGCATCGGTACTCATGACGAGTTCTAGTCGTGCGGTCCAGAACAAAATCTTTTCTTGGATCTCCGGAGAGAGCTTGCTTTTTCCTGCGATGATTAACGATGTCATATCCGGTGTATCGAGCACCATCTTGTTTTCCGCGATGTAGTCTTTCACAGTTTCGAGCGATTCATGATGAATGAGTGACAAGACAGCCAAAATGAATATCGACGGGCAGTCCATGGCTGCAAGTCTAGAAATCAGCTGGAAAAGGTGGGAATACCGTTTGTCTGCCAAAAATTGCCGAATGGTCGTTGCAACGCGATCATCACGCTTGCGAGCCTTCTTCTCTTCTTTCGTCATCTGTTTGATTTGCTGATGTGTCTGGGTGAAGCGTTTTTTGGCGCTCTCATACATGCTTTCGGAGGCGGCAGTGCCACCTTCACCGGGTGTGAACGATTCTGATCCGCCAAATTCCGGCATAGCAAAGAAAGAATAACAAGCTTACGTCTCCGAGGCCAGACAACTATGCCGCGGCAGCAACGTCGATCGTGACAGGAACCGACTGAGTGCCAACGGTGACTGTGACGGTGTGTGGACCGATCTGCTTGATATGGTTACTGATGCCGATGGAGTCGGATGGAATTGCGATGCCGTACTCTGCAAAAAGTGTTGCGGAAATCTGCTCTCCTGAGATCGCTGCGTACAGCTTGCCTGCCTTGGAGGCCTTTTCGGAGACGTGGACAACTTTGCCGGTGAGAGTATTTGAGAGCGACTGCTGGATCTCGCGCTCACGTTCACGCTCAAGCGCACGTTTCTTGATGGCCTCGGCGTAGCTCCTACGGACATTTGGGGTCACTACCAGCGCCTTACGTTCAGGCAGGAGATAGTTTAGTGCAAAACCGCTCTTCACGACGATTAGATCGTTTTTTTTGCCAATGCCACTGATATCGATGAGGAGGAGGACTTCCATGCTGGTTTAAGCCGAAAAATTATAGGGAAATATGAATTTCCGCACAAGAGGGAATTTGGGGTCTGGGGCATCCCGCTTTACTATATTTTACGAATCAAGCTCATCAGCCACGGAATAAAGGACAGCCAGTGTTTGTCGTTTATAAATTGTTTCTGCGTAGTCATGTACCATTCGTCAATGTGAGCGAATCGGTCGGCATGCAGGGAAAGATGCTGCAAAGAGATCCCGTGCACCGAATCGTCGTGGGCGTAAACCGAGAGCGGGGAGTAGAGGATGATCGCCGGAATGTCTTTTTTCCAGAGATCATTAAGATTCTTGAGGGCTTTCGTGCGCGACCTTTGGTCACCGGTCTCGCGAATACGTGTCAGAAGCTGGTCAGCTTCAAATGATGCATACTGCGAAATGTTGAAGGCATCGATGCGTAGTTTTGTTGGATCGGATTTCTCTTGGATCTGGCTTGAATGCCAGTAGGGGTAGCTATCGAGGTTATCGAACAGCGACTGGCCGAACAGCGTAACGTCGTATTGGCGTTTTACCAGCTTGTCATGGAATCCCTTTTTGTCGGTGACAATGTCGAGTGTCACTTTCGCACCTACCGCTTCCCATTGCTTCTTCAACATACCGGCCACAACCGGATACGAGTCCGGCTTGGCAGAAGTTAAAATCGTGAGTGCCATCTCTCTGCCACGGCCAGAGATGCGGGTATGCGGTTTGTCATCAGAAATTTTGCGTCGGAGAAAGCCATCTTCAATGTACAGTTTACTCACATCGATGTGTGCGGGATCAGCTTCCGGGAGCTGTTTGCTTCGAATAAACTGGTTAACGAGCTGTTGCTCAGTCACGGCTTTCTGGAACTTGCGGGCATCGGTCATTCGTTCCAGGTACGCAGAATCTGTGATTTCATCCTTCGCGTTCGTCATTTTGAGAATATTCATGCCCGTTTTCAGCGTGCCGCTGCCGCCGCTACCTGCCGGAAGCTTTACGATCCATGTGCCAGATAACATTCTGACTGTACCATCGGACAGCTTGGCACCGGTCTCCACCAGAAATCCGTTTACCTTGGCGGGGAACTTCATATCTTTGGATGAACCGGTGAGCGTCAAAATACCTCCGGTTCCGAGGAGCGCTGTTCGCTGTACGCCGGCAAGCGGGCCGACGGCGTTCGTCTCGCGCTGTTCTAGCAGCCGCTGAAGCCGAATCTTTTCTGGCACGTTCCAGTCTGACTCGAAGAAGGCACCCTGAGCCGCCTGAATATCGAATTTGTATTGCCAGTCGCCGAGGTTGATCTCGAGAAGTGGCGTGTCGATGACCTGCGTCTCGTGGAGGATGTCTGCGATCGCCTGTTTATTTACTGCGAGTTGCAGCCCGAGGCGGACATTGCGGTCAGCTGAAATATCACGATCAAGATTGAAGAAAATACCGACATACTGTGGCAGTGTGTATGGAATCGGGATGAATCTTCTAGGCAGAATCGGCTGGCCTTTGGCATTTCTGGGTACTAGGCGTACGCCGTTCATATTAATGATGTCGGTGAGTAGTGTGGAATATTCACTAAACACTCGAAACACGATACGGTCGATCTTGTCCGCAGGCATTCCATGGCGAGGGAAACGCTTGAGGGTAACTTCGGTGGAGAGTTCGGTTTGTAAAAGGCTTAAGAAGCTGTACGGCCCGGCGCCGATTGGATGAAAGCCGAAATCGAGAGTTTGGTTCAGCTTGTTCACCGGGATTCCGCCAAACGATGCCGCCGGAAGCAGGCCGAGCGTCAGGTTGCTGCTGAAGAACGAGTAAGGCTTACTCAGGCGGAAACGGACGGTCCTGTCATCGATTTTTTCGATTTCCACTCCGCGGAAATTCTGTTGGAGAATTGGATTTGGGAAGCCTTGTTCCTGAATTGTTTTAAATGTGAAGAGGACATCGTCCGAGGTCACCGGATGCGGGTTGTCTTTGGAGCTGTCGTGCCATACGATTCCGGGGCGCAGAGTAGCTGTGAAATTACGGTTGTCAGTGCTCACTTTCACGGTTGCAAGGTCATCGACTACTTTGCCGGTGCGCGGGTCATATTTCATGAGGCCCGCGAAGACGAGTGACACAATGTCGCGGCTGACGTCATTTCCGGTTACGAACCACGGATTTAACGGCAATACTTCACCGACCGCACCTTCTATGTAGGTTCCTCCGGCCACCGGCACATCGCCGGTGTTCTCGATAAAAAAGATCCTAAGCAGCATGAGAAAACTGATACCGAGTACGATCATCAAAACTGCCAGAACGATGCGTTCCAAGCGTGTTATAGCCGCAATCAGACGGAAAATCGACCGCATACTTTATGATAGAGAAATACACTCTATCCGCTCTACGTTCTAGATGTACATCATCGCAATTGCGATACCGAAGAATATGACGGAGATCCAGATTGTCAGTTTAAAAAGAACTTTCTCCGCTCCGCGGCGTTGCACGTAGGCAGTTCCACTGCCGCCAAACGTCGCCGAGAGCCCCGAAGCACGGTGCTGTAGGAGGATGAGGAGTGAAAGGAGTGATCCGAGGATCGCTTCGATGATGTTTAAGGCGTTGATCATTGCGGCGATATGGTAGGGGAAAGAGGGGAGTGAGGCAAACGGCACTAGGTTACTATTTGTTTGGGTTTGGGATGAGAGTGGGGTTTCGGGGGAATAATTAGTAGAAGAAATAATCACCTTAAGTGGTTGTTAGCCCTCATCGGTGCCACTTGAAAGGAGACAAGCACGAAGCAATATAGGTGTTCTGAGTAGTTCGCTCCACTCACGCCCGATCGAAACGGTCATCAAATCTGCGAGGCCCTTCTGATGGCAGTCTTCACAACTACACGTCGCAGATTATGTAAACGGTGCTCAAGAAAACAGAAGTCAGACAACGACACTGCAGGCTGCTTTTCTTGTGATGGGGATGAATACATACTTGCATCTGGCTTGGGAGAATCACAAAATCGAGTTAGTGCTCCGTTTAAGCTATCGCGCGTGACTGTTCCTGTAACATCGATTACTGCATTACGTAACACATGCTTACTCAGTGAAGAAACCAGCCTTTCCAACTCAAGATAATCAGTAGTCTGAATTTTCGGATGGGTCAAAGAGTCTACCAACATAAGAATCATGCTATTACGCTTTCAATAAAATGCAAGAAAATGTTTGTACGGTTTGGTGGTGCCTGAGCGACAAAATTATAACCGATTTCCGCGAACATTGGCCCGCCTGCGCATAGCTTCGGACGGGCAGGCGCGGCGGCTGAAAATTGGGGGGCAGCCGCCGCGCCGTTTACACTGAACTTGTTGAAGTGCCGTTTCCGTGACAGTTTGTAACTGCTCTTTTGCTCAACAATTTGTAGGAACCTCTGCAAAAATCCACTCCTGATACCGAGCGGTGATTTTGTCGTGTCTTTTGGTGCGGTGATGTGAATGATTCTTGGCTTTCTTGAGCGTTTCTTCTTCGTTTGGACATAATCCTCCCTCTGCAAAACTACCCACGCCAGACCACGGCTTGCCCTTGGGCAGGGAAGAGCTGGCCGATGAAACGTTTGAGATTGTAGGCAGCGGATGCCATGGTGAATTGCCAATCGGACTTTCGCAGTCCTCGGTAGCGAAGATGAAAGCGCATGCGACATTTGAGTTCCGCGAAAGGATGTTCGACGCGACAACGCACGGAGCTGAGTTGCCTGTTGCGCTTCTTCTGCGCCGCAGTGAGCGGATGTCCACGCACTCCGCGCTCGACGACTCCGTAAAAGATTCCGTCCCTGCGGAATCGTTTCTTCTTCTCCTTGTTGATGTATGCGCTGTCCTCGAAGACGGCTGTTTCGTTCCCATCGAGCACCTTGTTCTCATGAATGCTGTCGTGATCCTTGGCGGTATAAGTAAAGACTTTCTGGATAAATTTCCCTTTCGTGTCGGTCGACATGTGTCCTTTGTACCCGTGATAGCTCCGATTGTTCTTTTTCGTGAAGGATGCTTCCGGATCACGAGTACTGGTCCCATCCTCCCGATTCCTCCCCTTCGGCACTTCACTGATCGTGGCATCGACACTTTTCCCGGTGGTGACGATGATGCCGTGTTCTCTGAGCTGTCTTTCCACTTCACGGAAGAACTCCTTGTCCCACCCTTTCTCCACAAGCACCGAGCGAAACCTGCAGATCGTTGTCTCGTCGGGGATGTCCGTGTCGGCGGTAATGCCGAGGAAATCTTGGTACGATGAACGATCATGGATGTCCTGCTCCGCTTGCGGGTCACTGAGTCCGAACAATTGTTGGAGAAGAATGATGCGGAAGAGAACGCTGACATCGAATGCGCGACGGCCACGATGAGAAGGATGAAGCTCCGCATGCCACTGCTTCGTGAACGAGAAATCGATGTTCG
This sequence comes from uncultured Candidatus Peribacteria bacterium, assembly GCA_964562735.1. Classification (GTDB taxonomy): domain Bacteria; phylum Patescibacteriota; class Gracilibacteria; order Peribacterales; family Peribacteraceae; genus JAGORY01. The sequence continues at coordinate 11,551 of CAZLUK010000121.1, forward strand.
CATCAATACGTTCAAGGAATGTTTCTATCCGTGTGATTTTGGTCTTTCGCAAGGAAAGATCTGCAAAGGAGAGAGGAGCTGTGTTAGACTGCATAGGAAGAAAGGGAAATGGATTGAACACCCTGAATCCTACCATAGGATTCATCCTTTCTTCGCATGTTTAAGCCAAAATCAGCTTGCACAGTCAGCGAAATTCACTGTGGTCTTTTTGCAGAGGTTCCTGTAGTGAATTTTCGATTTGACATCTTTTAAAAACAGCGTATCATTAGTATGATTACCCAATCCTTAATTATGTCTTCATCTTCAGCAGAGTTCGCAGAACAGAATCAGCCTGAGGGTATAGAACCCGGCAGCAGCGTCTATGTTGCGATGCCAGACTATACACGTGACAAGGTGCAGACCTTGCTTGTCTCAAGGTTTTCGGGCCAAGATGGCAATGCTGTGAACGCTCAGAAGTCTGCCGAAAATTCCCTTTCCGAAGCAGAGTGCACGGCGTTATTTGATCAATTACTTCCAAAGTTGGCGATGGAAAAAAATTGCCAAGGAGCCCCCGATATCGGCGTCATTCGGGCAGCACTGATGAAAAACCCTCGCGTGATGCGCAATTTGCTCAGACTCCCACAACAAGAAAAGACAAAACTGGTCGTCACGGGCTTTCAGTTAGATCAGAATGGATATGTGGAATTTGCCCAAGCGCAACCGCATGATATTGAGAGTGTCAAAAATGAGGTAATGATATTCAATGAGCTTACCTCTGATCAAAAAGCAGTTGCGATAGAAAAAGTCATAGAATGCGATTCCGCAAAACAGACAATTCCATATACTGACAAACAAAAACAACGACTTTTGGATAGGTTTCATAATCATTGTAATGCAAAGCGGTCTGTTAACGATGGCCTGAATTTTTGGCAAGGACTGGTCTATGCGGCGCATTTCGACGGCAGATTACCTTCGTATGAAGAAGATCAGACGATGGCGGAAAAGAATCCTAAACTAATTGAAGACGCATGGACGTGGCGGCACAATGAAAAAAAAAGTCTGTTGGAAATTGCAGAAAGCGGCTTCGCGCCGTGCGGCGTTCGTGGCGGGGGCCTCGCCAGCCGGGACCAAGGCGATGCCGACAACCGCTTTGGCGATCGGGGCGTGCGCGTCGCCGGGCTAAGGGTTTCGCTTGCTGCTTAGTCTTTGGTCTTTCTTTTCTCTTTTCTTTTGTCCTTAAGACCGCCTAGCGGCGGTCTTCCGCTGCAAATTTTTTTCAATATCATATGTACGGCGGTGAATAGCAACCTTGCTTTGCTGCAGGGCTACCGAAAAGTGGTCTTTCAAACAATGGCTCTGCATGAAAGAAGGAGCCTGATGGACCATCAAAATCTCATGAACCCTTAGGTTTGAGCTGAGCGATTCTGTAACGAGAGAGTCATTCATTGGGCTGCGGCTAATGACTTCGGTATGAAGCTCGGTCAACAAGCGGCATCGCGCCGAACGGCAATCGTAACAGGGGCAACGCCAACCAGAACCAAAACGATGCCGACAACCGCAATGACAATCAGGGCGTGCGCGTCGCCGGGCTAAGGGTTCATCAGCTTTGCACCGATTTCAGCCATCCGCCGATTTGTCGTCCCACTTCTTCCACGGTCGCCTGTGTCTGGAAGATTTTCGTCTCATTCACGAGCTTGAGCTCCAAACACAACCGCAGCTTCAGCATGCACGTTTCCTGATGGGCGCATGCCCTGATGAGGTAACCGGCCTTGAGCGGTTTCGGCGCGTTCTTCGCCATGATCAGCTCGGAGAGCAGACTGAGGACTGTGTCTTCGACACTCTTTCCGAGCGAGAAACGCCATCGCTTGTTCAGATGCTCGGAGATATCGACAACCTGCTTGTAGAGATCGTAGGTTCGGTTGATGATGGGAAGCGTGTCCATTGTTCTCAGTGTACCCGCTCTCTGGCGCTGTTGGCTTCGATTCGCGCGCGGGAAGAAACGTACGCCCGAATTGGAGCACTTTCGTTTTCATATCGAGAAAAACCTCACAACGTTGCACTGTGAACTGCGCGACGGCACGTACCGGCACGGCTCTTATCTTTCTTTTTGCGTAAACGATACGAAGACACGAGAGATCGCGGTCGCGAGCATCAGAGATCGTTTTGTGCACCGTCTTCTCTACGAACACCTGGTCAACATCTACGACAAGACTTTCATCTATGATGTATGGTCATGTCGTGAGGAAAAAGGTCTGCTTGCCGCGATTGAACGTGCTCAGGATTTTTTGGCGAAGAATAGCAATGGCTTCTTCTGGCGCGGCGACGTTCGCAAGTTTTTCGATTCCGTTGATCACGCCACGCTCCTCCGTATCCTCGGCAGGAGGATCAATGACGATGTCACGGTGCGGCTCCTTGAGAAAGTGATCGATAGCTACACCACAAATTTAAGTGTTGTGGGCGCAGAGAGAGAGAGAGAGAGAGAGAGAGAGAGAGTACTTTTGAATCTCCGCGCGAGATCGCCATCGGCAATGTGACGAGCCAAATATTTTCGAACATCTATCTAAACGAATTCGATAGGTACGTGAAACACGATCTCCGCATCAAAAAATACCTGCGCTACGGCGATGATTTTGTCATCTTCACCAACAGTCGAGCTTTGGCAGTGGAGAGCCGTGAACGCATGAAGTCATTTCTGTATGACGAACTCTCACTTTCACTTCATGCACGCAATGATGTCATTTTTCCCTGTAGTCAGGGACTCAAGTTTCTCGGATGCATGCTCTATCCGATGCATCGCCGTTTGCAGAAGCGCGTGTGGAACCGAGTGCTGGAACGCACAACCAGAAATAACGTTGCAAGCTACAGCGGGCTCGTCCACGCACATTGCAACCCAGAAATGGTGAAACATTTTCACTGGACTACGTTGAAGCTTTTCGATGAATGAACAATCGTCTCATCTCAAGGAAAAATTTTGCGGCTGGCGAAAGCCCAGTTCAAGTCGGCTTGCTTTTCCGGTTTCCCACCTTCGTGCTTCGCAACTACGGCGGGCAGGCGCGTGCTGTTCTGATGGAAGCGGCACTTCAACATGTTCAGTGTAAACGGCGCGGCGGCTGCCCCCCGAATTTTCAGCCGCCGCGCCTGCCCGTCCGAAGCTATGCGCAGGCGGGCCAATGTTCGCGGAAATCGGTTATAATTTTGTCGCTCAGGCACCACCAATCACGACTTTCGGGGCTGTCGCGCAAAACGCGCCTCCCTATTTTGGCTTCGTATTGCACCGCATCCTCTTTCAATTCGCAGAGCGGCAAAACTTTCTACCCTGCTACACTCTGCTGTATGCGATACGTCATCTATGTTCGTAAATCCAGTGAGCAGGAAGAGCGACAATCGCTTTCGATTCCTGCCCAACTCCGTGAACTCGAAGAGTACGCAGCAAAAGAGCAGTTACAAATCGTCGCCTCCTTCGAGGAGGCCAGAACAGCACGCGAAAC
>CAZLUK010000122.1:0-3136 GCA_964562735.1 uncultured Candidatus Peribacteria bacterium
GACATTCGGCGGACGGATCAAAACCGTTACGCTCAAGTACATGCGTTCCCGCTGGGGCAGTTGCTCACAAACCGGCATCATTGCGCTCGCTACTCCCCTCCTCCTCACGACACCCGAGATTCTGCGGTACGTTATCATTCACGAATTGGGCCATATAAAACACCACGATCACTCCCGAGCATTCTGGGCCCAGGTGGCCATCTACTCTCCGGATTACGCCCGGACACGGAAATTGCTGCTCGGATATAGTCTGCCGGGAGCATGAATTAGCTCACGAATTGGCTGATGCCCATTTTACATTTCTACAAACAGCAGTCAGAAAAGGCCAGGAACGCCCACCGTTGGGTCAACGCGGCGTTGACCCAACGGTTGATCCGGCAGCATCTATCGCACTACCCTCATTGTGTTGTAGAATTACTACCGATGCCTAGGACCCGCAGCAAGACCCGAACCCGCCGGACGAAGCGCCGCTCCAAAAAGGGCGACCTGAATCTGGACTTGGATTTGCAGGATCACACCCGCCGTCAGGTTAAAGCCGTCATCGCAATCGGACTCGGTATGGTGCTATTCCTGGCACCGGGGCCGATGGGCCTCGCCGTGAACAAAGGCCTCACATTCTTCATGGGCAGCTGGCGGGTGCTTTTTCCGACGGTACTCATCCTGTTCGGATGCCTGCTCATGATCGGCAACTCGCCGAACATCGAACTTAAGCGCTCGGTAGGTCTCTCGATGTGTCTCGCCGCTTTTCTCGGCATCGTGCAGCTGACGTCTCCGATGAGCGACTTCGCGGATAGCCGCAATGAACTCGGCGGTGCGATCGGCTTCATGATGGCTTTCCCGTTTGCCGCATTTCTGAGCGCCACCGCCGGTTACATCATGCTTTCGGCATTCTTTATCGCCGGCCTCTTCATCACGTTCGAGCCCGATCTCCCGGCTATTTTCAGGAGCCTGACAGCCGTAAAAGCGCAGAAGCTCCAAAGAGCGCAAAAAGAAGCTGTTGCAGACGACGATGAAGAAGATGAGATTGAACGAGAGCTAGCTGAGGCGGATATAGATCTCCTAGAACAGGACACCGCAGCCCCGGACATTAATATTGTCCGTCCGGCATTTGCTTTCGCCGCTCCCGAGCCGAAGCCCTCCGGAAAAGCAGCAGTGCAAGCCGTAACAAAGGCCAAGACGAGGGAACTGCTGGAAATGAAAGACACCCGATTCGAGGAGTGGAAATTTCCGGAAATGGAACTGCTGGACAATAAGCGCAGTGAACTCACCGTGGACGATGCAGAGCTGAAAAGACAAGCGGCGCGCATCAAAGAAAAGCTTGGCGAGTTCAATGTCGAAGTCACGATGAAAGATGCACATCCCGGCCCGACCGTCACGCAGTTTACGCTGCAACCGGCGGAAGGCATCAAGCTCAGCAAAATCGGAAGTCTCAAAAACGACCTCGCGCTCGCACTGGCCGCCCAGAGTCTTAGAATCGAAGCGCCGATTCCCGGTAAGGCGCTGGTGGGCATCGAAATGCCGAATGAGAAACGTTCGACCGTCTACCTGCGGGAAATGCTCGAGTCACCTCAGTTCAAGCAGTCGGTTTCCCCGCTTACGATCCCACTCGGGCGGGGTGTCAGCGGCGATGCGTACGTGGCGACTATCGAGGATATGCCGCACCTGCTGATCGCCGGAGCGACCGGTGCCGGTAAGTCCGTCGCAATGAATACGTTTTTGATTTCGCTCTTGTTTCAAAATGCGCCGCACGAGCTGAAGTTTATTCTCATAGACCCCAAGCGCGTCGAACTCATGCCCTACAACGGCATCCCTCACCTCCTTACGCCAGTCATCACGGAGTCCGATAAGGCGCTGCAAGCGCTCCGATGGGCGATTGCAGAAATGGGCCGTCGGCTTCACAGATTCTCCGAAGCTGGAGTCAGGAACCTAGCTGAATACAATGATAAGCAGCTGGAGGAGGAGAAGAAATTGCCCAGAATCGTCATAGTCATCGACGAGCTCGCCGACCTCATGATGCGCCAACACCGCAAAGACACGGAAACGATGATCGCCCGCATCGCCCAGATGGCCCGCGCCGTCGGCATGCACCTCATTATCGCTACACAGCGGCCAAGCGTCGATGTCATCACCGGGCTCATCAAGGCCAATATCCCCACCCGCATCGCATTTCGGGTCGTGTCCGCCGTGGACTCCCGAACGATCCTGGACGGTATGGGTGCGGAAGATCTGCTCGGCCGCGGCGACATGCTCTATATGACGGCCTCGACCCCCAAGCCCATCCGCATCCAAGGCATCTATATTTCCACTAAGGAGATCGAACGGGTGATAAACGTCGTGAAGATCGCGGGCGGGGGCGTATTCACGGAGGAGATCACGCTAGGAAGCGGCGACGAAAACACTGCGAACGGGGCAGTGGAAGGATCGACCGGAATGATCAATTTGGATGCCGACGACAACGGCGGGGATGCTCTTTTCTTCGAGGCTGTGCGCGTGGTGCAGGAAACAAATAAGGCTTCTGCCAGCCTGCTCCAAAGACATCTGAAGGTAGGCTACGCACGTGCTGCCAGGCTGCTCGACATCATGGAAGAAAAAGGCGTCGTCGGTCCTTCGGATGGAGCGAAGCCGCGGAAGGTGTTCATTGATAGAATGGTCGAGAAGGAACATGCGTACGATATAGCAGCTTAGATGGATCTCCTGCTTGCCACCGCCAACCAAGGCAAGATAATCGAGATCAGTGAGATTTTTTCTGATCTGCCGGTGGTGATAAAAGTCCCTTCGGACTTCGGGATCGCAGGCCTTCCACACGAACACGGGGAAACGTACCGCGACAATGCAATCATCAAGGCCGCGTACTACCATGAGCTTGCGCGGATCCCGACCCTCGCGGATGACTCCGGCATTACCGTTGATGCACTGAAGCCCGAGCTCGGTGTACAGACCAGGCGCTGGGGCGCGGGGCCGGAGGCTGATGATAAAGCGTGGATCGAATTTTTTATGAAGCGCATGGAGCACGAAACCAATCGGCGCGCGAAGTTTGTCTGCTGCCTGGCGTACATCGATGCAGACAACGAAACGCACACCTTCGAGGGCGTATGCGATGGCGTGATTACTCAACGTCTGGAAGCGGACTATCTTC